>JAISIX010000082.1 GCA_031261805.1 Mediterranea sp. (in: CFB group bacteria)
TCCATCATGGAGGCGATGAGGCCGGACAGCTCGTCGTTGTCGGTGAACATCAGCTCGCTCACGGAGATGGTGTCGTTCTCGTTGACGATGGGGATGACGCCGTTGTCGAGCATCACCGTCATGCAGTTCTTTTGGTTGAGGTAGTGGCGGCGGGTGCCGAAGTTCTCTTTCGTGGTGAGCACTTGCCCCACGATGATGCCGTGCTCACGGAACAGCTCGTAGTAGCGGTTGATGAGCTTGGCCTGCCCCACGGCGGAGAAGAGCTGTCGCTGGTCTACGCTGTCGAGGCGCTTGCCCGGGCGTACCTCGCTCCTGCCCGAAGCGACGGCTCCCGAGGAGACGAGGATGACTTCCACGCCGGCTTTGTGCAGGTCGGCAATCTGGTCGACCAGTGCCGACATGCGGGTGACATCCAATGTGCCGTCAGCGCGGGTCAGCACGTTGCTGCCCACCTTGACGGCGATGCGGGTAAAGGAGGGTTTCATTCGCCGGTCTTATCTTCGCGAGATTGCACAATGTTGCGGGCGACCTCGTACTCCTCGTCGGTGACGAGCACCGAAACGGCGGGAGCGATGTAGGGGGACAACGTACCCAAGATGCCATCCTTGATGACGCACCGAATGCCGTTGCTCTCCAAGAGTCCTTTGATAATCTCGGCCTCCCACGGAGAGCCGGAGAATACTTCTACTGATTTGCTGCGGTCTTCTTCTTCTTTCATAATCCATGCTTTTTAGTGGTTGCGTCACAAATGTACGCAAAAAACAATGCACCTCCTATTTATCCCCTACATTTATTCGAGCGAGATATGCTGTACCTTGATGGGCTGGTGCAGGAAGAGGGAGGCGGACTCGGTAAACTTCTCCTCCGCCTCGGTGGTGTAGAAGGTACAGGAGCCGCCACGGGTGCAGTGTGTCTCCATCTCGGGGTGGCGACGGAGATAGTCGAGCAGGCTGTTGGCCACATACTCTCCTTGCGCCACCAAGCGGATGGCGGGGGGCATATACCGTCGTATCTTGGGCAGCAGTAGCGGATAGTGGGTGCAGCCCAGGATGGCGGTGTCTATCTGCTCGTCGGTGGCCAGCAGTTGGTCGATGTACTTGCGGACGAAGTAGTCGGCCCCTTCGCCCGTGGCCTCGTTGCTCTCCACCAGCGGCACCCACATCGGGCAGGGCACGCCGCTCACTACGATGTCGGGGAAGAGCTTATGAATCTCCAGCGGGTACGACTGTGAGTTGATGGTGCCTACGGTAGCCAGCACGCCTACGTGGCGGCTTGTGGTCACCCCTCCGATGCACTCTGCCGTGGGGCGGATGATGCCCAGCACGCGGCGGGCGGGGTCGAGCAGGGGGAGGTCTTTCTGTTGGATGCTGCGCAGTGCCTTGGCCGAGGCGGTGTTGCAGGCCAGTATCACGAGGTGGCATCCCATCTCGAAGAGCTTGACCACCGCCTGACGGGTGAAGTCGTACACCACCTCAAAGGATCGTGTGCCGTAGGGCGTGCGGGCATTGTCACCCAAGTAGAGGTAGTCGTATTGGGGTAGTACACGGCGTATCTCGTCGAGGATGGTCAGCCCGCCATAGCCGGAGTCAAACACTCCGATAGGGCCGGGTGTATGCGGAAAGGTCTGTTTCATGAGACAATTGATTTAACTGAATGCACCAGCAAATGTAGGGATTATTTAGCTCTCCCGCAAATATCCATGAAACGAGTCTTGAAATTCGTGCCTAAAAGAAAGTCATTAAGGACCGATGGCATAGACCTTGCCTAAGCCAATTAGTTTACTTCGAGACACTCCTTCAGTTCCGCAGCGTGTTTGCGCACTAAAGTAGTCACTTCTTCTCCATTCATGGATAACGCTGTTGAATCTATTTCGTATATCCGATGAATCATGCAAGAGCATACCTCTGCTGCGGTGATAGAGTCGATGTTTTTATTCAACCTCATTGCGTCGACGCATCTCTCAAGGTTAACGCCGTAGTATTTTTCGAAGGTTGCCTTGTTGCTCTCTTTCGCACGGTTTGAGCATCCTGCAAAAGCAAGGAATAATGCTCCTGTAAGTAGTAATTTCTTCATGTTAGTATATTAATAAGTTGTTGTTGGGCTTGTAAATCGTTGCAAAGTTATTCTTTATCAGCGCTGTTGCCAAATAAAATAGCATGTTTGAAAACAGGAAGTCGTACATCTCGCGTTGTATCTATATTGGTTGATGGACAGGTAACTATAGTTACCACCGGCTCCTATCTATCATTGATGAAAGCTGGTTATATTTGTACCGAATTCATCTGTGCACAGGATATTTATTATTCATTTAAAAACATCGAACAATGAGAAAGCTTAGTTATTTATGTTTAGTGCTTATGTTAGGTTCTTGCTCTCAGAGTATAGAACAGGATGTCACTCTGGACCAATCGGACAAAAGTGCTGTTACACCCATTGATTGTGAAGATCTGGGGATTACCTTTAAAAAGCAGGGCGATGCTTTAGTATTTGAATCTATGGATGCTTTTTACGATGCTGTTCGCAAATTGGAAGAAGCTTCTTATGAGAAACCGATAGACGTTCGGGATGAGATACCCATTCCTACAAGAACGGTTTTATTGGCAAGTAGGGATTTCCATTCTTTATATGATGAATATGATGCTGCAATGAAAGAAGCAGAGCAATACTACGATATTGAGGGTGGATATGAGGCGTTTAAGAAGAAGTATTCTTCTTTATATTTTCCTGAATATGGAGATGATTATTCGGCCTATTTGCCGGTTAGTAGCGTTGAAATAGCCAAGCTGGTAAATACGAAAGGTGAGGTTTTTATTGATGGCAAACGGTTAAACATGAAAGATATTAATTCTTATGAACAGTTAGTTCAGTTGGGGGTGACACCGCCTGCCGAGAATATCCAAACGCGAGCTGCTTATCCTTTAAACTCACTCCCAACGACCTATTCGGATAACAAGAAACGCAAAATATGGGTAAATGTAAAAACACGTAATGGAAGCACGGCTGCCGTATTGCAAGAGGTTGTGATAGAAGTCTGCTTTAGGAAAAAAGGGTTCTTAAAAAAGTGGTATAACTATAGCTCAAGAACGTCTTTGGGGACGACACCTACGTTTCATGAAGAGTCAAAAGAAGGACGGTCGTCTCATGACTACTTGCTTGCGAGAAAATATGGTCAGCGACTCACTGGCGTTATGTATGTGACATTCAGAGGAACAGGAGATACGAAACATTATTTCCAGATTGATATCTAATCAATAGGGCGCTATCCACTTCAAGCACCATTGCTTTAAGGTAGATAGCGCCTGTCTTTAACTTTATAATTAGCTATAAACAATGAAACAACTAATCGTGTTATGTGGCTTGCTGTGCTGTGCTATCACTTTCACCCATGCGCAACGCACCTTGCAATCGGGTATTATGATAGAAGGGGGTGTCGGTCATACATCTGCCCAATACTTCTATTCGTTTCCACTCAATGACATAGACTACAAAGCAAGTGTGGCCGTTGGATACCAGTTCCGGATTCGGCCCATCTTATCCAAGCATTTTTTTATAGATGTGAATCCAATGATAGGTGTTCGTTTCCAAAGCTCTAAATACGCCTATTCGGATGTGGATTATTACAATGGATGGGGTTTCCTCCATACGGGTGGCAGGACGTTTTATCACCTTTCGCTGGGTGGCATGGCCAATTGTTCCTTATGGAAAGGGTTGAATATAGGAGTTGGCGTTGAACCAACGTATGTTTTCGCCCAAGAAGAGAAAGAGACAAACTTGAAATTCCATCTGCCACTGGTAGGGAAGCTTGGCTATGATTTTGGACCGGTTGAAGTGGCGGTAAAATACAAGCATGGTCTGACCAATGCCATCAAGAACTCATTTGTAAAGTCAGGTAAATTCCGTGAGTGGCAGCTTTCGCTATTCGTTCCGCTTTTCAGGTAGGCTCTCCCATTGATACCCAGTTAGAAGTAGCGCACATGCATCCGAAAGGCCGCACTAATAGCCTCATTGATGTTGGCGGCATGTAGCTTGGCGTATGCGCTCTTCTTTATCTTCTTCACGTAACTTTCTGTCAAGCCTACTTGCGTGGATATTTCTTTATTAACATATCCCTGTGCTGTAAGTCGTAAGGTGCTTAGCTCTCGGGAGTCCAGAGGTTCGTAGTAAATCTTTTCCCATGTCCCTTTGTCGCCCAATATATACTCCGTCCGATTCTCCAAGTTGCGTATGTATGCAAGATGGTGAAAGGGCGAAAGGGAATAGGATGCCGTGGTGATTGCTATTTCTGTTCGCCCATCATTGGTGAACGATATAGGGCGCAGCAAGACACTAATCCAATTGGAAATGCCATGCCGGTCTTTCATCTGTAGCGAAAGTTCGATAACGCTCCTGTGCCGCTCTTCGATGGGTAAATTATAATATATGCGACGTACGTGTTGCACCCTTTGGGCAAATGTTGGGACACCTTGGGGTTGAAACATGCCGAGAAGCTTATCAAACACTCTCTTTTCAATACTTTGTACCGAATCGTCCCCGAATAATATATGCTCTGGGGAAGCATACAGGACTTGCTTTGTCTTAAAATCGAGCAAAAGGATGGAATTGCGACTATAGTCACTTGCCACCATATCCAATAGTTGCTTGATTGTTCTATCTTCAGTTGTATTAGTCATAGCCGTGTAAAGTTAGTACCTTTGCCCGATATAACGATTTTCGGTTGACACCTAGGAAATGGGCGATGGTCTCCTCAGGCAGGTAGGGCAATAGGCCCTCCTCTTGCATGAATTTAAGCCTTACGTTCCATTTCTTTCGGTTGAATGCACAAGCATCAAGCAATGCCTCCGAGTAGATTTCGAAAAGCATTTTGGTTAACTCTTCATCGTAGGCTTTGTTGAGAGCTTTTAAGGGAAGCCGGAGAATGCTACTTTCTTTCACACATTGAATCTCGGACCTGTTTAGTACGGTCGGATAGGTATGTAGGAGGGTACCACTTCGCACAGCGAAGCCTACCATCGTTTTCGAGGTAGATACCGACGGATAGTGGTAGTAGATACAAGCTCCCTCCAATAATATATAGATGGAGAGTTGGTCTATGTTCGGGTCCCTCATCCCTTCCTCTTCTTCCGAGGTCAACGAGTCCGCCTCATCGAAGTGGAGGAACGTGCATTGCGAAAGTAACGAGTCCACCTTTGCATCGGCTAAGTTGCGGTGCAGTAAGTATTGGATGGCGTTTATTGCTTGCTCACGAAGTTCTGTTGTCGCCTCTATGGACGTATCATTTCTTATTTTTCTCATGACATTTTGTTCTGTGGTTAAGATAGGTAAAGGATAGTGTTTCTACTCCTTACCATACGAGATTTTGAATCTTATCATGTCGCATATTTGCATCGAAAGACTTTCTGAAAGCCAATCGAGAGGTGCCATTCTCCTACGGAGAGGAATAAATGACACCCCTCTGATAATAACGACTATGGCCACCTAACAGGGATTCCGACGGTAGCGCTACTGGGTGTAATTCCAATATTTATCGGAGATGTTTTAGGTGGTTTGGGTGGTGGAAACGTAACAGGTTTTGGAGGTGGTGGCGTTGGAGGAAGAGATACGGTTGTCGAATCAATTCCTACG
Organism: Mediterranea sp. (in: CFB group bacteria); assembly: GCA_031261805.1. Lineage (GTDB taxonomy): Bacteria > Bacteroidota > Bacteroidia > Bacteroidales > Bacteroidaceae > Bacteroides. The sequence goes on from JAISIX010000082.1 coordinate 5,623, forward strand.
CCATCACTTCCACCTAATAAACTTTTTTGATCAGACATTGATAGTCTGTCCAACTTCAGAATCCTTTCTTCCAAAGTAAAATCTGTTTTCTTCTTCATAATGATACTTTTTTGTGAAACATATATTGCTGCAATTCCGGATTGCCTATAAAATAGTCATCGAGTTTTCAAATATTTGGTTGCAATATCTTTGTCGGAAGTTAGCGATGGGTATGTCTGTGGTATTTCGTTGCTATATATAGAAAGTTCCTCGAAAGTCCTATGGAAGATTGTATCATAGTACGACTTCTCCTGATGCACTTCCTCCTTCACCTTTATCAATTCTGTGACTGCCAATGTAACTCGTTCATTCCCATAATGCTCTTTTAGCTGTCTAAAGAAGTCTCGCTTCGCTTCCCATGGATACAGAATCTCAACTAAATAGAGCTGGTTGAAAATGCATTCAATGGCATTAATGCTATAGGGGACATCCTTTACTTCTCTAAAAATGTGGCCAAAAGTTATGGTCTTAATCAACTTACATGTCCCTCCTTCTAAAAAGGCCTTAATGCTTATCAGTTGTTCATCAAATCCATACGAACGAAGTCCCTTTAGGCCATGCAATAACTTCCAGTAACTTTTGTTGGAAGCGTACGATGCTCCCATTACGCATGGGATGTCTGCTACCGTTTCATCCGAAGATTGGCTTATTTTATACCATTCGTAAGAAAGGTCTTTTAGATGTATTCTAACTCCAGCTCCTTTTATGTCGTTACTAATTAATTCGCCTTCTTGATTTAAAGCTACCGTTTGGCAACAATAAATGGCTCTTTGGTCTTTCTCTATCTCCACTTTAAGGTTTGTTGCCCAGTTGGGAGTGAAAGCCCTCATGTGTGCGTCAAGAAGGAGGAAATGAGATGTTTTACATAGCTCAATGCCATGCTCCCTCGAAGCTGCGACCCCAACACTCTTTTCATGTTCAAGGTATTCTGCATGGAATCGCAAAGCTACGTCGAGGTAGTCGTATTCGTCATCCGAACCATCATTAATTAAAATGATGTCAAGCTCTTGTCCAGCACTCTCTTTTATGTTTTTCACTGTGTTGTGAACTTCAATGCCTTCGTTCCTAAATGGAATGATTACTGTCAACCAATTGTCCATGTTATTGCTATTTTACAGTGAAAGTCATCTTTTTAAAATCGAATATAATTTTGTCCATTCTATTAAAGTAATGTAGACCCAAAAGACCATCGTAATCGTACTTGCCAGCTTCTGCATAAGCGTTCTCTATTTTAACTTCTTTATTTGATACTTTTAGAGGGAAATCTGCTAGCTTTTCTAAGTTTGCACCTTTTATTCCACCAATACCACCCAAACGCAGTCTCTCTTCCGTTTGTGGTGTATTGACGAAATTCATATACCTGTTTACAGAGTCTGCCTTCATACAAGCAGACATAGATAGGCCTGAATCCAAGGCTAATAGTAAGCGGGTTTGATTATGATGTGCTTCGATACGTGGTGAGCGCTCTACCAACATCATATTGGAGGTGGTTCCCATTGTGCTTGCAGCGACTGGTTTGGGGAAGCAGACAGTGTGCTTTCTAGGCGAAATCTCAACATTCCCTAAAGAGCGTAAAATTTCAATGCCTAATATGGGTCCTGTGTCAAAGCCCAAACTGTCTCTGATTATTTTGGGCAGAATGCCCTCGTTGTATGTGATCCATACCAACGAATTGAGGCATTCAACATTCCCTATTCGTAGGGTATCAATAATTCCTAATTGCATAAGTTCAAGTCCGCCCATTCCCCCAACAAGAATAGAATCAGCCATGATGCGCACTCCGAGTCTCTTTGCATCTTTGTTGCTCATAAGGTTCACTGCCGCCCCGGTATCAAGTAGGAAGTCCATTTTGATATTTCCTATTGTAACAGGAACCATCCAGCCAATCTTTGTCTGCGGCACATCCATCGTCATCCGCACTTTTTTACTGCCTGTTAGCAGTCTTCTGATAGTCATTGGCGGGGTGTGGCGTAGCGCCTCAGATTGTCGATGAAACGACGCTATGACTTCTATCGCCTTATTGAGGCCCTCAACGGGAAAGTCCACTGTCCTCAGTTGCGACAACATCGCCTGTAGTATGTCGGCCGATTCGGCGTATCTCCCAACGATAGATAGCTGTTCCGACCATAGCATTACCAAGGGGAGCAGCTCTTCCCACCAGTCTAAGTCTTGTTGATGATGTTCCATCAGCGAGTTTATTTTCTCGATGCTTTGCGCGGGTCTGTTAAAAGCGTAGTCCAAGTATGCCTCTGTTATCGTGTTCAGCAAAGGAGGTAAGCTGTCTTTAACATCGGCATAGCGATGTTGCAACATAAGAAAGTCCTTCGCTTTTATCAGCGTGCGCACTTCTGTTTCCGCCTTCGTTTGGCTGTGGATAGGCAGGCCGAAAAGGCAGAGAGCCAATAGGGTAAATGTAACCTTTCGCATAAAACAATAATTTAAGGTGAATACTCTATATTGCGGAGTCAATATCTACGATAGCAATGAGTTCAGAATAGTCCGAAGGGGTATAAATAAGTCCTTCGTCCTTCATGTTCTCAAGGATGTTACACAATTCACAGTCGAGCATGTCTTTGTATCCTTTGTCGCTCATCAGCTCCGTTAGCTTTGAAAATTCGAGGATACTCTTGTTTGAGTTTTCTAAGATTAGATACTCCAAAGAAGAATATTCTATTTCCAGCTCATTGACAATCTCGTTGTTCAGTCGCTCTTGGTACAGCAGTAATGCGTCAAGGCGAAACATTTGATATGTACGTTGGTTCTTCAAATAATAGGCTTCTACGGCAGAAAAGCAATCCCACATCTTTTCTGTATCACAACACATCTTTTCTATGATGGTGCATTTGTCAATCTCTTCCTGCTTGATATACCCTTGTGGAAGAAGGTATTCCAATATAGTGTTGAACTTGAATTTATCGTTGTCGCCACTTACGGCATTGTAATATCTGCTGGAATGCATCACGCCCAAGTTGGTCATAGAGTGCCTAAAGAGTCCCCCCTTGAAAAAGAATCTTAGGCAATGGAGGTTCTCTATCGCTTCAAGGATATCTTCTGTCGTCTCTTCGAGCAGTCCCCTGATAATATTCACTCCGCCAACAGCAATGTTGTATTTGGAGGCGAATTTGATAAAAAGCAGATTGGACGCAAATGTATTCTTCTTATGGATCTTTTTTAAAATGGCATTGCTTGCCGATTCATAACCAATCTGCACATGTACAAAACCAGCCATTGCCATTTTTCGGATGTAGGAGGCCTCTATCCCCTTCGTGATGATTTCAGCCAGTCCAATTCGGAATCTTGGATAATCATCCTTGATAGCGATAAGGGTATTCAAGAGCGAGTCGAATCGCTCCATATCATTCCCTATTAGGTCGTTGTCGAGGAAGTTAAAGCTGTGAACGTGGTACTTATTTATAGCCTCCCGTATCTCTGCGTCAATTGTTTGGATAGACTTTAAGCGGTATTTGTAGCCTGTATTAAGATAGCAAAATTGACATCTTCGCCAGTGGCAGCTGCGACTACTCTCTACAAACAGAGAAACCGCGTCTTTGGTGTAATAGCTATCCTTTGAAAACATTTGGGCGAAATAGTCTTCAAAGTCGGGTAGAACTTCTTTGGTGGACAAATCAATATAAGTATGGTTGACCTCATTCGATGTTTCAACTATATCACCATCTCGATATGCAATATTAGGAATAGTCGGTAATAGTTCAAGGCTGTTCTTATCAAGGCAGTCGACCAACTTCAAAGAAGAAGCCTCGCCTTCTCCCCATAAGGCAATGTCGAATTGTTCGAAAGAATTTAAGAAACTAATGGCTGACTCCTTTGTGCCAATGCCTCCAATAACGATTGGAATATCTCTTCTTCTATCCTTGATTTTCCGAGCAATGATAGAAGAACATATCCATTGATACAGATTCACCGACATTCCAATGCACAGGGCGTCATCAAGGTCCATACTGTCAATTTGCTCATCGATAAACTTGTCCAGTTTTTTAGCATAAGTTTCCATGTGTCGGTTAAAGACATAGCTGCCTTCCGCTAAATACTGTGGTTTTTTTGATATTAGAATCGCTTTGATTCTGGCGTATACAGTGGCATCCTTGCTCTTAATTGCCAAGTAATTGTAGAACAATAGTTCCGCATCGAACTCATTGTTAGCAAAAGAGTTATCACCTTGCCAGACAAATTCAGCCATTAGCGAGTTCAGCTTTATGTTCCAGTAGGCTACCTCTACAGGGTATCCATTGGAGCCAAGATATTGTTTTAGAATGGACATGGAAGGCGAGGGCATTTCAATCATCCCTGGGGGCATCCAGTTTAATACAACTTTCTTCATGTTTATATTAATGAAATTGGGTTTAAATATTACTGCAATAGAATTCCTCTACGGATTTCATGGCTGTGGCAAATAGGGCTGCGTCGGAGCTTTCTGACTGGCTGCTGCGGGAGAATTGGCTATTGTTTCCTCGTGGATGGGTCAAATGATATAATACGCCCTCGGCTGCATAAATGTCATACCCCAAGGCGTGCCATCTGCCAATCCGTTCGGCATCTTCTGCTCCCCAGCCATAGAAGGCTATGTTCTCCATGCCTGTCTTTCTATATGTTTCTGTTTGGACGAAAACGGCTCCACCACGCGACAGGCGTATCCCATACATGACAGGCATCTTTGTGCGAAGCTGGTGCAATAGTTCAATTCTTGGGTCCGATATAAACTGTTCTCTAAGGATGGCGGTAACCTCATAAGCTGTTCCATCGTAAGGAATGCCAAAGCGATACTTTCCGCTTCGTAACTTTTCTATCGTATCTACTATTTGAATGGGGTCTACCACAACATCTGCATCCCAAATGGAAAGATAGGGGGTGGTCACCATTCCTGTCATCGTATTGAGGAACTTCGTTCGATAAAATACACTGTCGAAGTCTTCGATATAAAGATAACTAATCTTGTTGCCCAACAGGCTTCGGATAAAGCCGTTGTTATATCTACTGGCTTCCATCACAATGATGTGACAATCAAATTGATGGTATAAGAATTGCACACTTTGTGCTAAATTCTCCAGTCGCTCAATTGTGTCAATCCTGACTGGAATCATAAACGTCGTATCTGTTAGGTCATATTTCATGTTTCCGACATATTTAGTAAGGTGTGACATATCAAAGAGGGTCCGACATATCCGTCAAGTAAACCGAAGCTACTGCTGATAGAAGATGCTTGTGGGTTGAAGCGCTCCTGCCAAATTTCGGATGCCTCTATTCTATCCAATAGCTGTTGTTTCATGGAGGAATAAAACGAAGGGCCATATAGCCAGAACATCAGTAGAGCATATCCTGCAACACCTGTTCGTAATGTGACATTTTTGTCCAATAGTTCTTTCCTGAGTATCCTTTCATGATCGATACTCTCCTCCAGTGATTTCGCATGGGCAGCCCATCCTGTGATTTGCGCACTCTGCAAGACTGACCTCATTCCATAGAGCAAATGAACCCGGTTGATATGAAGTGTTGGTGTCAACGAAAGCACAGACGGAGATAGCTCCTCCCAAATCTTCTCTATTTTGTCATTAAAGAAGCCGTATTGGTAGAACCGATGTAGCAAAAGTAAATAGAGTGGCAAGTCATTCTTTGTTAAATCAAACCTCAAAGGATGCTCCCATTGAATCTTGGGCAAGAAATCCTCAATGTGGTTGATGATGGTCATAACGGTCTTTTGCATCAACCTCTTCTCCACAGGGTTTTCAATTGTTTTCAGCCTATCAGAATAATAGAACAGTATCCATAAGAACTCACACCTATTCTGTGTGTCTTCGCCCCATAGATAGGCAGGATGGATAGTTCGGAATAAAACGTCGTCAACCTCCTTTAAAATGTCATTAATATCTCCTGATACAAAATGATTCTCAAACAAGTAATGGAACCCCCAAGCTATACCCGATAAACCATTGGAGAACTCTATGTTCGTCATCTTGGGAGCGTACGTATATATATCCTTGATTAAGGATTTTGCAAAGTCCCAATAGATGAAATCGCCTTGTATTTTAGCGAGATGGAAGAAATAGATACTAAGCCCCATCTTTCCTCCGAATAGTCCCAGAGGCAAGAGGTCAAGATTGCAAGACATGGTAGTTTTGTCCAACTGTAGCAATCGGTCTTTTAATTTTGTTTCACATGATACCATAGTAGTGGCATTTTTAGTTAGTAAAAGGTTATTGCGTGTATGGCACGCAGAACAAAGATATGGTCAAATACTTTAGCGTCCAAACAAAATGAGATTATTTTGCGGTGAAGAGTGATTTTGGGGCAAATGTCTCATCGCGCTCATGCATAATTCGTTATTTTTAGAAATTGTAATTTGCTTGAGTGTCCCACCCGGTATCAAACTCTCCGCTACGGTGTTTTTGCATTTCTACTGTCACTATTGCCACTAATTCTGGTTATGTACTTGTGTTCAGTGGGATATGCGATTAGCCATGATATTAGAGGCTTATATCATTCGTGTCTAATGCTTTCGGGAGTTCCACTGTAGTGGGAAAGCCATCCCATTATGACTGGACTTCTTTTCCAGCACGGTGGGAACTTCTTCCCAACGCGGTGGGACTTTCTTCCCAAGGCGTTGGAACTTTCTTCCCAGCACGGTGGGACTTTCTTCCCAAGCCGGTGGGACTTTTTTCCCAGCACGGTGGGACTTTTTTCCCAACGCGTTGGGAATTTCTTCCCAACACGGTGGAACAGTTGGCGCTATGCGGTTACTACTTCAAGTCGTAGGCTTCCACATATTCGTCGAACTGGGGCGTCTCGGTGATGCCATACCGCAAGAAGAGGCGTTGTATGTATGCTTGTTCCTGTGGGCTGATGAGTTGCTCCTTTTTTTGACGGCGGTAATAGGACGACTTGCCCCATAAGCCAATCAGTTTGTTGCGGATGCTCTTGGCGTGGATGTGTGGCACTTTGTCCAGCAGGTGCGTCATGCCGCGGGCGAATAGTAGGGGCTTGTCGTCGATGAAACAGGTGCAGTCTGCGCCGTCAGGGGCAAACTGGGCGGGGTTGATCGCGGTGTAGAACAGGCGCTCTTTGGGCATCAGGTCGGTGGCTAAGCGGCGCAAGCAATGGTCGGCCCGCGAGCATTGGGCGTTTGCACAATGGGCAAAGGGGATGGGCAGGGTGTTGTAGTCGATGTTTGGTCTCATCTTTCAAGGGTTATTAAGGATTATACATGGTGGCAAAGATAAGCTTTATCGTTTAGTTTGCAAAATAGTAAGCAGGATTTTGTGTGGTTTGGCGTTCTTAAACAACATAAGTTGTAAAATGATAATAGCGCTACTCTCATCCTATTATCATGCCCTAATATCATGGTTCTATACTGTTGATTATCAGATTATAATTAGCTTTTATGATAGTAGTGATAATACAAAACATAAAAAACACATAGGGGAGAGGCTGAAGGTACATCCTTTCGTGTGGAAATTGGGGTAGGTGACACAAAACGTTTGGCTGGCTAAAATGTTTTCCGTACATTTGGCCATCAAAACTAATTCATTAACTGTGTAAACAAGAACTACATGAAGGTAACACAACTTAGATGCGACAAAAAGGAGGAGGCTTCTTTTCGTGCGCTGGAAGTATCACAGCTGGTAGAGCTGATGAAGACAGAGAACAAGGAACAGCCCGTGAGCAAACTCCGGGAGGAAATCCCATGGCTGGGCATCAACGTGACCAGCCCTTATACCAAGAAGCTGCCTAAGCTGTTGCCGGCCGCCGTGTTCGGAGGCAAGGGACAAAGAGCGGTGATGACAGCCTACAACGGAGTGGTGATGCTCCAAGTCAACCACCTGTCGGGCCTACGGGAGGCGGCCGACGTGCGGCAACTGGCCAGGGAACTGCCACAGACCTACCTGGCCTTCGTCGGCGCATCGGGACGGTCGGTGAAGATATGGGTACGTTTCAGCTACCCCGATGGCGGATTGCCAGCCACTCGTGAGGAGGCTGAAATCTACCATGCGCACGCCTATCAGCTGGCGGTGAAGTGCTACCAGCCGCAGTTGCCGTTCGACATCACGCTGTTGGAACCCACGTTGACGCAGTATTGTCGGCGGACGTGGGACCCCGACCTTTACTTCAACCCCGACGCACTGCCCATCTACCTGAAGCAACCTGCCACCATGCCCGGGCCAAGTACCTATCGTGCGCCTTTCACCAGTTCGCTCACGCCCCAGCAACGGTTGATGCCTCAAGAGGAGGGCCGCCGGACGATGCGGATACTCTTCGAAGCAGCCTTCGCCCGGGCTTTGGAAGAGGAGGCCGCTCTCACCCCCGAGGAGCGCGACCCGCAGTCACGCCTCATTCGCTTGGCAGGTCACTGTTTCCAGGCCGGCATCCCCGAGGAGGAGACGGTGTACTGGACGCGCGCCCACCACTTGACACCCGAGAACCTTTTCCTGGTCAGGCAGACGGTACGCAACGTCTATGCCGATGGCGAGGGGTTTGGCCGGAAGAGCAGCTTGCAGCCCGAGCAACGGCTGGTGATGCAGACCGAGGAGTTCATGGCGCGACGTTACGAGCTGCGGTTCAACACGCTCACTTCGCAGGTGGAGTGCCGTGAGCGCAACAGCCTCAACTTCCGCTTCCGTCCTGTGGATCAGCGTACCGTGGCGAGTATCACGATGAACGCCCATCATGAGGGCATCAACCTGTGGGACAAGGATGTGGCCCGCTACCTGCACTCGGACCGTGTACCCCTGTGCCAGCCGGCGGAGGAGTACCTCTATGCCTTGCCCGCTTGGGACGGGCACGACCACATAGCCGACCTGGCTGCCCGCGTGCCCTGCGAGCAGCCACATTGGGGTGCCTTGTTCCGCCGTTGGTTCCTCAGCATGGTGGCCCATTGGCGACGCATGGACAAACGGTTTGCCAACAGCATCGCGCCTCTGCTCATAGGGCCGCAGGCCTATCGCAAGTCCACCTTCTGTCGGCTGCTGCTCCCGCCTGAGCTGCAGGCCTACTATACCGATAGCGTCGACTTCGGCCGCAAGCGTGACACGGAGCTGTATCTCACCCGCTTCCTGCTCATCAACATGGATGAGTTCGACCAGATAGGGGAGCGGCAGCAGGCCTTCCTGAAGAACGTGCTGCAAATGCCCGTGGTGAACACCCGCAAGCCCAATGCCGCGGCGGTGGAGCAGCTGCGGCGTTACGCCTCTTTTATCGGTACGAGCAACCACAAAGACCTGCTCACCGACACCTCCGGTAGTCGACGCTTCATCGCCATCGAGGTGACAGGCCCCATCGACGTACAACGTCCCATCGACTATGGGCAGCTATACGCGCAGGCCATGGAAGCCCTCTCCCGCAATGAGCGATATTGGCTCGACGCCGACGATGAGGCCATCCTGAAGGTGTCCAACCGGGAGTTTGAGCAGGCGCCCGCCATGGAGCAGCTTTTCCAAGTCTACTTCCGGGCCGCCGACTGCGAGGAGGAGGGCGAATGGCTCTTGGCGGCCGACATCCTGATGCGGATACAGAAGGCGAGCCGGATAAAGGTCTCCGCCAAGCAGATTTACTATTTCGGGCGCTACCTGCAAAAGCTCGGCATACCCCGGCGCAGAAAGGTCAACGGCACGTACTATCACGTGGTGGAGATAGAGAGGTAACTACAGCCCTAACCGCTTGCTCAAGCCTAAGGGAAACCATGACTGGCTATTTGGGGCGGGAAGGCCCCCTCGATTGCCCCTGTTTAGAGAAAGATTTCTTTAATTCGTTGCTCAATCAATCTATTTCCCCTATTTTTGCAACTCCTAAAGGTGTGTCCGCTTAGATATGCACGACGGAAGAGTTCGCAGAATAGGAATCTATAGTTTAACAATTAAATAATTTAAAGTCAATCATTTATGTGGTTAATTAATTCATCTGTAGGAAGGAAAGTGGTGATGAGCGTGACCGGTCTCGCCCTTATCCTGTTTCTAACCTTTCACATGGCGATGAATCTGGTTGCAATCATCTCGACAGAGGGTTACAACTGGATTTGTGAATTCCTGGGAGCCAACTGGTACGCGCTGGTAGGAACCTTAGGACTGGCCGCTCTCTTCGTCATCCACATCATCTATGCTTTCTGGCTGACGATGCAGAACCGCACGGCTCGCGGCAGCGAACGCTATGCGGTGACCGAACGTCCCAAGAACGTGGAGTGGGCTTCGCAGAACATGCTGGTACTGGGACTTATCGTCGTAGTGGGACTGGCCTTGCACTTGGTCAACTTCTGGTCCAAGATGCAGCTTCCGGAACTGATGCACAACATGGGCATGGCTACCGACAGCGCTGTACTGGCTTATGCCGCCAACGGTGTTTATCACATCCAACAAACGTTCTCCAACCCGGTGTACGTAGTGCTCTACCTCGTATGGCTGGGCGCCCTCTGGTTTCACCTCACACACGGTTTCTGGAGCGCCCTGCAGACGCTGGGCTGGAACAACAAGCTGTGGATTAACCGCTGGAAGAACGTCTCCAACATCTACACTTCTATCGTAGTGCTCTGCTTTGCAGTGGTGATCGTGGTGTTCTACTTCAAGTCGTTCTGCGGAACAGGCTGCTAAGTACAGATAAATGATTAATGATTAAAATGCGAATAAGATTATGATCAAGATAGACTCTAAGATTCCGGAAGGCCCCGTGGCCGAGAAATGGAACAACTATAAAGCCCACCAGAAACTGGTGAACCCCGCCAACAAACGCCGCCTCGACATCATCGTGGTAGGTACCGGACTGGCAGGCGCCTCTGCTGCCGCCTCCCTCGGCGAGATGGGTTTCAAGGTGCTGAACTTCTGCATCCAAGACTCTCCCCGCCGTGCGCACTCCATCGCCGCACAAGGAGGTATCAATGCCGCTAAGAACTACCAGAACGACGGTGACTCGGTGTACCGCCTCTTCTACGATACGGTGAAGGGTGGCGACTACCGCTCGCGCGAAGCCAACGTGTACCGCTTGGCCGAGGTGTCGAACGCCATCATCGACCAGTGCGTGGCACAAGGCGTGCCCTTCGCCCGTGAATACGGCGGCACGCTGGCCAACCGCTCTTTCGGTGGCGCACAGGTATCGCGTACCTTTTATGCCAAAGGACAGACGGGCCAACAGCTGCTGCTCGGTGCCTACTCCGCCCTGAGCCGCCAAGTGAACGCCGGCAACGTGAAACTATATACTCGCTACGAGATGGAAGACTTGGTGATTATCGACGGCCGTGCACGGGGTATCATCGCCAAGAACCTGGTGACAGGCAAGCTGGAGCGCTTTGCCGCCCACGCTGTGGTTATCGCCACCGGCGGATATGGCAACACCTACTTCCTCTCTACCAACGCCATGGCCTGCAACTGTAGCGCCGCCATCGCTTGCTACCGTAAGGGTGCTGCTTTCGCCAACCCCGCCTACGTGCAAATACACCCCACCTGCATCCCCGTGCATGGCGACAAGCAGTCCAAGCTGACACTGATGTCGGAGTCGCTCCGTAACGACGGTCGCATCTGGGTGCCCAAGAAGCTGGAAGATGCCAAGAAACTACAAGCCGGCACGCTCAAGGGTAAAGATATCCCCGAAGAAGACCGCGACTACTACCTGGAGCGCCGCTACCCGGCCTTCGGCAACCTGGTGCCGCGCGACGTGGCCAGCCGTGCCGCCAAGGAGCGTTGCGACAAAGGCTTCGGCGTGAACAACACCGGGCTGGCTGTGTTCCTCGACTTCAGCGAATGTATCCAACGCTTGGGTAAGGACGTGGTAGAGCAACGCTACGGAAACCTCTTCGACATGTACGAGGAAATCACCGACGAAAGCCCGTACGAGAACCCGATGATGATTTATCCCGCCATCCACTACACCATGGGCGGTATCTGGGTCGACTACGAGCTGGAGACCACCATCCCCGGACTCTTTGCCATCGGCGAGTGCAACTTCTCCGACCACGGTGCCAACCGCCTCGGTGCTTCGGCGCTGATGCAAGGCTTGGCCGACGGTTACTTCGTGTTGCCCTACACCCTGCAAAACTACCTGTCCGACCAAATCACCGTTCCCCGCTTCTCGACCGACCTGCCCGAGTTCGTGGCTACCGAGAAAGCCGTGCAGGCAAAGGTGGACAAGCTGATGAGCATCAAGGGTAACAA
>JAISIX010000134.1 GCA_031261805.1 Mediterranea sp. (in: CFB group bacteria)
AATGTCGATTGAGGAAGAATAACTTCGTGAACTACATTCTTCATACGTGTGCAGCGCTGCACAATTTCAGAATCAAACATAAGCCGTTCCAGTACTAAATTAAATCAATATAATGTCTAGTGATTAGCGATGAGTGGCGAGTGATGAGTGATTAGCCGCCGCAGTCAGCACTCGCCGCTAATCACTACTCACTACTCACTAATCACTACTCTATCTTGCCTTGATTTAACAGTCGGCTGCTTGCCCATGTCATAGAGTATCTGTACCTTTGTCCCCGATTCAAAAGGAGAAAGGAAGATGCAGAAGAAAAGACGTCGCATAGCACGGATGCTGTTGTTCATCAACCTGTTGGTGTTGATGGTGGCTGTTGCGCCCCATCACCATCATGAGGGGACGATTTGCATCAGGCACGACATCGCTTCCGCCGAGGCGCAGTGCCCTCCGCAGCAACATCAGTCCGATGACGATGGATGCTGCAACGACGACTGCTTGACGCACTTCTACTCTCCAACTCCCTCCGAACATGCGGATACAACGCCCCTGTACATCTTTCTCTTTACGTTGTTTACCGCAGTCCTCATTGAGCGCCTACTCCGGCTCCGCGAACGACGAGTCAAACCGGACTACGTCTTTCAGGAGTCACTCTATGGAACGGAATCCTTTCGTTCCGTCCCCCTTCGTGCACCCCCTGCAAGGGGATAGTCCGGCCACTACAAAACTGTAGTTGCCTTCCGACAGAAGACCCTTTTGTCGGACGGACGGCCTTACCTATCTGTGCGGCAACGTTGCCAACCACTCCCGATGGGTACAAATGCGCCTCCAGCCCGTTTATGGTAATTATCACGAAGAACATCATTATTCATGAAGAAACATCTACTATTATATATAGGTGTATGGGGACTATTGACCCTGTGTGCCTGCCAGTCGACCCCACGAGAAGGAGAGAGAGAAGAAGCAAGCACCGCCACACACAACAAAAGTACAGGAAAGAGCTGTACACAAAGTCACGACACCGACGGACACTCTCACGAAGGAGAGGCGGCCAACGCCCATGCCGACGAGGTGACATTCCCCGCCGACCGAGCCAAGGCTGCCGGCGTGAAGGTGACCGAAGTGAAAGCAACACCGTTCAGGCAAGTCATCCGGACCAGCGGGCAGATTATGGCCGCTCCGGGCGATGAGGCAGTAGCCGTAGCCACGGTAGCAGGCATCGTCTCTTTCGGCACGAGAGTGACGGAGGGGATGCCGGTGAGCCAGCACACAACCCTGCTCACCCTCTCTTCGACAGGTATCGCCGAGGGCGACCCCGTGCAGCGCGCGCGGGTGGCTTTCGAGACCTCGAAGAAAGAATACGAACGCATGAAGGCGCTCCTGCCGGACAAGATTGTGTCCGAGAAGGACTTTGCCGAGGCGCGACAGAACTATGAGAATGCCCGTATCAGCTACGAGGCATTGGCCAAGAACCATTCGGGAGGGAGACAGCAAATCGCTGCTCCTATCTCTGGGTTCGTCAAGAACATCTTGGTGAAAGAGGGCGACTACGTCACCGTGGGCCAACCGCTGGTGGAGGTGACGCAAACGCGCACCCTCAACCTGCGTGCCGAAGTGCCGGAGAAGTACTACCCCTGCTTGCGCACCATCCGCTCGGCCAACTTCAAGACGCCCTACGATGACCGGGTGTATGAGCTGGATGCCCTGAACGGAAGGCTCCTCTCTTACGGCAAGACGGCGGGGACGGCCTCTTACTACGTGCCCGTCACCTTCGCCTTCGACAACCGGGGCGACCTCCTCCCAGGGTCGTACGTAGAAGTCTTCCTGCTCTCCTCGCCCGTGGAGAACACCATCGCCCTGCCCCGCACGGCATTGGTCGAGGAGCAAGGCACCTTCTTCGTCTACCTGCAGGATGAGCCGGACGCTTACCGCCGGCAAGAGGTGACGCTGGGAGCCGACAACGGCCGGGAGGTGCAAATCCTGAAAGGGGTGAAAGCCGGCGACCACGTAGCCACCGAGGGCGCTTACCAAATCAAGCTGGCCAGCGCCACCAACGCCATACCGCCGCATACTCACGAACATTAAGCCACGCCCATGCTCAACAAGATAATACGTTACTCGCTGAACAACCGGCTGGTTGTTCTCTGCGCCGCCATACTCCTTACCGTAGCGGGGCTATACACCTCCCTGCATACCGAGGTCGACGTGTTCCCCGACCTCAACGCACCCACCGTCGTCATCATGACCGAGGCCAACGGCATGGCCGCCGAAGAGGTGGAACAACTCGTGACCTTCCCCGTGGAGACGGCCGTCAACGGCGCCACCGGCGTGCGCCGCGTCCGCTCCTCGTCCACCAACGGCTTCTCCGTGGTATGGGTGGAGTTCGACTGGGGCACCGACATCTACCTCGCCCGGCAAATCGTAAGCGAGAAGCTGGCCGTGGTGAGCGAGTCGCTCCCTCCCAGCGTGGGCAAGCCCACGCTCGGGCCGCAGTCGTCCATCCTTGGCGAGATGCTCATCGTGGGGCTGACGGCCGACTCCACCTCCATGCTCGACCTCCGCACGCTGGCCGACTGGACCATCCGCCCGCGCCTGCTCTCTACCGGTGGCGTGGCGCAAGTGTCGGTGCTGGGAGGCGACATCAAGGAGTACCAAATCCTGCTTGACCCCGGACGGATGCGCCACTACGGCATCGCCCTCGACGAGGTGATGGCTGCCACGCAGGAGATGAACCTCAACGCCAACGGCGGCGTGCTCTATGAGTACGCCAACGAATACATCGTGCGCGGCCTGCTCTCCACCACCCGGGCGGACGAGTTGGGCAAGGCCGTGGTGAAGAGCGTGGACGGCGTGCCGGTGAAGCTCGAAGACATCGCCGACATCCGTGTGGGCGGCAAGCAACCCAAGCTGGGCACTGCCTCGGAGAAGGGACGGCCCGCTGTGCTCCTCACCGTCACCAAGCAACCCTCCACCAGCACGCTCGAGCTGACCGACAAGCTGGAGGCCTCCCTGCGCGAGCTACAGAAGAACCTGCCGCCCGACGTGAAGGTCTCTACCGACATCTTCCGCCAGAGCCGCTTTATCGAAAGCTCCATCGGCAACGTGAAGAAGTCGCTCTTCGAGGGCGGCATCTTCGTGGTCGTCGTGCTCTTCCTCTTCCTGGCCAACGTGCGTACCACCCTCATCTCGCTGGTCACCCTGCCGCTCTCGCTGCTCGTCTCCATCCTTACGTTGCACTACATGGGGCTTACCATCAACACCATGAGCCTCGGGGGTATGGCCATCGCCATCGGCTCGCTGGTCGACGATGCCATCGTGGACGTGGAGAACGTCTATAAGCGGCTGCGCGAGAATCGGCAGCTGCCGCCCGAGGAGCGGCTCACCACCCTCGAGGTGGTGTTCAACGCCTCCAAGGAGGTGCGTATGCCGATACTCAACTCCACGCTGATCATCGTCGTCAGCTTCGTGCCCCTCTTCTTCCTGAGCGGCATGGAAGGCCGTATGCTGGTGCCGCTGGGTATCGCCTTTATTGTGGCGCTCTTCGCCTCCACGGTGGTGGCGCTCACCCTCACGCCGGTGCTCTGCTCCTACCTGCTGGGCGGCACGAAGCACGGGAAGGAGAAAGAGCTGAAGGAGTCGGCCGTGGCCCGCTGGATGAAGCGGGTGTACGGACGGGCACTCACCTGGGTGCTGGCGCACGGACGGCTCACGCTGGGCAGCATCATCGGCCTGTTTGTGGTGACGCTCGCCCTCTTCTTTACCCTTGGGCGCAGCTTCCTGCCCCCGTTCAACGAAGGCTCTTTCACCATCAACATCAGCTCCCTGCCCGGCATCTCGCTGGAGGAGAGCGACCGCATGGGGCATCGGGCCGAAGAGCTATTGCTCTCCATCCCCGAGATACAGACCGTAGCCCGTAAGACGGGGCGCGCCGAGCTGGACGAGCACGCTCTGGGCGTGAACGTCTCCGAGCTGGAGGCACCCTTCGAGCTGAAAGACCGGCCACGCAACGAGCTGATGGCAGACATCCGGCAGAAGCTCGCCACCCTCTCCGGTGCGAACATCGAGATAGGGCAGCCCATCAGCCACCGCATCGACGCCATGCTCTCGGGCACCAAGGCGGGCATCGCCATCAAGCTCTTCGGCGACGACCTGAACAAGCTCTTCTCCTTGGGCAACCGCATCAAGGCGGAGATTGACGATGTGCCCGGCATCGTGGACCTCAACGTGGAGCAACAGGTGGAACGCCCGCAGCTCAAGATAACGCCCCGCCGCGAGATGCTGGCCAAGTACGGCATCACGCTGCCCGAGTTCTCCGAATACATCAGCGTGGCGCTGGCCGGCAAGGTGGTGTCGCA
The DNA here is from genome assembly GCA_031261805.1 of Mediterranea sp. (in: CFB group bacteria). Lineage (GTDB taxonomy): Bacteria > Bacteroidota > Bacteroidia > Bacteroidales > Bacteroidaceae > Bacteroides. The sequence goes on from JAISIX010000134.1 coordinate 4,347, forward strand.
GGTGTACGAGCAGGGCAAGGCGTTCGACCTCACTGTCCGGGTGAAGGACGATGCCCGCGACGAGATGGGCAAGATACGCGACCTGATGATAGACACCGCCGACGGCCGCAAGGTGCCGCTGGGATACGTGGCGGAGGTGACCTCCTCGCAAGGACCGAACACCATCAACCGCGAGAACGTGAAACGGAAAATCGTGGTCTCGGCCAACGTGGCGGGACGCGACCTGCGCAGCGTGGTGAACGACATCCGCGACCGGGTGGAAGCACACGTGCAGCTGCCCGAAGGGTACCACGTGGAGTACGGCGGGCAGTTCGAGAGTGAACAGGCGGCCAGCCGCACGCTCATGCTCACCTCGTGCATCAGCATCGCCGTCATCTTCCTGCTGCTCTACCACGAGTTCCGCAGCCTCAAGGAGTCCGCCGTCATCCTCATCAACTTGCCCCTGGCACTCATCGGCGGCGTGTTCGCGCTGCTCCTCACCACGGGCGAGGTGAGCATACCGGCCATCATCGGCTTTATCTCGCTCTTCGGCATCGCCACGCGCAACGGCATGTTGCTCATCAGCCACTACAACCATTTGCAACGCGAAGAGGGAATGAGTGTGCG
>JAISIX010000151.1 GCA_031261805.1 Mediterranea sp. (in: CFB group bacteria)
TTGAAGAGAAGCTGAAAAAGCACGGAGTGGGAGAGGAGCTGATCAAATCATTCCTCAATGCCCTAAACGAGTGCGAGTTTGCCCGTTTTGCTCCCGGCGATGAGAGCCAAGCGATGGATAAGGTATATTCTACCGCTATCGAAGTGATAAGCAAGATGGAAAATTCAATCAAACATTAATTTAGGTTACGTCATGAAAAAGATATTGTTTATATTATTAGTACTATCCTTACCGATGGTTTGCTTTTCGCAATCTTCCACAGGGAATCCTGCAAAAGGAGACTCTCTCCAACAAATGGAAGCTCGCGGCCTGTCGGCCAATGTGCAAGCAACAGATACGACCAAGGCAGCTGCCGACTCAGCCTATATAAAGGAGGACTATGCAGAGGCCATACAAATATATGAGGCATTGCTGAAACATGGTGAAGCAGCCGAAGTGTACTACAACTTGGGAAATAGCTACTACAAGAGTGGCGAACTGGCCAAAGCCATCCTCAACTACGAACGTGCCTTGCTGATGCAACCGGGTAATGCCGACATCCGGGCCAACCTTGAGATTGCACGGGCCAAGACCGTGGACAAAGTGGAAGCCGTGCCCGACATTTTTTTCGTAGCATGGATCAAATCCCTCATTGACACCACAAGTGCTGATGGGTGGGCTACGTGGGCCATCGCCTCTTTTATATTGTTCATCCTTTCTCTTTTTGCATATATCTTCTCTAAGCAGGTATTGGTGAAAAAATTGGGTTTCATAGCAGGACTTGTTTTTATAGCCATATCGGTATGTACCAACCTGTTTGCCGCTCAGCAGAAAGACCAACTCGTCAGTCGAAGCGAAGCCATTGTGATGCCACCCAGTATCACCGTTCGCAGCACCCCAAGTGAATCTGGCACCGAACTGTTCATCCTGCACGAAGGCCGGAAAGTAAGCATCAAGGACAATTCTATGAAAGGATGGAAAGAGATAAGCCTGGAAGACGGAAAAGTAGGCTGGGTTCCCGCATCATCCGTAGAAATAATCTGATGAAATTTGGAGAATAGCGAACGGCACGTATTAATACTTTTTATAGAAACTAAAAAAAAAGATAGGCAAATAGTTTGCCCTATCTTTTTTTTTGTATATGTTTATAGCGTGATAAGCGTATCTCAAAAGTATTAACCATTAAATTTGTGAGACATGAGAGCAATTACATTTAATGAACTTCGTAAAATTAAAGACTCTTTGCCTGACGGTAGCATCCACAGGATTGCTGATGAACTTGGTCTGCACGTTGATACTGTGCGGAACTTCTTTGGAGGTTTCCACTTTCAAGTGGGAAAAAGTGTAGGTATTCATTTTGAACCCGGACCAGATGGTGGCCTCGTGATCATGGATGACTCAACCGTACTTGAGTGCGCACTCAAGATTCTAAGAGAAGAAAACGCAAGGCAGATGGAATCTGCAGAGGCGTAGAAGACAAACAGCAATGAAACAAAAAGGAATAAAAAGACGAATAAACGTTTGCTTCTGATATCATATTAGACCACTGGGTGGTTTTCTTGGAAGCTTGTGTTTATTCGTCTTTTTTGTGCCTTCAGAAAACTCCCTTCCAAATGCGGGGAATCACGATTATGTTTAATTAGAACCGGGCAATGAACAATGAGAGAACATATACAAATATAAAAGCCTGCTCCCCTTTTGGGAAAGCAGGCTTCTTTTTTATATGCTTAGCTAATCAATAGATGCCTTCTCAGAGAGACTTCTCTTATTTCGGCATCATCTTGTCGATTTCCTCAAACTGAGGCCCCATGTGTAGGTTGTAATACACACGATATAGTCCTTGAAGCCACAAGTCCGATACATCAGGTTTCAGCTCACGAGCTTTTTCGTAGCACGGTTTAGCCTCTTCGTAGAACTTCTTGATAACGGCTTGTGCCTCTGCATACTTCGGGTCATTAATGTCTGTCGTCGACTTATCTGCATACTCTTGAGCTTTCATCAGATATGCAAGACCTAAATTGGAATATGCTTCCGCATAGTTCGGGTCAACGGCAATAGCCTTTTTATAGAACACTATAGCGTTATCATAGTCCTTCATGTTGTGATAGAGATACGCCTTCACATAGAGGTACAGCTTGTTGTTAGGTTCCGAAGCCAGCATCTTATCAGCAAAATCCATGGCCTTGGAGGCTTGGTTGCTGCCACTGTAATAATCTACTAAGTTGGCAAAGAAGTAATCATTTCCGGGGAACTTAATAATGCCATCCTCTAAAGACTTCACCCAAGCCGCCGTGTCGCCTTTAGCCTTATAAGCTTCCGACAGCAGCTGCATGGCAAACTTACCGCCATCCTTATCGGTGAGGGCCTGCGGAGCATACTTGATGACAGCGTCTCTGTCCCCTACTCTGTCCGCTGCCAAGGTCGCATAATACGCTATTTGCGGAATGAGCGTATCGTTCTTGGCCAAGTTCTTGTCGGCCAACATCGGATAAGAAGCTGATTCTACATAGGTACCGAAGAACTTTAGCGCCTCTTCATTTTTGTTGCTGTTGAAGAACTGGATACCACCATTAATCAAGTTGGGGCGGTCGCTCATCATGCTTTCGGCATTTGCTTTGCGATACTTGTTCTTGATTTTGCCCTTCTCGTTCGGAATCTGAGCCAGTTCATCGCACTTCACGTAGTACTGATACATCTTCAAGATGCTGTTGTAAGTAGCCAACGTGTCGTAAGGCTTCTTCAAGAAGGCATTCTTCGTTTGCTCCTCGTTAAAGCGTTTTTGAATCAAGCCGGCAACGTCCCATGTTTCGGGCAGGTCTTTTGTCTCTGGATTCGTCATAGCTTCATTGATCAATTTTTCAGCCTGTTGGAAATTGGGTTTTACGTCGCCAACAAGGCCCTTAGCCTCTTTTACGCTCTTTGTTTGGGCGAAAGAGAAGCTGGCTATTGCCAATAAAACCATTGAAAATAGTACTCTTTTCATGATTGTTGTTTGATTAGTTATTAATATTTATGTCTATTCTTGGGTTTCGTCCATCTCCATGTTGTCGGTGGCAGTATCCTCTGTGTCGGGCACTTCCGTGGCATCATGGGCGATGTTTCCTTCTGCTTCCTCAACGGGTACTTCGTCCTCCAAGGCTTCTGTTACCACCTTGCATACCGAACCGATTTGGTCGTTTTTCTTCTCCAAATTAATGAGCCGGACACCTTGCGTAGCACGTCCCATTATGCGGACCTCAGCCAGTTTCAAGCGGATGGTAATGCCGGACTTATTGATAATCATCAAGTCATTCTCATCGGTTACTGATTTGATAGTCACAAGCTTGCCTGTCTTTTCGGTGATGTTCATCGTCTTCACGCCCTTTCCGCCTCGGTTGGTCTTGCGATAGTCCTCAATGTCAGAACGTTTGCCATAGCCTTTTTCGGAAACGACCATTACCGATTCCGTTTCGAGGTCCTTGATGCAAATCATTCCTACCACTTCGTCTTCACCGTCGTTGTCCAAGGTGATGCCACGTACGCCGGTGGCTGTACGTCCCATCACACGCACGGTTGCTTCGTGGAACCGGATGGCCCGTCCGTTGCGGTTGGCAATAATAATTTCGTTGTTACCATTGGTCATCCGAACCTCTATCACGCTGTCGTCCTCGCGGATGGTGATAGCATTCACACCGTTCTGACGCGGACGTGAATATTGCTCAAGCGATGTCTTCTTTATCACGCCTTTCTTGGTGCAGAACAGAACGTAATGGTTGTTGATGTACTCCGTGTCGTTCAAGCTCTTCACGCGAAGATAAGCTGTCACGTTGTCGTCGGAGTCGATGTTCAGCAAGTTCTGGATGGCCCGTCCCTTAGAATTTTTCGACCCTTCGGGTATTTCGTACACCTTCAGCCAGTAGCAACGCCCTTTTTGTGTAAAGAACATCATGGTGTTGTGCATCGTAGCCGGGTAGATATGCTCTACGAAGTCTTCGTCGCGGGTCTCTGTGCCTTTGGAGCCTACTCCACCGCGGTTTTGTGCATGAAATTCGGCTAATGGCGTACGTTTGATGTATCCTAAGTGTGAGATAGTGATAATCATCTGGTCGTCAGAATAGAAGTCTTCAGGATTAAACTCCTCAGAAGAGTAAACGATTTCCGAGCGGCGTGCGTCACCATATTTGTTTTTCACCTCCAGCAGCTCCTCCTTCATAACCTGTCGGCATACCTCGTCGTCGGCCAGGATGCTCTCCAAATAAGCGATTTGTTTCATGATTTCCTCGTATTCGGCATGAAGCTGGTCCTGCATCAGTCCAGTGAGTTGGCGCAGGCGCATATCTACGATAGCACGTGCCTGGATTTCGGAGAGTTTAAACCGCTCCATCAGGTTGGTGATGGCCTCAGCAGGCGACTTGGCGGCACGGATGATGTGAACCACTTCGTCGATGTTGTCCGAGGCGATGATTAGTCCTTCGAGGATATGCGCACGTTCTTTCGCCTTGCGTAGGTCAAATTCCGTACGGCGGATGGTCACCTCGTGACGGTGTTCGACAAAGTACTTCACCAGCTCGCGCAGGTTCAGCGTCTTGGGTCTACCGTGTACCAGTGCCACGTTGTTCACGCTGAATGAGGTCTGAAGCGCAGTCATTTTGTAGAGCTTGTTCAGCACCACGTTGGCGTTAGCATCGCGCTTCACGTCAATGACGATACGCATACCGTCGCGGTCGGACTCGTCGTTGGCATTGGAGATGCCGTCTATCTTCTTTTCGTTCACCAGGTCGGCGATGTATTTGATCAGCTCGGCCTTGTTCACATTGTAGGGAATCTCGGTCACCACAATCTTGTCGTGTGTCGGTCCCGACTCAATCTCGGCCTTGGCACGCATGACGACGCGTCCGCGTCCCGTGCGATACGCCTCTTTTACGCCACTAATACCATATATATATCCACCTGTTGGAAAGTCGGGAGCTTTCACGTACTCCATCAGTGCTTCCACGTCTATCTCTGGGTCGTCGATGTAAGCGTCGCAGGCATCAATCACTTCCGATAGGTTGTGAGGCGGCATATTGGTGGCCATACCTACGGCGATACCAGAGGCACCGTTTACCAACAGGTTGGGGATACGCGTAGGCATCACCTTCGGCTCCTGCAACGTGTTGTCGAAGTTTGGCTCGAAGTCGACAGTCTCTTTGTACAAGTCGTCCATCATGGCTTCGCCCAATTTGTTTAGGCGAGCCTCGGTGTAACGCATAGCCGCCGGGCTGTCGCCGTCCACAGAGCCGAAATTACCTTGCCCGTCGACCAACGGATATCGCATGGCCCATTCTTGTGCCATACGCACCATGGCGTAGTAAACGGAGGAATCTCCATGCGGGTGGTACTTTCCCAGCACCTCTCCCACTATTCTGGCCGATTTTTTGTATGGTTTGTCCGAGGTATTTCCCAGTTCCATCATCCCGTACAGGATTCTACGATGAACAGGTTTGAAGCCATCCCTCACATCCGGAAGGGCACGCGAAACAATGACCGACATAGAGTAGTCAATGTACGACGACTTCATTTCCTCCTCGATGTTAATCTTTATAATTCTGTCTTGCTCAAGCATTTCAAATGATTATTAATTATACATCACGTGGTTTGTAAAAAACCACGCTAAAGTACTGCTTTTCCCCGATATACGAAAACTTTTAGGCAGAAAGTTTGGATAGAAACGCTACTATCTCTAAAGAAGGCTACCTTAGAGGCTTTAGATACCCTAAAACAAAGACTCTACTGCTGATTTGTGTCGAACTCATCTCACGGCAAAGAACCGTCTTGCCCCTAACCTACTTATTGCATTGCCATCCCGTGGCATCGTGTTTATGGCACAACATTTGTAGATAGATAGAAAAAAACGTGAATATGCGTGGTAGACTTGATTAAATCCGTATATTTGCCAATAAATAACTTCATAGAAGGAAAGGATAAGTTATGAATAACCAGTTCTCACAGAAGGTTTCTGACATTATTGTCTATAGCAAGGAAGAGGCTAACCGTTTGAGAAGCAGTCATATAGGCCCAGAGCACTTGCTGCTTGGGATACTCCGTGACGGTGAAGGGAAGGCCATTGACATATTGTCCAAACTAAAAATTGACTTGCCGGCGGTAAAACGCCAAATAGAAAAGCTGCTCTTGGCGGAAGCAGACGACAAACTCCACCCTGATGCAGAAATCCCATTGTCCGACCGAGCGGCTAAAATCCTGAAGATGTGCATGCTCGAAGCGCGGGGGCTGAAGAGCCAGACCGCTGATGCCGAACACGTGTTATTGGCCATCTTGCGCGATGACAATAACATGGCCAGCAGTGTGCTCGAAGCCAACAATGTAACTTACGAAAAAGTGCTGCGTGAGGCTACCCTGCAACCCGACGTAAATGCCGGCATGGGCTTTCCCGATGAGGAAGACGATGAAGACGGGATGGAATCACGTCGTTCGCCCGAGCCTTTCCATACGGGAGGTGGCGGCCAGCAGCAAGCGCAGACAACCACCAAACGGCCGGCCAACGACACCCCCGTGCTCGACAACTTCGGGACGGACATGACCAAAGCGGCCGAAGCCGGAAAACTCGACCCAGTGGTGGGACGTGAGCAAGAGATAGAGCGCCTGGCGCAAATCCTAAGCCGCCGCAAGAAAAACAATCCTATATTAATAGGTGAACCAGGTGTGGGCAAGTCGGCCATCGTGGAAGGCTTGGCACTACGCATCGTGCAAAGGAAAGTGTCGCGTATCCTCTTCAACAAGCGTGTAGTGGCACTCGACATGGCCGCTGTAGTGGCGGGCACCAAATATCGCGGGCAGTTTGAGGAGCGTCTCCGTACCATCCTCAATGAACTTCAACGCAATCCGGATGTGATTCTCTTTATCGACGAGATACATACCATTATCGGAGCAGGTTCGGCCGCCGGGTCGATGGATGCCGCCAACATGCTGAAACCGGCATTGGCACGTGGCGACATACAGTGCATAGGTGCTACCACCCTTGACGAGTACCGCAAGAGCATCGAGAAGGACGGTGCGCTGGAGCGCCGGTTCCAAAAGATTATCGTGGCACCTACCACGGCCGACGAGACGCTGCAGATACTCCATAATATAAA
>JAISIX010000154.1 GCA_031261805.1 Mediterranea sp. (in: CFB group bacteria)
CATAGACAAGATATGCGCCATCCGGAGAGACTTCGGCTGGCAGATACCTCGCCTGCCAGACAACACCTACGTATCCGCCCCATCCGTTCTACCCGCCCTGCCCATGTTACCCTTCACCCCGGCAAAGCGCTCCTTCCGCCCCCTGTTGGTAGTGAAAACCAACCTCGTGGCAGCTGCCGGCGTGAGTACGGAGATAAAGTACCGTACCCCGATGCCCAACCTGGAGCTGGAGTGGCTTATCAACGAGCGTTTCTCGGTGGCTGTGGCCGGACTTTTCGAGAAGTTCTCCATCACCCCCGGCTACGATGCCTGGCACACTACCGCCTATACCTTGGAGGGGCGCTATCGGGTATGGCCAAGGGCGACCTACGGCGGCCTCTACCTCGGCCTCTACGGCCGGATGGGCGACTACAACATCCGTCGTTCGGCAGCCAATGCCCCCACCGGCAACACCGGACGATACAGTGCCACCGGCCTATCGGTCGGCTACACCCTGCCACTGAGCAACCACTGGATACTGGAGGCCGGCGCGGCTTGCGGATACCGGCACAACCGTATAAAGAGCTATACGCACGAAGCTCCGCAAGAGAACTACATAGATGACCAACGAGGGAAAGACAAGTTTGAGTTGGGCGACCTCTTCGTACGCATCGGATACCGAATAGGAAAATGGAGGGCAAACAGATGAAACGTGCAGATACAACAAATGCCCGGCAATGCCGGATAGCAGGAGGGATATGCTTGATATTCACCATCCTGATGACCACCGCCTGCGTGGAAGAAAACCTGATGGACCGTACGGACGGTACCGTCCGCATCGTGTACGAATGGGACGATAACCTACCCCGCCCCACCAATGGTATGCAGCTATACTTCTACCCCAGTAGTGGGGAAGCCCCTCTCGTAACCACCACCTCTACCGACGGATACGAGACCAAGCTGCCCCACGGAGAATACTCCTTGCTGGCCTTCAACACTGCGGTCAGCGGGCTGAAGGTAGAAAATACCCGAAGTTCCGGCGAGGCCTCGGTAGAAGCCATCATCACATCCAGCGGAGGAGAGCTATACGTACAGCCCGAAGGACGGGAATACTCAGTGTGGGATGCCTCGCTGGTGGTCATGCCCCGTCGAGGCGTGCAGGAGATGCGCTATAAGGTACGTCCGCTGAACGCCCCCATCCCCATCCACGTAGTCAACCAGACGGGACAGATTCTCACAGAGGTGTCGGGCGAACTGGAGGGAGTGGTGCTCTCGCGCCAGCTGTCCACCGGCAACGGAAACTTTGCCGAAGGCTACGGAAACATCGGCTTCAGTGTGAACTTCGACAACGGTGCTTACGAAGCGACCAATCAAGTACTCTGCCTGGGCCTGTACAACCCCGCCCCCGAGCAGAACGGCACCTTCCGCTATCGCAGCAAGCTCGACCTGCACATCACTTATGCCAACGGCACCGTCACCACCGTCGGCAAGGATATCTCGCAGCAGCTGGCACAGCAGATGGACACAGCCGACCTCTCCAACAACCTCCGCATAGAGGTAATACTCGCACCCGAGCCTATAGACATCATCATCCAAGTGACGGACTGGAACGATGGAGGCTCCCAACAGTGGTCCGGCTGGTAGCTGGTCGCGGCTGGCGACATCGCCCCACCGGACAAGAGAAGAGAAAGAGAGAAGAGAGAAAGGAATAGGAAATAAGAAAGAGAGTTTTATAATTAATTTCATACTTAATAGTTTACTTCATGTTTAATTTAAATTTAGAGAGAAAGATGAAAAAGTTTATCTTTTCGATGCTCGCAGTGTCCACATTGGCACTCGCATCATGCGAACAGGTAGAAGAGAGCGTAAACCTCGCGCAACTGCCTAAGGATTCACAGCTGACAGTGAAGTTTGCCGAACCACAGGCAAAAACACGTACACAGGGCGACATCCCCACCTCGCCCAGCGGCACCAAGGATCTAAACTACGAGAACACCATCAATCGCCTCACGGTAGCCGTCTTCTTCAGCAGCGGAGAAGCCAACGTGATCAAGGAGTTCTCGAAGACGGACCTCGCCTCGGGCAAGGTGACGGTGAATTGCAGCGCCGATGAGAACAACGCCCAAACGGTTATCGTAGTGGCCAACCACGAATCGGGTTTTTTCGCCGGCGTCGTGAAGAAGTCCGACTTCATAGCCCAGACCAAGACGTTGTCGCTGGCCTACACCTGCACACCATCGCCGGCTGGCTCCAGTACAGTGGCGGGTAACTACCAAGCATTGAACAACCTGCCGATGTCGGACGTATCTACGGCTTACATCAAAGCCTCCAACGACGCCACCAGCCCTGCGACACTGAACGTGAGCCTGCAACGCTTGGTAGCCCGCATCTCCATCAACAAGGTTTATACCGACTTTGATCCCCAAGGTGCTTATGCCAACGCTTCGTTCAAGCTTACCGACGTGTTCCTCTACAACGCTGTGGACAAAAGCCCCGTGGGCGTAGATGCCTCTGACAAACCGGTAGATATCCCGGTATCAGGCACTTACTCTTTGGCTTATGGGCTGGATGCTCCCACCGGCGCTTCGACGACTTCCTACCTCACCCATACCGTTAACGCCCAGAATGGAGGCGAAATGGTAGGTGGAAGCAGCAGTGCCTTCGCCACCCCCTACTATTTCTACACCTTCGCCAACAGCAAGGCCGTATCGGGCCAATACACCAAGCTGGTACTAAAAGGAGAGCTGACGGTGGACAAAACCGCATCAACTCCCACCTATACTACGGAGTATTACCCCATCGCCATCAACAAGGCACAGCTCAACACCACCATCACCGGTGGAACCAGCGGAAAGGTAGGCGACGGTAACATCTATCGCAACAGCCAATATGCCGTGCAGGTGATCATCAAAGGCCAAGGAGCCAACACCCCCAGCGTAGACCTACAGCCGGGTGTGCTTAACGTCAACATTGAGGTGAAGGACTGGGAACCCATCCTGAGCCAAACCGTTACATTCGAATAATTCCTTACTACTTTATGCGCTATCCGGCCGGCAGTCTGGCCGGATAGCGTTACTCAATATTAGCAGTCCTAAACGTATTACAGCATGAATTGGAAGAAGTTTCTATCCGTCGGGATAACCGTGATTAGTTCGCTGTCGGCTTGTGTGGAAGAAAAGGCTTTCCCCATAGACAACGTCGACGAAGGGTACAGTGTCCTCCGCTTCTCGCTAAGCGACGGAACACCCCCATTAACCCGTGCCACGGACGACAACGTGGTGTACGATCTCAACATACTCGTCTACGACAGCAACGGCCAGTTGCTGAAGTCCGACTACCAACAGGGCCTCAACCAAGGTGCCTCTGGCAGCAAATCGTTCAGCCTCGCCGTGAAGCCGGGCAGTGGCTACACCCTATATGGCATTGCCAACGTTGGCACCAACCTGCCGACCATTAGTGATGTCAGTAACCAAGCAAAACTGATTGACCTCGCCACCTCGCTCCCCTCCTGGAACGCGCTGGACACGGGCAGCAACCTGCTAATGTCAGGCTCCCTGACAGGCATCAACGCCACGGGCGGCGCCCACACTACCCTACCCAACCTGACGTTGAGACGGCTGGCATCGCACCTCACCATCCAGGTACAGCCCGACCCCAACAACAGCTCACCGCTCACCCTATCGGGCTATTGCTTCTATGGCCTGCCCAAAAAGACATACTATATAGAGAACCAGGCTGATGCTACCGACCGCGACAACCCGTCGGACTGGCTCAACTCCGGCCTGCAAAAGATAAGCAATGGCAGCCCCAGCTTCACCACCCAGCTGTACATGTACGAGAACCGCGCCGGCGACGTGCCCTCCATCACCAAGGAGTCGCAGAAGCACATGTTCGATGCCCCCGACAGCGCTGCCTGCATCGTCATCTACGGCAAGAGCGCCCATACCCCCAAAGGGTTGACTTGGCGTATCTACTTAGGACAGAACAACACCTCCAGCTTCAACATCCGACGCAACCAGAGAGGCACCGTCACCATCAACCTGAAGGATACCTATAATGATTCGCGCGTGGACTATGTATTGGACTATGGTCTATTGGCCGGCTCCAACGTGTATTGGAAAGAGGGCGACTGCCCCCATACCAAAGGTGTGGTGGAGAATGGATACCTCACCTTCGACGAAGTGGACATGGGCAATTCCGACTACCAAGGACTCTTCTTTAACTACGGCTCACTGGTAGGCGTTTCGCCAAGATATATAGATAGGACAAACATCAACCAGCTCAACCAGCTGAAGGTTTTTTATCCGCAGGATGACCAGGGCACCTTCCTCACCTCCACCATCGCCTCGAAATTCGCAAATGCATCAAGCATACCGACCGGATTCTCGGGGGCAATGTCTCCTGCCAACTATATTGGTGACATCTGTGCCTATCTCTCGCAAAAAGGCATCGTCAGACAGAATTGGCGGTTACCTACCAAAGCTGAATTGGTCCGCACGGACAAATTCACTAATAAACTGAATTGGGGTGATGCCGCCAATCCATGGGTGAAGACCGGCAACTGGAACATCAACCTGAACAGCATGACCGCCGACGATACCGGCAAATTGAAAATCAGGGATAGCGGCGGTCCTGCCGGTGCCTCCCTGAAGGATATCGGAAGCAGCTTTTTTCCAGTTAGCGGTTACCTCACAACCAGCGGATCGGCCAGTTCGGGCAACACAGGATACTGGACCGCGACAAGTAGTGGCATCAACATGCGTTTCTACATACAACTTAGCCAGAACGGGTTCTCCTCCTTCGCCAATGGTGGAAATCCAGTATTGTTCTATCCCGTCCGTTGCATCCGCATTCAATAAGTCAACAAGGAGGGGGACAAAACACGACAACAAACCATACCCTACCTCGAAACAAAACACCCCCCTCCTTGCACAGACGCACCGTCTACTCAAAACAAACACACCCCCACAAAGCGGCATATTCCATTTACCTTTGCAACATTCGAAAGGAAACGGAATATTAACCATTAAACAGGAATCTGACATGAAGAAACACTTTCATGCGAAAAGCGCTTATGCGCGGATGCTTAGCATCTTTCTGACAGTCCTGCTCACGCTGCCACTCTCGGTAGCCAAAGGGGAGACCTTACAGCAGACAGCCCTACAAGGCATCGTCACCTCCGCCACCGACGGAGAACCACTTATCGGCGTAAGTATAGCGGTGAAAGGCTCCACCACAGGAACCGTGACCGACATCAATGGACATTACACCTTATCGGTGACACACGGGCAGACGCTCGTCTACTCGTACGTGGGCTTCATCACGCAAGAGTTGGCCTATACCGGACAGACCACACTCAACGTCTCGCTCCGCGAAGACACCGAGTCGCTCGACGAGGTAGTGGTAGTGGGCTACGGAGTGCAGAAGAAGAAACTATTGACCGGTGCCACTGTGCAGGTGAAAGGTGAAGCCATCCAAAAGCTCAACACGACCAGCCCGCTGCAGGCCATGCAAGGACAGACGCCCGGCGTCAGTATCACCGCCATCTCCGGACAACCCGATGCCAGCATGAAGGTGAGCATCCGAGGCGTAGGAACCACCGGCAATGCCTCACCCTTATACCTTATCGACGGCATAGGAGGCGACATCACCACCCTCAACCCGGCCGACATCGAGAGCATTGACATCCTGAAAGATGCCGCCTCGGCAGCCATCTACGGTGCACAGGCAGCCAACGGCGTGGTGCTCATCACCACCAAGAGCGGTAAGGAGGGCAAGGCACTGATATCGTTTGATGCCTATTACGGCATACAGAACATCGCCCGCAAGCCCAAGATGCTCAACGCCTCACAGTACAAGACCATCATGGACGAGGTGTCGCTCAACAGTGGCAATGCCGCCAACGACTGGAACGCCATGACTTCTGCGTGGAATGAAGACGGCTCCTCGGTAGACACCAACTGGATGGATGCCATCACCAAAGACAACGCCAAGGTAGAAAGTTATAATATAGGTATCGCCGGAGGCTCTGCCACCTCCACCTATGCCATGTCGCTGGGCTACCTTTATCAAGAAGGCCTCATCGGCGGCAAGGGAGTCAACGACATGAATCGCTACAACTTCCGCATCAACTCCGAGCACAAGCTCTACAAAAACTTCGTGAAGGTAGGCGAGCGGGTAAGCATCATCCATAAGGACAAGAACGGCATCAACGACTTCAGCGACGGCAGCGGAAACGCTATGTACACCTACTCCGCCATCCGCGAGGCGCTGGGCACCTCACCCATCTCACCCATCTACGGAAAGAACAAGTACGACTCGCCCTATTTCTCGTCCGAGTACTCCGACTGGAACACCGGCGACGGCAACCCATTGGGACTGCTGCTCACCAACAAGAACTACACCAAGAACTGGAGCGTGGATGCCAATGCCTACATCGAGATAAACCCCATCAAGGGATTGCAATTGAAGTCGGTGTTCGGTATCTCGTACGGCAACAGCGACAACCGCTACTACTCGCCGCAGTATAGCTTCGACGTGTACACCGACAACCAGCACAACAGCGTGTCGCAAACCAAGAGCGACTGGCTCACCATGGTATGGACCAATACCGCCACCTACCAATGGAGCATCGGTCAGCATGACTTCAACGCCCTGCTTGGCATGGAGTCCAGCCGCTCCGACGGTTCTTGGCTCACCGGCAGCAACCAGGACCTCAAAGACGGATTCGTGGGCTGGTCCACCGCTTGGCTCTCCAATGCCACCACGACCAAGAATATAGCCACCGGCCTGCCCAACGACGCCACCCGCACCGTCTCCTACTTCGGACGGTTGGGATGGAACTGGAAAGAGACCTACATGGTAAACGCCACCCTCCGTGCCGACGGCTCGTCGAAGTTTGCCAAGGGCCACCGCTTCGGTTACTTCCCCTCCATCTCTGCCGGATGGACACTGACCAACGAGCGCTTTATGAAACCCACGGAACAGTGGCTCAACTTCTTCAAGCTACGGGCCAGCTGGGGGCAAGTGGGCAACCAGAACATCGACGCCTTCCAGTACGTAGCCACCATCGCCTCCGACGTGTACTACAACAACGGCAACCTCACAAGCAACTACGGCACCTATCCCTCGCGCACGGCCAATCCCAACCTCACGTGGGAGACCTCCGAGCAGCTGAACATAGGCTTCGACAGCCGCCTGCTGAACAATCGCCTCGGCATCACCCTTGACTACTACATCAAGACCACCAAGGACTGGCTGGTACAGGCACCCACCTATGCCACCACCGGCTTCGACAGCTCTCTTATCAACGGCGGCGACGTGCGCAACACCGGCGTGGAGCTGGCGCTGACGTGGAACGACCGGATAGGCAAAGACTTCGGCTACAACATCGGGCTGAACGGTGCCTTCAACAAGAACAAGGTAACCAGCATACCGACCGACGACGGCATCATACACGGATCGGGACAAATCATAAGCGATGACAGCTCGGAAATATTCCGCGCGCAGAACGGACATGCCATGGGATACTACTGGGGATACCAAACCGCCGGCATCTTCCAAAACCAACAGGAGATTGACGACTGGCGCTCAGCCGGCAACGGCATCCTGCAAGGAGGCGTAGTGCCGGGCGACGTGAAGTACGTCGACCTCGACCACAATGGCGTGATAGACGAAAAGGACAAGACCGACCTTGGCAACGGCATGGCGAAGTTCACCTTCGGCGCCAACCTCGGCGCCACCTTCAAAGGGTTCGACTTCTCCGTCGTGCTGAACGGCTCAGCCGGCCTCAAGGTGATGCAAGCCTACCGCAACTACACCTCGCAGAAGGCCAACTACACCACCGCCATCCTCGGCCGCTGGACGGGCGAAGGGACTTCGAACAAGCTACCGCGTATGTCGCTCAAAAGCTCGCGCAACTACGAGTTCTCCGACCTCTTTCTGCAAGATGGCAGCTTCCTACGCCTAAGCAACATCACGCTCGGATACGACTTCGCCAAGCTCATCAACTGCCGATATATAGGGCAGGCACGCCTCTATGCGCAAGTGCAGAACCTCTGCACCTTCACCAAGTACGACGGCATGGACCCCGAGGTTGGCTTCGGCTACAACTCGTGGGTATCGGGCATGGACCTGGGTAGCTACCCCCGTCCGCGCACCGTGCTCTTCGGCCTCAATGTCAAGTTCTAACTCCACCAACCCTGTATCACTATGAATAAGAAAAGTATCATCAAAGCCTTCATCGCCGGAGCGAGCCTCGCCCTCCTCTCCGCCTGTGCCGACAGCTTTCTGGACACCACCTCCAAGTCGACACTCACCGATGAAAATTACTATAAGACCGTGGCCGACGCACAGCATGCCCTCACCGGTTGCTACGACGGCCTGCAGGTGGCCTACTGCTACAACAATGTCACCTTCCTGCTCGCCTCGGAGATTATGTCGGACAACTGCTTTGCCGGAGGCGGCGTGGGCGATAACCAAGACTTCCTCGCCATCGACGAGTTTGACAACAACAAGGTGTCAGGCGGCAATATCCTCGAGCCACAATGGAAGTACTACTACACCGCCATCAACCGCTGCAACCTGTTGCTGAGCAAGGATGGACAGATAAACTGGGACGGCGACGAGCAGACACGCCTCAACATCATAGGCCAGTGCCGTGCCATCCGCGCCCTCTGCTACTTCGACCTCACTCGCCTCTTCGGCAGCGTGCCCCTCCTCACCGAGCCTACCGTGGCCAAGGTGGCGCAAGCCGAACCGGCAGCCATCTACCAGCTGATAGGCGAAGACCTGAAGTTTGCCGCCGACAACATCAAGCTGGGCGCCTGGACCTCCAGCTGGACCAACACCAACGACGGCCTTATCTCCGAATATGCCGCCAAGGCGTTGCTGGCACGGGCCTACCTCTTCTACACCGGCTTCTATAAGCAGAACGACTTGGCCGGCATCAGCAAGAGCGAGGTGCTGGGTGGACTGGAGCAGGTCATCTCCGAGGGAGGATTCGACCTCCTGCCCTCGTTCAGCTCGCTATGGCCCTGCGCCTCCCGACAGTCGGCCACCAACTCGTACACTTGGGCCGTGGACAACTACGCCGGTGAAGGCAACCAAGAGACACTCTTCGCCCTGAAGTTCGACTCCAACTCCGACCAAGGCACCAACCAGAATGGCTCGGTACCGATGTTCTCCATGCGCAACACCAAGTTCTCGCCCTACGGCACAGGCTGGGGCGTAGCCACGGTCAACAAGAAGCTGTATGATGCCTACGGGACCGACGACACCCGTCGCGACGCCTCCATCATCAACATCGACGGCGAGGGCATATCGGCCTCTTCGAGCTTCAATACCGGGGGCGACTGGCGTGAATACACCGGCTACAGCGTGAAGAAGTACTCCGCACAAGCCTACTACGACGGCACCGATGCCGTGCAGATAGAGAATCCCGATGCCGACTTCCAGTACTACCAAGGGCAGGACTACGTAGTGATGCGCTATGCCGACGTGCTACTGATGGCCGCAGAGATGGGTAGCCCCAACGCCCAGCTGTACTATGACCGCGTACGCAGTCGTGCCGGCCTCTCCAGCAAGGCCGTGAGTACCGCCAACCTGATGGAGGAGCGCCGCTTGGAGTTCGCCTTCGAAGGGTTACGCTACTGGGACTTGCTGCGCCAAGGGCTGGAGAATGCAGCCAATACACTGGCACAGAACCAAAACGGCACCACCGTAGAGTCGGGTGGCGTGGCAGCCAGCATCAACGTCACCGCCACCAACATCACCGGGAAAGGCGGACTGCTACAGAAACCTGTCAACCAAATCACCCTGATGGGCAGCGACGTACTGCAGCAAAACCAGGGATGGTAAGTCGAACTCTCTAAAAACAGAACATTCAGTATGATACTAACAAGATACTTCCAGTTGTTTGTCGGCACCCTCATGCTCCTCCTCGCCGCCTGTACGCCCGACAACGAAAGCCTCGGAGCGGTGGATATCGCCGCATCCGACCTTGTAGAGGGCACCGCCTTCACGGTGACCCACGACAGTTCCAACCCCAACATCGTCTACTTAGAGAGTAAGATGAAAGGGTACACTCCCCTATGGATTACCCCGCAAGGACGAAGCCAAAGTGAAAAGGTAACACTGAAAATGCCGTTCGAGGGCACCTACCAAGTGACCTTCGGCGTGATGACCCGCGGCGGATACGTGTACGGCAGCCCTGCCTCGTTTACCATCGACGAGTTTTACGCCGGCTTTATCAACGATGAGCTATGGACGCTCCTCTCCGGCGGCGTGGGCAACTCGAAGACATGGCTGCTCGACCTGAATGCCGACGGACAATGCAAGTACTTCCTTGGCCCATTGTTCTTCTACGGGACCGACGACTCGTGGGAGACCGTCACTCTGGGGCAGGCGGCAACCGACTATGACGGCAACGGCGCCATCGACTCATGGAGCTGGCAAGCCGACTGGGCCGGCAATGGGAGCTGGCTCTTCAGCACCGGAGCCATGGACTACGGCTCCATGACGTTCAACTTGATAAATGGCGCCAACATAACAGTCGACGATAAAGCCTCCGGCACTACCTACAACGGCACTTACATGCTCGATGCCGAGAACCATACCATCAAGCTGTCCGATGCCAAGATGATTCATGACCCGGGACGCGATGCCATCGTGACCGACTGGACTACCTTGAGGCTACTATCGCTGACGGAGAACACCATGCAACTGGGTGTCATTCGCGACAACGACCCGTCCGAAGGGCCGTGCCTGCTCGTCTACAACTTCATCTCCAAAGAGTACTCGGACAACTGGACACCACCTGCCGTAGCCACCCCCACCGAACCTGTCCTACCCAGTCCAACCGAACCACAAGGCACGCCGTTGGCTGTCGACAACTCGAAGATACAATACGGCGACCTGGAAGGGAACGGCAACCTCCGCATCGACATATACAATATGTACGGAGGAACCGGAGCCGACCCGTCGATAGACCCTACCGCCTTGGTCTTCAACTCGGGCATCAAGATTAAGTTCACCATCAACGGGCTGAATGGAGCGGCTGCCACCGGACAGTACAAGGCGCAGTTGATGTTGGCCAACTCCGACTGGAGCGTGGCCCATCAAGGCATCGACGATGCCACCGTACAGGGCGACGGACAGTACACCATACAGGTGGCCATGGGGCCGCTCACCTCGGTCAGCGTCTTTGTGATAGACATCAAGAGCATCGCCTCCGACATTACCGACATCAGCCAAGTGTCGGCCACGATAGATAGCATCGAAATGTTCTAAACAGATACCTCATAATGAAACCCTTCAACCTACCATCCATCGCGTTCCTCGCCCTCTTCCTCCTCATGCCTTTATCGGCCTGTTCCGACAATGGCAAGGAGGAGGACGGGAAGGAGACAGCCCTCACCCTCTCGCCGGAAAGCTTCACCTTTCCGGCCGAGGGGGGTACGGCCACGCTCACCGTAAGTAGTAGCCTGCGCATCCGCCTATCAAGCGATGCCGACTGGTGCACTGCCACGACAGGAAGCGCACAGGGCACGGCGCAAACACAAGTTTACACCGTGACCGCCAGCGCCAACGCCGCCTACCAGGCACGTACCGCTACCCTCACCGTTAGTGCCGGTAGCGAAAGCAAGCAAGTGACCGTCAGCCAAGCCGCCGCCGAAGAGCCGGTAGTGCCCGACACACCATCGGACCAACTCCCTCCCGACGCCACAGGCATGGAGAGCGATGCCGCCACCCTCGTGGCCCGCATGACAAGGGGCTGGAACCTCGGCAACACCCTCGAAGCTACCGGTGGTGAGACGGCTTGGGGCAACCCTCTCACCACCGCAGAGATGATAAAGAAGGTGAAGGAGGCCGGCTTCAACGCCATCCGCATCCCCTGCTCCTGGAACCAATACCTCGAGGCCGATGCCGCGCCCTATACCATCAAACCCACTTGGATGAGCCGGGTGAAAGAGGTAGTGGACTACTGCGTGGACAACGGCCTCTACGCCATCCTCAACATACACTGGGACGGCGGCTGGCTGGAGACCAGCATCCCAAACGGATACAGCGAAACGGTAAACGAAAAGCAACGCTCCTTGTGGAAGCAGATAGCCATCGCCTTCCGCGACTACGACGAGCACCTCCTCTTTGCGGGCTGCAACGAACCAAACGTAGAGAACGCCGCGCAGATGACCACCCTCCTACGCTACGAGCAGACCTTCGTGGATGCCGTGAGAGGCACCGGCGGACGTAACGCTTACCGAAGCCTCATCGTACAAGGACCGTCGACGGACATCGACAAGACCCTCCAGCTGATGACCACCCTCCCCACCGACCCTGCTACAAAGCGCTTGATACTGGAAGTGCACTACTATACCCCCTGGACCTTTGCCGGACTGGAGAAGGATGAGTCGTGGGGCAAGATGGCCTACTTCTGGGGAGAGGATAATCAAGGATACGCCCAAGGAGCCTACGCCGGAAGATGGGATAATACCGGTGGTGAGACAGCGATGAGGAACCAACTCGAGAAGATGAAAACCACCTTCATAGACAAAGGTATACCGGTCATTCTGGGCGAATACGGAGCCTTGCGGCGTACCCTCTCCGACTCTTCCAACTCAACCGAGAACGCCGAAGCCCAAAAGGGACACGACGCCTCGCGAGCCGCCTACATAGGCTACGCCACCCATCAAGCGCAAGCCTACGGCATGGCCCCCTTCTTTTGGGATGCCGGCAACAGCATGTCGCTTTTCAAGCGTCCGGAGATGACGGTGATAGACCCGGGAGTGTACGAGGCGATGATGAAATGAATCACGGCGCAATAGGTAGTTACTTATTACTGCGAATATGGATAAACGAGAACCCCCGAAGCGGCATGGGGCTGCTTCGGGGGAATTTATTTAGGGAATGTTCATTTCAGTCTCCTGTCGAACTCCTTATGGCCATTTACTATGCCACAATAGTGCTCCGTGCCATGCTTCAACGGAATTGAGGCATACGTATGTCGACGTGAATTGCAATGCGGTTCCTCGATTTGCAGCTATACTTGTTGATGTCCAATAATATCCAACCGAGCCTACATCCAGAAAAGTGGTAGTAGTAGCATTAATATGTCCTGCAGCAGGGAAGAATACGAAATTTGAGCTCTGTCGAATAGCATCAGTAGCTGCTGTTGGAGCGGGACCCGATGTACTACCCTGGCTATTTCCACTGCTGGTAGAACTTGTTCGTATCCACATGCCCGTTTTTCTTACAGTACCGTCTTTATCTTTCCAACTGGGGCTTAGAGAAGAACTTCCATTATCCCAATAGAAAGCGTCTTTTGTGTCCAATTGCTGTCTTATTAGATGTTGAAGGAGACCATTTAGGTAGCCTGAAGGAGCATCCTTACAACTCTGAGTAGCAGCTGACCCACCGCCACCTTCTGCAGCAGTGTTATCGTTCCTTGATGTTGAATACGGTTCGGTTATCTTGGCATCCCATTCGTAGAATACTCCTATTCCATACGAAGGCGTGCCATCCTTCACTTTCAGCTTAATCTTATACCGTTTCCCCAATGCAAAAGCGGCCGTTATGTTGGTCGATTTATTGGTTACGGTTGTTCCGCCTACCGTCATGCTGGTGATGCTAAGTGTGTAGCTGGCACTTGCGGTATTTTTGGGTATCATATCGGCATAGCTGGTTGCAGTGGTCGCTGTGCTACCGGTTGTTGTCGACATGGAGGTTGCTTGCGTGCCGTATTGTGAACTGACAGCTTTTGACGAAAGGTCGATGTTGGCGCTGGTAGCTCCGGCATCGGGAAGGGAAGCCGTGATAGCTGTGATGTTACTACCGTCGGTACTGGTAAGCTCCGTACGAACCTGTACAAACACATGGCTGAAGACGATGGAACCCAAGTTTACGGCATCGGTGCCAATGGATATGTCACTCGTCTTATACCATATTATGTCGTGCACCCCCTCATTTTCAAGCCTGTTGCCTGAGGCGTTGAAAATGTCGCCAACTGCCAAGCTGGTGGTAGGCATGGTCGTATTATTGTACGAGTAGAATACGATTGCCACCGGCTCGCTTTGGGGAATCTGCAAGGTCAGTTTGCCACTTGTGACATAAAGATTCTGTGTGTCGACTACAGCATTGGTGGACGAATTGTACACAATGGCGAGTACGGCTGCTCCCTCAGTTACGTCCTCGGCAGCTCTTGTAGCCGCTTGGCCGTCGGGTACTACCGAGGCTTCGAGGATCATGCCGTTGCCCAAGTCGGTACGTGTCACTTGTACATCGGCGAGGCTACGCGTGCTCTCTTCGCTACCGAATTCCTCGCCCAGTTGAAGGGTCAAGGCCCGAAAGGCTCCCTCTGCAGGAATCTCTTTGTTGGAGTCGTTACCACACGCCGACAGTGCAAGCACTCCACAGATAAGGAGGCTGGCTGTTACAACTTTCGTGGGTAGAATATTCTTTTTCATTCTAACATGCTCTTGTTTACGAGGCCTCATGGAATAAGGCCTCGTGGGTTGTTACTCTATTGATTAAATTGCGAAGTTGTACCCCCGATTCGAGGATTTGCAATAAGATGCCCTTCGTCAGTAGGTTAATGTGCTACCATCAATTTCAGTTTCATCACCCCAATCGTGTTGAACTGGAGTATTATCTGTAGATGCCTCTCGGGAAGAGACAATCAGAATTGCAGCTTCTAATTCTACTACGTGCGCTTGCACAGAGGGTGATTCGTAGATTCTCTTTTTTTTCTCATTCTCTTTCATACATTTCTCTTTCTTTTAATAATCTCTTTTAAAAAACATTCATTTTGTCATAATAGTTCGTTTAGGGAGCTATTGAATTGGCAAAGTTAGGGGGTTGCAGCGTTATAAACAGTCTCAATTCGTCCATAAGATTTCTCATAAGGCCGAAATTAACATTTAGATACGATATGCGCACTCTTCATTTCGTTATGCACAAATAACGCCGAGAAGTATGTGTGCCGTAACATAATATAACCTCATTTGCTATATTATTGACTTCTTCAAAAGCTTTATTGATTACGATGGGGGGATTGTAAGATTGTAAGTCGGTGTGCGTCACGAAGGTCTCTATCCTCTATGACGATTGTGCACTACGTTTTTTCATAAGTTCTGGTCTAAGCGTGTCTCTCGCTCTTTTATACTCTACTCGGGATGGTTTTGTGCTATTAGACTTGCTGATAAATTGGAGTTTACGGGAAATGAAGAATGAAGAATTAGGAATGAAGAATGACGTTCGAGGGCGGTGCGATAAATTGGAGTTTACGTTAGTGATTAGTGGTGAGTGATTAGCTGCCGCAGTCAACACCCCGTTAGGGGTGACAGTTTCATAGCCCGGCAGCTTGCTGCCGGGCTACATGAAGGGTGTGCGGTGCGCCTCCGTAGGTTGCGCACAACTGGTGTGCATTGGGCGGTGGCCTGAAAGGTCCAAGATGGCTGAAAGCCTTTGCCTGAAAGGCTCTTAGCCCAGCCCATCGCAAAGCGAGGAACGAGCGACGCGTTGGGTTCTGGTAGAGGTGAGTGACGAATCGCCCTTTTAAGGGCAGCTTAACCATCTCCGGATTAAGCTGCCCTTAAAAGGGCGATTCGTCACACGC
>JAISIX010000192.1 GCA_031261805.1 Mediterranea sp. (in: CFB group bacteria)
CATGGGCGTGGCCCCGCAACCAAGTATGCGCTCTCGTCGCAAGCACATGTTACTATGCCATTAGATATCGACACATATTATCAGAAGGATGTGGACGAACGGCAGGTTCAAGCTGATTATAACTTTCAACTTATTACGGACATTTTGCCGGAGGTGTCTTTGTTTACAGAGGGGGAGATGGCTCGCTTAAACAGTGCACAACAGACATTTCTTCACAATATATCTGAGCTATCCGATTCGGGGTATCGCAAAGAGATGGAACGCCTTGGCATAGACTTGTCGTGGAAGTCATCACAGATAGAGGGTAACACCTATTCTTTGCTGGAGACGGAGCGACTCTTGAAAGAAAGGTTGACTGCCCAAGGGAAGACTAAAGAAGAGGCTATCATGCTGCTCAATCATAAAGATGCGCTTGACTTTGTTCTGGGAGCAGCCGATTATTACAAGGAAATATCGGTGCATTGCATAGAGGAAGTGCATACCCTCCTGATTAAAGAGTTGGGTGTCGACAGCCGGATTCGTCATCATCGTGTGGGCATCACGGGAACTAATTATCGTCCGTTGGATAATGAATTTCAAATCAGGGAGGCTTTGGAGGATGCTTGTACACTTATCAATGACAAAGCGAACGTTTTTGAGAAAGCCTTGTTGACTTTGGTGCTGCTTTCCTATATCCAGCCATTTGTGGATGGGAATAAGCGTACCGCACGTATTGTCAGCAATGCGATTCTTATTGCCAACTCCTATTGTCCCATCTCGTTTCGTACGGTTGATTCGGTGGTTTACAAAAAGGCTATGTTGATGTTCTATGAGCAAAACAACATCGCGGCTTTCAAACAAATATTTATGGAACAGTTCGAGTTTGCGGTGCGAAGTTATTTTTAAAAGCTGACACCGTGCGTGAGTTTCGATGTACGCAACCGTGGAGGCGTACATCGAAATTCTCCACTAATCACTCTTCCTTCTCGCCTATTTCGTCCATTTTGCCTGTGCGTCCGGTAGCTCCGTCCACTCCTTCTGCACATAGTTCTTGGTGCTGTCTACGAGAATGAGCACTTGGTCGTTGCCGCTACAGTAGCCGCTGTCGTACTGGAACTTCTGGGTGCTGTTGCCGTCGAACTGGCCGATGTACTCCAGCTTGCCGCTCTTGGCGGCATACCACCAAGCGTTTTTCTTTGCCCCGCTGATGCGGCTGAGGTCTATCTGCATAGGGATGCCGGTGTAGTTGTACACCAACATGTAGTCTTTGCCGCGGGTGGCTATGACGCGGTCGTAGCGCTCGCCGTTGTGGCCGGCTATGCACGATTGGTCGGGCACGCGGTCGAAGAAGGGGAAGGTGAGCATCAGGTTTTTGAGGTACCGCATCTGGTTGAAGCCCGGGTCGTGGAGGGCGTCGTACCAGTACTCCTTGGCGCCGTAGGCCACACCCACGCCGGGCTTGGCAAACTGCATGAGGGAGTTGTTGCCGTAGGTATGTCCGAAGGAGCCGGCGAAGACCGACCAATAGGCGTAGCGGCGCACGTCGAAGTCTTTCCAGCGAATCTCGTCGGGGTCGTGCAGGCCTTGGGGGATGCCTTCGTACACCGGCTCGCCGTCGATGACGGGTTTCATGGGTTTCATGGCCATGCTACGCTCCACGAAGCGCCAGTTGTCCTCCTCGGTGTTCTCCTCGATGGGGTATTCGCCGTCGCCCATGCGTTGGCCGTAGCGGCGGTGCCCGCTTTGGAACATGTTGAAGTCGAGCCACGGGGCGTTGTTGAACCAAGTGGCGGAGGTGGTGCGCCCGCGGGGGTGGAAGGTCATGAGGTGGTTCTTGTCGATGGACTTGATGGTGGTAGCCAAGGCGTTCCACACGTCGGCGTTCTGGTCGCCTTTGATGTCGCCGCCGATAATCCATACGATGTTGGGCGAGTCCTTATAGCGTTCGGCCAAGAAGCGTCCGTAGGCACGGGCTTGCTCCACATTCATGTCGCCCCGCTTCACCACGCTGCCCCAGATGCACACCATGCCGATGTAGATGCCTTTGGAGGCGGCGGTGCGTACGAGGTAGTCCATGTTGTCCCAGTAGCCATAAACGCCGGGGCGGTTGATGTCCTTGAAGTTGAAGCCGTCCGTCATGGAGTATTGCCCGTAGATGTTGAGGGTGGGTACGGCGTTGATGGTCTGTATCTGTACCACGTTGTAGCCACGCTGTTGGCATTGCGAGAGGTAGTATTCCGCCTCTTCGCGGTTGAGGCGTTCGGGCAGTAGCCAGCCCGTTTCGCCCATCCAGAAGAAGGGGGTGCCGTCGGCCTGCTTCAGGTAGCGTCCTTCGGCAGATACTTCGAGCTTGCCGCCCTTCCACGGGATGTAGGTTTTCTGCGTTTTCTTCTGCGCCGACAGGCTGGCGACGATTGCCAGCATCAGCAAAGGTAAGATGATTCGTTTGTTCATTGTTTGCCTATTCTTAATGTGATGCTTATTCTAACTCAATAAGCGAATCTGTATTTTTTAATTCTCAATTTTTAATTTTCAAACTTCTCGTACTCTATTGCCGCAAGGATAAATGCCCCCACAGACTTGGGGTCATTCTGTATCACCGGTTCGCTAATGTAGTAGTCGAAGGAGCCGTCGCGGTACTTGTCCGCGTTGCCGCCCAGCCCGGCTACGGCGCAACAGTTGGTGATGGTATAGGTGCCGTCGTCTTCGGTGCGGACGAAGGTTTCTATCATCCCGTCGAAGGCTTTCTGCAAGGGGGTGGAATATTCGGCGTCAATGTATCCTTTGTTGAGCGCTTTGGCCATGGCGTAGACAAACAAGGCGGTGGCCGACGACTCGAGGTAGTTGCCCGGACGTGCGCCTTGGTCGGTGACTTGGTACCAAGTGCCCGTCTGTGGGTCTTGGTATTTCACCAAAGACACTATCAGCGCTCGTAGCCGTTGTATCAAGCTGTTTCGGGCACCGCTGTTGGCGGGCAGGTAGTCGAGCACGTCGACGATACCTGCGGCGTACCATCCTATGCTACGGCTCCAGAAGCTGGGTGAGCATCCTGTCTCGGGGTTGGCCCACGCCTGTTGGTGGCTCTCGTCCCAGCCGTGGTAGTAGAGTCCCGTCTTGCGGTCGTAGGTGTAGTGGCCGATGAGCTGGATTTGTTCTGCCGCCTCGTCGCAGAGCGCCGGTACATGGAAGGTGGCCCCGTATTGCGCCAAGAAGGGGGAGGCCATGTAGATGCCGTCGAGCCACATCTGGTGCGGGTAGCGTAGCTTGTGCCAGAAGCCGCCCGACGAGGTGCGTGGCTGCTCGCTGAGCTGCTTGCGCAGGGTGTCCATGGCGATGCGATAACGCTTGTCGTGTGTACGGGCGTAGAAGTCGAACAGGATTTTCCCGGGGTTCACGTTGTCGAGGTTGAACGAGAGGTAATTCATCGTCTTGATGCGCCCGTCGGCCTCTATGAGGCTGTCGACGTAAATCTTGGCGTAGTTGTAGTAGGCTGTGTCGCCCGTATGTTTCCACTCCTCGAGCATGGCCTTCATCACGAGTCCGTGGGTATATCCCCATCGGGGGTGCTTGGCTTTCTCTATCATCCATGGTTCGGGGAACCGTTTCATCTCCGAGCGAGCGATGCGCTGGCTCCAAGGTTCGGGTTTCTCTTGCTTGGGGGCGGCGCAGGCGATGAGGCTGCCCAATAGGGTGCAGGCGAGGGCTGTCTTCAGTAAGTTCTTCTTCATGTCTATATGCTGGTGGGCAATGTTTCAATCTTCTTGATGAGTACGTACGTTTTTCCCGGTTCTGTTTCTAGGTCGTAGAGGTAGGTGTTGACAGGTGTCACCGGGTTGAGCTTGGCGCGTGGGCTGACGAGCGGCTCCTTGGTGAGGGGCGGCACGTCGTAGAGCGGGTTGGGGTTCTTGCCGCTGGCAGCTTTCAGGTGTTCGCCCTCAAGCGGGGTGACCGAGCGCAGTCGGCAGTTGCCACCGAGGCTGGACCGCACGATGACGCGGGTGATTTTCCCCTCTTTCCAGTCCATCCCAATCTCGAAACCGCCACGGGCCATCAGTCCTTGTACGGAGCCTTCCTTCCATTGTGCGGGCAGGGCGGGCAGGATATAGATGAAGCCGTCGTAGCTCTGCATCAGCATCTCGGCGATGCCGGCGGTACAGCCGAAGTTGCCATCTATCTGGAAGGGTGGGTGGGCATCGAAGAGGTTGGGGTAGGTGCCGCCGCGTTTCTTCTCGTTGCGTACGAGCGAGAGTTGGTCGCCGATGAGCTTACCCGCGCGGTCGCCGTCGAGCAGGCGTGCCCAGAGGCATACCTTCCAGCCCATGCTCCAGCCGGTGGAGGCGTCGCCCCGATGGATGAGCGAGGTGCGGGCTGCGTCGAACAGCTTGGGGGTGCGGTAGGGCGATATTTGGTTGCTGGGGAAGAGGGCGTAGAGGTGGGAGACGTGACGGTGGAGGTCCAGCGGATCATCCCAGTCGTACATCCATTCTTGTAGCTGTCCCCAGCGTCCTATCTGCATGGGTGCCATCTCTTGAAGGCGTTTGGTGAGGCGGGTGGCCAGTTCCTTGTCGGTATTCAGGATTTGGGAGGCGGAGATGACCGCGTGCCAGAGGTCGAAGACGAGTTCGTTGTCGAGCGTGCATCCGGCGGCGGTAGTGGCCTTGGGGGTGCTGCCGACATGTACGTTCTCGGGCGAGTTGCTGGGGCATACCACCAGCCAGCCGCGGTTAGGGTCTTTCACCATCGTCTCGTCGAAGAAGGTGGCGGCTCCCTTGAGGATGGGGTAGTAGGAGGCGAGGAACTCCTTGTCGCCGGTATAGAGGTAGTGCTCCCAGAGGTGGCGGCAGAGCCAAGCCCCCCCGCTGGGCCAAAGACCCGAGGTAGCATGGTCCACCGGTCCGGTAATGCGCCAGATGTCGGTGTTGTGGTGCAGCACCCATCCGTCGGCGCCATACATCTCGCGGGCGGTATTCCTGCCGCTCTCGCTCACGTCTTCGATGAGGTGGAAGAGGGGTAGGTTGAGGTCGGTGAGATGCGTCACCTCGGCCGGCCAGTAGTTCATCTCGAGGTTGATGTTGCAGGTGTACTTGCTATCCCAAGGGGGTAGTAGCTTATCGTTCCAGATACCTTGCAGGTTGGCCGGCTCTTGGCTGTCGGGATGGGAGGAGCAGATGAGCAGGTAGCGTCCAAACTCGAAGTAGGTAGCTATCAGCCCGAGGTCGTTGTTCTTCTTGAAGCCTACCAAACGCTGGTCGGTAGGGAGGCTGGCGTAACGGTCGGGGCCGAGGCTGAACGTCATGCGTTTGTAGAAGCGCTGGTAATCCCTGACGTGTTCCCGCAGTGCCTGCTTGAAGGGGCGTGTAGTGGCGTTGTTGAGGTACTCGTTGGCGCGTTGGTTGGCATCGCCGCTGATGTCTAAGTAGTTGTTGAAATTGGTGGCGATGGCTACGTAGAGGATGGCTTCGGTAGCTCCCTTGACGGAGAGCACGCCGTCTTCGCACGTCATCTCACCACCGTCGTACGTGGCGGTGAGTTCTCCTTGGAACTCTACCTTACCTTTCAGCCCCTCGTGCGAGGAGGTGATGCCTGAGAGTGAGATCCGGTTGCCTTGGGTGGAGACTACCGTGCCGTCGTGTGGCGAGGTGAGTTGTGCGTTGAAGGTGATATGCCCCGGCTTACTGGCGGTGAGGCGTACCATCACTACCTGGTCGGCGAAGGAGGTGATTACTTCTCGCTGGTAGACTACATTGTCTACCGTGTAGCGTACGATGGCGCGGGCCGAGTCGAGGCTTAGCTCCCGGTAATAGTTGGTGTACCAGTTGTGTCCCGGGAAAGAGATGCGCAGGTCGCCAAATGTCTGGTAGGGCATGCCGGAGTTGGTATTCGGCATCACCTTCTCGTCGGCCAATGTCTGCGCCTCGTAGTACTTGCCTGCGAAGACCAGCTCGCGTACCTTGGGGAGGTACTCCCGTGCGCTGGGGTTGACGTTGTTGTTGGGCCTTCCGGCCCAGATGGTCTCTTCGTTCAGTTGAATTTGTTCGATGCCGGGCGTGCCATATACCATGGCTCCCAAGCGTCCGTTGCCCAGCGGCAAAGCTTCTGTCCAAGTGTGTGCCGGCTGGTTGTACCATAGTTTGTAGGAGGGTACCGGAAGCTCTACAGGTCCCGACTGCAAATCGTTGGGCAATTCAGCAGGGTGTTGAGCTTGGATGCCGAAAGCAAAAACCATAGCCAATAGGCTGATGGGGATTCTTTTTTTATTCATAGGATGGTATTCTGTTAAGCTGATATATCCGTTTATTAAATAGAGACGATGCAGCGAGTCTTTTGTACTCTCTTCTGCTATTCGATATAGAAAGTGGTGGAGACGGTGTTTCCTGCGTCGTCGACCACCGTGAGCGAGTGCCGGCCGGGCGAGGGGCGGATGGTGAGCTTGTGGAAGTCGCGCGTCTGCGACAGGTAGCTGTTGTCCAAATGCCAGAAGACGGTGGCGGCGGGATTGCTATGCGCCAGCTCCACGGTGAGTGCGCCGGGGGTGCCGTCCAGCTGCCGAGGCAGTTTGATGCGGGCACCCATGGCGGGGTAGATGAATTGCATGAGTTGCGTGCCTCCTTCGCCACTGTTGGCGTTGAGCGGCGGTTGCGGCTTGTACTCCGGATGATACTGCTTATAGTACCATTCCCATACGGGGGGCAGGCAGAAATCTCGTGTGACGAGCCTGTGGAAGGTGCAGGCGTCTGTCCGCAGACCGGCGGGGAGGATGAGTAGCGTGTCGGTGTCGTTGCAGAAGCGTCCGCGCAGGTAGCCCGATTGCTTGCACACCTCTGCCTCCACGAATACGCCCGTGGGACGCTTGAACCAGGACGAGGAGGGCAGTGCGCTGAAGGCATCGAACAGCACGGGGCCGGCGGTGAGTGCGCCTACCAGTCCGGGTTTGCCTTCGCCCGTGGCATTGCCTACCCATACACCTATGGCGTAGCGGGGGGTGACACCTACTGCCCAAGCGTCTCGGAAACCGTAGCTGGTGCCTGTCTTCCAGGCGATGGCTTGCATGGAAGGGATGGCTTTCCAGTCAATCTCCTCGGGGCGGTTTACCTCTTTCAGTGCGTCGAAGGTTTGCCACACGGCTCCCTTGTCCCAAGCGAAGGAATCTGTGATAGTATCGTTGGGCAACAGGCTTCGGCCCATCCGGGCGTAGGCATGTGTCACGTCCCACAGGGTGGCTTCGGCTCCTCCAAGGATGAGCGAGAGGCCGTAGTGTGAGGCGGGTTTGTCGAGGGTCGTTAGTCCTATCTGTCGGAGGAGGTCGTGGAACTTAGGCACGCCGAAGCGTTGTAGCTCCACCACGGCGGGGATGTTGAGCGAGCGTGCCAGCGCCTCGGCGGCGGGCACTGCCCCCTCGTATCGCATGTTAAAGTTTTGCGGCGTAAATCCGTTGACGTTGAGAGGGATGTCGGGTACCAGCATGGTGGGTAGCAGTGTGCCTTCGTGCAGCATGGCGTAGTAGAGGAAGGGCTTCAGGATGCTACCTGTGCTGCGAGGGGCACGTATCACGTCTACCTGGTTGCCGTTCTGCCGGCGGTTGTAATGCGTGTTGCCCACGTAGGCCACTACTTGGTCGGTGCGCAGGTCGATGACGAGTAGCGCGAGGTTGCGGATGTCGCTTCGTCCGAACTCGTCGCTCCGTCGTTCGGCCAGCGCCTCCATCTGTTGCTGTATGCCCCGGTCTATGTGGGTATGGATGTATTGCCCGTTCTGCTCTTGATAGTAGTGGCTCACCAAATAGGGGGCGATTTGTGGCAGCGGCATCGGTTCGTGGGGGAGTGGTTCGGAGAGGGCCAGCTCGTAGTCCGATGGTTCTATTTTCTTCTGTCCCAATAGTTGTTTCAGGAGGCAGTTACGTTTGACCAGCAGGGCGGGTCGTCCTTTCGAGAGGTGGATGAGCGCCGGTGAGTTGGGGAGCACGGCCAGCGTGGCGGCTTCGGCCCACGACAGCTCGTCGGCGGAGTGCCCGAAGTAGCGCCAAGCGGCGGCATCGAGACCCACTACGTTGCCGCCGAAGGGTGCATGCGATACGTACATGGCCAAAATCTCCTCCTTCGAAGCCCGAAACTCCAGGCGAGTGGCCCAAATCATCTCCACAGCCTTCTCCCATAGTGTGCGTGGGCGGTTGCGGGCGATGCGGATGGTCTGCATGGTGAGCGTGCTGCCTCCGCTCACTACCCGTCGCGCTTTGAGGTCTTGGTAGATGGCTCTGCCCAATGCCAGCGGGTCGACGCCCCAATGGTAGCGGAAACGTTTGTCCTCGAAGCTGACGAGGCACTCTTTCATCTTGGCGGGGATGGTGGTGCGTGGCGGGAAGCGCCACTGCCCGTCGCTGGCGATGCGTGCGCCCAGCAGTTCGCCGTTGCGGTCGGTCACCACGGTGGAGTAGGGGGCGTGAAACAGCTGGTGGGGGAGGCAGAAGAGGTAGGCTACTAAAAGCAAAAGGGCGACTCCACCCCCTATCCTTAGGCGAATAGGATGACGGACGCGCCCTTTCGCGTGTACTGCCATTTTATCTTTGGGCCAACTGCGCATCAATGAAGAGGAGTCCGCTTTCGCCAGCTCTCTTAATCTTTTCTACAAGGCCCAGTGCGGTAGCTTCTTCTTCTACTTGCTCGGCTACATAGCTCCACAGGAAGTTCTGTGTGGGTTTATCTTTATCGGCGGAGGCCATGTCTACCAACGAGTTGATGAGGGCTGATACGTGGCACTCGTGTTTGTACACGTGCTCAAACACTTCCAGCACGCTTCCCCAGCCTGTGGGTACCACGTCCACCTTGTCTACCAGTGGCGTGCCTTCGCGCTTGATGAGATAGGTAGCCATATCGGTGGCATGTTCCAATTCCTCTTGCCATTGTTTTTTCAGCCAATGGGCAAAGCCGCTATAACCCTCCTTCTCCATGTAGAGAGCCATGGACAAATAGAGGTTGGCCGACCATAATTCGGCGCCGATTTGCTCGTTAAGAGCTTTTTGTAGTTTCTCTGAAATCATAATTCTATTGTTTTATAAAACGTAGCACACCTAAGTGTTTCACTTCTATAATAATGCACTACGCCTTTGGTTTGTTCGGCTTTCCTTCTCTTTTTTTATATGAAATCGACAAACGAGGAAATCAAATAGCTCTTAGTTCTCTGTTCTCTTATACTGCTTCTGTCGTTGCCTCTCTTAAAACTGCATTGTGCAACCCCAATAGACCAACCCTTTCTGAAACGTTTCAGAATATCTTTTTGAATACTCTTGGTCGTAGTAGTAATACTGCTGATTTGAGGTATTGAGCAAATTCGTTATTGTCAGATACAGCACAAGTCCCATCTTTTTCAATTTGATATATTTGTTGACTGACAAGTCCAATTTTGAATAGGGTGAATACTGTGCATTATTATATGTCCCATATATAGGTATGCGTGAGGAATCATATAATGAGCTTCCAATGATTGGCGTATAATATGTGCCAAGCCTATATGTATAGGAGATAGACGCATTGAACAAGATGGGATTCAGGTAACAAATACTTGCGATTACTAAGTGCTTAAAATCATTGTTGGCATGGAAAAGCTTCTCATTGAATCTTATTTTAGAATTTAAATAGGTGTAGCCGAGATTAAACGTGAAATGTTCCATCTCGTACTTGTTGGAGATTTCAATTCCATAAATTCTATTTTTGACCATTTGGGCAGAATACTCCGATTCAAGGTATAGAGGGGTATGCTCGGCTTTGTGATAGACGGCGGCGTTTAATGTGTATTCCTTTACAATGAGCTTGTAGTCCAAGGAGACTTGTTGGGATAACAAGTTTTCCACCTTTCTATTTTGGTACTCAGGAAGTGATAAGGCGTTGTATTTCCCCCAAGATGCGATGATTGTCTGATGATTGTTGAGGTTATATTTTATAGATGACTGGAATGAAAATTTTCCACTATTCCAGTTCTGGCATATACCTCTTCCGCTTATGCATACAATAAGTTTCTCCGTTTGATACCTGGCATATAGGAATCCCTCTATGCTTTGGCTTTCTATCCACGTATCCTTTGACGCTTGATATTGAGGAACATCCATCAAACATGCGATAGTTGGATATTTGCCTTTGTACCGATAATGATTGTATTCGTAGTCAATCCCTGAGTTGAATGAAAGATTATTTGTGAGCAGGTGTTTGTAGTGTACTGATGAGAATGCCCTGATTGTTTTAGATTTGTCGCTGATGTTCCCATAGCCGTACTTGGCAACAGAGATGTCTGCACTTCCATTGATGGAGACAATGTCCTTATCACTCTGGTATCCGACATTGAGGATGTTAAAGTTTCGTTTGTTGGAAGCTGCCATGCTCCCGTAGTAGTTGTACATGCCTTTTAGGGCATTGTATTTTTCGCTGATGGCATAAGAGAATATGTTCAAGAATAGCTTCGTCGACAGTGCGGCCCTGAAATTCCCTCCCATGTCTATGGAGGAGAAATCGTGGATATAATCCAAGCTTTTGTTGTTTACAAGCTTGTAAACATCGGATGCCTGAACGTTTCCATAGAGTTGGATGAACGTTCTCTTGTTGATTCGGCGTGAGTGGAAAGCTCCTAAGTTGGCCAAGGATAGTGAGATGTTGGTAGACTTTGAGGATGCCACGTCGCTTGTAGTCTTTATATCTACTATTCCTGCTATTGAGTTCCCATATTCCAATGGTGGGTTACTTGGATATACGTACTGTGTACCTATTATCTCTGCGTTGAATAAGCTGAAGTTCCCAATCCCATTTAATTGTTGATTCCTAACGGGGTTGTATATAGGAACTCCATTAACAATGACTCGGCTATAGCTACTTGAACTTCCCCGCAATTCGGGATTTGCGCTTTCAGATGTTGAAGTGCTATAAGGTAGCATCTTGATTGCCTTTAAGGGGTCTGCGTTGGCGGCAGGGTTCATGTAAATAGCCACCTTGTCTAATTTTGTTACGGCGAATTCCTTGCTGTTGCTTGGGTCTGCTTGGACTATAACCTCTGGAATTTCCATCTCTTCCGGTTCTAAATGGACTTCTATGGGTGAAATAATAGTGTCCGAGAAAAGCTTGTAGTCTCGATAGCCAAGATAAGATACGACTAAGGTATCAGGGAGAATATCCTTGGCTGCTACATGCAATTCAAAGAATCCTTGTTCGTCCGATATAGCATGAACTTCCTTGTGCGCCATTAAGTAAATGTTGGCGGCAAAAGCAGGCTCTTTGTCGGCCCAAACATGTCCAGATATTGTTTGGGCCGTGCTCATTGTCGCTTTGATAATGCTTAAAATGGCAATCAATTGTGTCCTAAAAGTATTTCTCATATATTTTTAGTCTTGGCTCATGGGGAAACTCAGAAAGAGCTTTGTCTAAATAGGCATGTGCTTTCTGGATTTCTTGATTGTTTATATAGAAGTCCAACAATAACATGTACGATTCGACCCTTCCCCAGCTTGGCATATAGGGATTTTCTACTTCTTGTGCAGGAAGGGAAAGGGCTTTCTTGAGATACTCCTCGCATCTCTTCTTCCCGCCAAATTGTTTCGGCGTATAGTAGTCAAGCATACCTAAAATGTACCAAGCTCTGATATTTGTTGAGTCAGCTTCTACCGATTGGCGTGCACTGTTTGCGCTCTTCTGGGCCATAACTCCCGATTCTATTCCTGAGGTAAATCGGATATACATGCTTTGTAGATATGCCAGCAGGGCATAATCTTCCGAATTCTTCCTCTTCTCGTCTTGAAAGAGTTCAAACCCTGCTTTTATCTTCTCTTTCGCCATGTTATCATTTTGGGTGGCAAGGAAAAAGAATGCTTGATATAGATAGTCGTATGCAATCCAATAAGAATAGATCTGGTTGTGAGGCTTCTTTTTAAGTTCTTCTTCTATGGATGTCAATAATTTGGCACTCTTGTCTTCCATGGATTTATGGAAAGCCTTTTCGATAGATGATTGAATGCTATCCAATGGAGCTACATTGTCTGCTCTGATTGGTATGACGCTTAAATAGCAGAAAAATGCAATGACTGAGATAAATGTCTTTTTACTGTTCATGACTAATGAGTTTTTTAAGTTAAACAGGCTTGTTGCGAAGTTTTGCAAAGAAACAGCATTAAACTGATAAATAGTATGTACTAAAGGGCCTTTTTCCCTTGTTCGCTATAGAAAAAATGCTTTAATTTGCAGCGAACAATTTAGAGAACTAATATGGAAACATCCTATCAAGCCTTTTCTAACATTGAACTCGACCTTCTCGAGCAACTTTCCCAAGCCGTGTCGCATACTACTTACGCCACGCTTTTCATCATTGAACATCGTACGCATTCTTTTTATGTTGTAAAAGGACATCCCCTACTTCTATGTGGACATACCGAAGAAGAGGTACGGGAGATGGGCCTATCTTTTTTTGTCGAACATATTATGCCCGAAGATAGGCAAATACTGGAGACGTTTAAGCAGGCTATGCACAACTATATGTGTGCGGTGTCTAAAGAGGAAAGGAGAAAAGGTTGTTATATCTTCTCTTGCTTTTTCCATTTGCTGGTGGGTGGTAAGGCAAAACTGCCAGTGCAATGCGAAATGATTCCGATGGCTTTTGACGATAATGGTGATTATAGACTTGTGTATTGTAAGCTATCTCTTGCGCCAAAGAACGCACAAAAGGAGGATGGCTTGTCTGTGAAAAACACAATGAGCAATAAAGTATGGACGTATTCAATGGTAAGACAGCGTTGGGAGGAACAGGCATCAGTTCAGCTAAGTAAGTTGGAACACTCTATCCTCATGTTGGCATCTTTAGGGCATACAGTAGAGGAAATAGCTGATGCGACCCATAAAAGTTTGTCGGTCATTAAGCATAGTAAACAGCGCCTATTTGACAAACTATGTGTGAAAAATATTACGGAGGCTATTTGTATCGTGCTTACACATCATCTGTTGTAGCTGTTTCTGTTTTGTACTGAGGGATTGCTATGCTGTTTGTGGGTACCCACGACAACCTGCATTTGATAGAGTGGCGGTGATGAATATCAAATAGCGGTTGTCGCGGGTATTTCCTTTTCAAGGTTATACCAGCTCGTCGGAGGTATAGCCTTTGGGCAGCTCCCGGCAGTTGTATCCTGATGCCATGATTTCGCCATACGCTCCTGCCGAGCGGAGGGCAATGAGGTCGCCCCGTCGCGTGCCGTTCAGGTCGATGGCTTTGCCGAAGACGTCGGACGATTCACAGATGGGTCCTACCACGTCGTACGCTTCTACGGCCTCTTCGGAGGTGATGTTCTCTATCTTGTGATAAGCTTGGTAGAGGGCGGGTCGGATGAGGTCGGTCATGCCGGCGTCGAGGATGGCGAACTTCTTGTTGGTGCCCTGCTTCACGTACAGCACCTTGGCGATGAGCGAGCCACATTGCCCTACCACGGCGCGTCCCAGTTCGAAGTGCAACGTCTGGTGTGGACGTAGCTTCAGCTGTCCGGCGTAGGTGGCGAAGTAGCTCTTGAAGTCGGGGATGGGCTGGCGGTTGGGATGTCCGTAGTCGATGCCCAGTCCGCCACCCACGTTGATGTGCTCCACGAGGATGTGGCGTGCCTCCAACTTGTCCTGCAGCTCATTCACGCGGTTGCAGAGGGCGATGAAGTCGCCCATGTCGAGAATCTGCGAGCCGATGTGGAAGTGCAGGCCGATGAAGCGGATGTTCTTCATGCCCACGGCGATGTCGATGACCTTGTCCATGTCTTGCATACTGATACCAAACTTGTTCTCGGCCAGTCCGGTGGTGATGTTGGCGTGTGTGTGCGCTCCTACGTCGGGGTTGATGCGGAAGGCCACGTTAGCCACTTTGTTTTGGGCGGCGGCCAGCTCGTTGATGACCTCCAGCTCGGGGATGGACTCTACGTTGAAGCAGAAGATGCCATGCTCCAGCCCGAGGTTGATCTCCCAGTCGGCCTTGCCTACGCCGGCGAAGACAATCTTCGAGGCGGGAAATCCGGCACGGATGGCAGCACGTATCTCACCGCCGCTCACGCAGTCCACGCCCATCCCGCTCTCGCGGATGATGGTCAGTACTTTGGGGTTGGCGTTGGCCTTTACGGCATAGTGCATCACGAACCGGTCGTAGCGGGCCATCTCTTCGCGGATGGTCGTGAGAGTATCACGCAGCACACGTGTGTCGTAGTAGTAGAACGGCGTTTGCAGCGTGCGGAACTTATCTATGGGGAATACTCCTTTCATAAAATGGGTGTATGTGGGGTTAGGTTGGGGGTTATTTATTTTTTGTTGTGAAAGAGCTGGTCACTTAGCGCCTGTAGGGCCTGTTTCTTGTCGCACTCACGGATGAGGAAGGAGATGTTGTAGTTGCTACCGCCGAAGGAGATCATACGCACGGGTATGTTGCGCATGGCATCCAGGGCGTTGGCTTCGAATCCCACGTTTTCCCATTCCAGGTCGCCTACCACGCAGACGATGCACATGTCGTGATCTACCGTCACCGTGCCGTACTTCTTCAGGTCGTCCATAATCTCGTTGAGGTGCTTGGTGTTGTCTACCGTCACCGACACGCCTACCTCCGAGGTGCATATCATGTCGATGGAGGTCTGGTAGCTCTCGAATATCTCGAACACCTTGCGTAGGAAACCGTGGGCCAGTAGCATACGGCTGGATTTTATCTTGATGGCGGTGATGTTGTCCTTGGCAGCCACGGCCTTGATTTTGCCTTTCTCCGTCTCGTTGGAAATCATCGTGCCGGGGGCGGTGGGGTCCATGGTGTTGAGCAGGCGTACGGGGATGTTGGCGTACTTGGCCGGCTGTATACAAGTGGGGTGCAGAATCTTGGCGCCGAAGTAAGCCAACTCGGCGGCCTCTTCGAAGTGCAGGTGGCGCACCGGCTCGGTCTTGTCTACCACGCGCGGGTCGTTGTTGTGCATCCCGTCGATGTCGGTCCAAATCTGAATCTCCGAGGCACCCACGGCGGCTCCTATCAGCGAGGCGGTGTAGTCGCTTCCACCACGTTGCAGGTTGTCTATCTCGCCATAAGCGTTGCGGCAGATGAAGCCTTGCGTGATGTATATCTCTGCCTCGGGATGCAGCTCGAGCTGGGCGGCGAGTTTCTCTTTGATGTACACGGGGTCGGGTTCGGCGTTCTTGTCGGTGCGCATGAACTCCAGGGCGGGTATCAGTACCGACTTCACACCGCACTCTTGCAGGTAGAGGTTCACCATGTTGGTGGAGATCAGCTCTCCTTGTGCCAGGATAACCTTCTCCTCGAAGAGCGTGAAGAGGTCTTTGGTGTAGGAGCGGATATAGTTGAAGTGGGCTTTGACAACTTCGGCGGCTTTCTCTTTGTATTCCTGGGTGGCAAACAGCTCATCCAAGTGTTGTTTATACTTGGCCTCCAGCTTGTTGATGATTTCGTTGGCTCCCTCCGGATTCTTCTTGTACAGGTAGTCGGAGATCTCTACCAAGGTATTTGTGGTGCCCGACATGGCCGAAAGGACAACGATTTTCTGTTCGCCATCGGTAATCAATTTGGCTACTTCCTTCATCCGCTGGGCAGAGCCTACGGAAGTTCCTCCAAACTTTAAAACTTTCATGTTCGCTTCTGTTTTTTAGTTATTTATATTTTTATTGTATTCTTCGGTGGCATCTGCCAAGCGATGTTCTTGGCAGCGATACACTCGTC
This sequence comes from Mediterranea sp. (in: CFB group bacteria), assembly GCA_031261805.1. Lineage (GTDB taxonomy): Bacteria > Bacteroidota > Bacteroidia > Bacteroidales > Bacteroidaceae > Bacteroides. Next base: position 15,682 of record JAISIX010000192.1, read on the forward strand.
CGGGCAATTGCCTGAGCAGGCCGAGGTTGTGGGTGGTCATGATGACGGCTGCCCCTGCCTCGCAGATGTCGTGCAGCAGCTTCACAATGGCCGTTCCGGTCTCCTGGTCGAGGTTACCGGTCGGCTCGTCGGCCAGCAGCACGTCGGGCGAGTTGAGCATGGCGCGTGCTATCACGATGCGTTGTTGCTCTCCGCCCGATAGCTCGTTGGGTATCTTGTAGCCTTTGCCTGCCATGCCTACCAACTTCAGTACGGTTTCTATGCGTTCTTCTATCTCCAGCTTGTTCTTCCAGCCGGTGGCGCGCAGCACAAACTCGAGGTTGCTCTGTACGCTGCGGTCGGTCAGTAATTGGAAGTCCTGGAACACGATGCCCAACCTGCGCCGCAGTTGTGGGATGTGTTTCCGCTTGATGGTGCGCATGTCGTAGTCCAGCACCCGTGCCTCTCCGCCGTGCACGTCCAGCTCGCCGTACATGCTCTTTAGCAGGCTGGTCTTGCCGGTTCCCACTTTGCCTATGAGGTAGACGAACTCTCCCTTGCGCAGCTCAAGGTTCACCTCGCGCAATACGCAGAGTTCTTGCTGGTACAGCTCTACGCCTTGGTATGCTATCAGTGCTTCTTCCATGTGGCGCTGTGTCTTTCCTGCAGCTCCCGTGCGATGTCTTCGATACGGTAGCCTTTGGAGGTGAGCAACACGATGAGGTGGTAAATGAGGTCGGAGCATTCGTAGATGAGGCGTTCGCCTGTGCCGTTGGTGGCTTCTATCACAGCTTCCACGGCTTCCTCGCCCACCTTTTGTGCCATCTTGTTCACGCCGCTCTCGAAGAGGCTGGTGGTGTACGACCCTTCGGGCTTCTCAGCGTAGCGCTGGTCGATGAAGTCCTGCAGTTCTTTGAGAAACATCACCGGCTCCTCGTTCTTTTCGCCCCAGCAGGTGTCGGTGCCCGTGTGGCATACCGGTCCGGCGGGATGAGCTTGGATAAGGAGCGTGTCGTTGTCGCAGTCGGCCTTGATGTCCACTACGTGCAGGAAGTTTCCACTCTCTTCGCCCTTGGTCCACAGACGGTTCTTGGTACGGCTGAAGAAGGTCACTTTGCCTGTCTCCACCGTCTTTTGGTATGCCTCTGCGTTCATGAATCCCAGCATCAGCACCTTGCGTGTGTCGGCGTCTTGTATGATGGCTGGAACGAGTCCGTTCATTTTCTCAAAATCCAAATTCATTGTTTCTTTCTTTATGGTTATCGTCGACAAGTAAACGAGGTTTCTGAAGGTATTGTTTTCTTGTCTCCTTACATTCTTACAGTGATTCCTTCGGCGCAAAGATACGACTTTAATTCGGGAATCTTAATCTCGCCGAAATGAAAAACGCTGGCAGCCAGTGCGGCGTCGGCTTTGCCCGATAAAAATACATCACGGAAGTGTTCCTCCGTGCCTGCTCCGCCCGAGGCGATGACGGGGATGGAGAGTTGTGCGGCGAGTGCCGCCAGCGCTTCGTTGGCGTATCCTTGCTTCACGCCGTCGTGGTCCATGCTGGTGAAGAGCACCTCGCCCGCGCCGCGTTCCTGTGCCTCGTGTGTCCAGGCCATCAGTTCTTTGTCGGTCTCCACGCGTCCGCCGTTGAGGTAGCATTTCCATCCGGCGGCGGTCTGCTTGGCATCGACGGCGAGCACGCATACCTGCGAGCCGAAGTGTTGGGCAATCTCCTCAATCAGCTCCGGCCGTCGGATGGCGGAGGAGTTGATGGAAATCTTGTCGGCCCCGGCGCTGAGCAGTCGGTCCACGTCGCTCAGCTCGTGGATGCCTCCTCCCACGGTGAAGGGGATGCTGATATTGGCGGCGATGCGGCGCACCAGGTCGGTGAAGGTCTTGCGGCCCTCGAAGCTGGCGGTGATGTCGAGGAACACCAGCTCGTCGGCGCCCTGCTCGCTATAGGCGCGTCCCAGCTCTACCGGGTCGCCGGCTTGGCGCAGGTTCACGAAGTTGGTCCCTTTCACGGTCTGCCCGTCTTTGATGTCGAGGCAGGGTATGATTCTTTTTGCTAACACGGTTTGTTTTCTCTTTTATAGGAGTGATTTGATTTCCTCGAGGCTGATTCGCCCCTCGTACAGTGCCTTGCCAAAGATGACGCCCGAGAGTCCGGCCTCGTCGAGGGCGATGAGGTCGTCCATCCGGCTCACGCCTCCGCTGGCTATCAGCTTCAGGTCGGGAAAGCGTGCCAGTATTTCGCGGTACAGCTCGGTGGCGGGGCCTTGCAGCATCCCGTCGCGGCTGATGTCGGTGCAAATCACTTGGGTGATACCTTTATTTATATAGTTCTCGATGAAGGGTAGCAGGTCGAAGGCGCTCTCCTCCTTCCATCCGTTCACGGCTATCTTCCCCTCTTTCACGTCGGCTCCCAGTATGATGCGTTCGCTGCCGTACTTCTCTATCCAGCGGCCGAAGGTGTCGGGCTGTTGCACGGCGATGCTGCCTCCCGTCACCATCTGCGCTCCGCTCTCGAAAGCGATGCGCAGGTCCTCGTCGCTCTTCACCCCGCCGCCGAAGTCGATGACCAGCCGCGTGCGGGTGGCTATCTGCTCCAGCACCCGGTAGTTCACGATGTGGTGCGAGGCGGCACCGTCGAGGTCGACCACGTGCAGGCGTCGGATGCCCGCGTCTTCCATCTGCCGGGCCACCTCCACGGGGCTTTCGTTGTACACTTTCTTTTGGTCGTAGTCGCCTTGCGAGAGGCGCACGCACTTGCCGTCGATGATGTCTATGGCGGGAATAATCTCTATGTTCATAAATCCAAGAAGTTGCGTAGTATCCGTTCGCCCACCGCTCCGCTCTTCTCGGGGTGGAACTGTGTGGCGTAAAAATTGTCTTTGTGCAGCGCCGCGCTGAAGGGGTGTATGTAGACGCTCTCGGCGGCGGTGAACTCGCACACGGGCACGTAGAAGCTGTGCACGAAGTAGACGAACTCCTCGCGGGTGAAGCCCTCGAAGAGCTTGCCGCGGGTGTGGCCGATGGTGTTCCACCCCGTGTGCGGCACTTTGTCTTCGTGCCGTTGGGCGACGAAACGCTTCACCTCCACGTCGAAGATGCCGAGGCAGTCCGCGTCGCCCTCCTCGGAGTGGCGGCACATCAGCTGCATGCCGAGGCAGATGCCCAGCACGGGTTGGCGCAGGCTCTTTATCAGGGTGTCCAGACCGTGGGCTTGCAGGTGCGCCATGGTGGTGGCGGCCTCGCCTACGCCGGGGAAGATGACTTTGTCGGCCGAGCGTAGCTCATCGGGCTGCGCGGTGATGGTGGCTTCCACGCCGAGGCGCTTCAGGGCGTAGTCCACGGAGCGGATGTTGCCTGCGTTATATTTTACGATTGCTACTTTCATCTCTTTTTAGTTGAATATCACTGTTTTGTTCTTATACGCCAGGACCTTGCGGTCGATGTGTTTCTGCACGGCGCGCGACAGGACAATCTTCTCCAAGTCCTTGCCCTTGTTCACCAGGTCCTCTACGGAGTCCTTGTGGCTGATGCGCACCACGTCCTGCTCGATGATGGGGCCGGCGTCGAGGTCGGTGGTGACGTAGTGGCTGGTGGCGCCTATGATTTTCACGCCCCGTTCGAAGGCGGCGTGGTACGGTTTGGCGCCCACGAAGGCCGGCAGGAAGGAGTGGTGTATGTTGATAATCTTGTTGGGGTACACCTGTATCATCTGGTCGGAGATGACCTGCATGTACCGGGCCAGCACGATGAACGACACCTTGTTCTGCGCCAGCAGCTCCAGTTCTGCCCGCTCTTGCTCGGCCTTGTTCTCCTTGTTGATGGGGAAGCAGTGGAACGGGATGTCGAAGCGGCGGGCCACCTGCTCCAGGTCGGGGTGGTTGCTGATGATGAGTGGAATTTCCACGTTCCATTCGCCGGCGGTGTAGCGTGCCAATATGTCGAAGAGGCAATGCGACATCTTCGACACGAAGAGGGCCATGCGGGGTTTCACGTCGGAGAAGTAGAGGCGGAAGTCCATGGCGTATTTCTGGGCATAGAGCGTGCGGAAGTAGTCTTCAATCTTCTCGCGTGGCACGAGGAACTCTTTCAGTTCCCACTCGATGCGCATGAAGAAGATGTTCTCCACGTGGTCCACGTACTGATCCAGATAGATGATATTCCCCTTGTTCACCGTGATAAAATCTGTCACTTCGGCCAGAATACCCGGTCTGTCGGGGCAATGCAATAACAATTTGGCAGTGGTCATCATTCTTTCTTAATATAGTTGACTGGTTGACGAGTCCGCAAGCAGGCAAGGCTTTGCCTCCTTTCTTTCCGCCTGTTTTTTAGTGCGCAAAAATAGCGAATTATCATGGAACGACGAATAAATTGAGCAGAAAGTTGACCAACGGGCGCCGAATCTTATGCTTTTGTCAGATGTATAGCGTATCACGTGAATATCTATCCAGATATACGCTGTTTCTGATGCCAAACATGTCTCGTCCTGATTTTGGTTGACTGGTTTAACTCCTTAATCCTACTATTGGTTGTCCAATATTGTCTCTTAGGGCTGTAGTTAAAGATAACGTTGCAAACTGAACATGATTATTAGGCAGTAAAATGGAGGTTAGGGGAATATATTATAGTAAAAAGAACCATAAATCGAGACCGATAGTCGAGGTGGCCTGAAAGGCCCAAGGTGGCTGAAAGCCTTTGCCTGAAAGGCTCTTAGCCTAGCCCATCGCAAAGCGAGGAACGAGCGACGCGTTGGGTTCTGGTA
>JAISIX010000202.1 GCA_031261805.1 Mediterranea sp. (in: CFB group bacteria)
ATACAAGTGAATACCGTGATGGAGAAGAAAGTGATACTTCCCCCCGACATTTCCGAGAGTGTCTACCGACAGCTCAAGAGCGAGGTCCTAAGGGAACTAACGGAAGAGCTGCGACGGAGAGAGACGATGGAAAGGCCCAAAGACGAACGGTAAAAGGATAAAGAGTATGGAATACCTTAAAATGTTTGCCTATACAGACGAGCAATACACGCAGCAACATGGCGACAAGCTGACGTTGTTGCTCAATCCCGCTTCCATCAAGCTGGACAAGGCCATCGCATACCTGGAGGACAAGCGGCTGGGTACCACCAATGGCACCAACCTGTTCGAGAGCTATAAGCCCGAAACGCTTTCCTTCGACTTCTGCGTGGACTGTACCGGTGCTGTGGAAGGTACTGCTGAAGGCGACACGGCTTACAAGAAGGTGAAGGAACTGGAGGAGAGGCTCTATGTGTACAACAGTGAGGCTCACCGCCCCTCTTTTGTCGTCATTTCCTATGGAGAGTTGCTGTTCAAGGGCCAGCTCACCTCCATGGACGTAAGCTACACGCTATTCAACGCGCAAGGTGTCCCCTATCGGGCGAAGGTAGCTGTGAAATTCTCGGGCTATCGGGGCAGTGATGAGGAGCGCAAGAAATATTCCAAACTCTCTCCCGACATGTCGCGCCAAGTAGTCCTGAAGGAGGGCGAGACATTGGCAGCCATCTGCCAGCAGGTATATGGTGACTCATTGCTGGTGCGCCAAGTAGCTCATTTCAATGGGTTGAGCGGCTTCCGGAACCTTCCTCCGGGGACGGAACTTCTCATCCCGCCTCTCAAAAAATAGTAATAAACAAAACAAAGAAAGGAGAAACAAGATGAATCATTCCACATCACCCGAAATTAAAAATCCATTGGCATACACCATCTACTGCGATGGGAAGGCATTGGATGGCTCATATCAACTTACTTATGCCAACATCCGCCTTGGCCTGAACCGCATAGGGAAAGCCACCCTAAAACTGAATGCCGGACAAATGGACAAACAGACGTTTGACGAACCGGACTCCAACCTGTTTAAGCCGGGAACGACCATCCGGATAGATGTAGGTAAAGTCAACAAACAAGAGACGTTGTTTGAAGGCATCATCCTCGAGGTGGGAATACAGTTGGGAAAAGGCACTTCCTCACAGATGGTGCTGGAGTGTCGCGACATCGCCTATCCCGCCACACAAGGGAGGAAGAATCGTATTTTCGAGAAGAAGAAAGACTCGGACATCATCAAAGAGGTGCTGACTGTGTATGGCACCCCCAAGGTCGACGCGACCTCCTACCCTCACCCCGAGCTGGTACAGTACTACTGCACCGATTGGGATTTCGCCCTCTCGCGAGCCGACGCCTGCGGGCTTTTCATCTTCACCCATGGACGGGAGATTGCCGTCTTCAAGCCACAAGTAGACAAAGCTCCGGTGCTCACGCTCACTTATGGAGTCGACCTGATAGACTTCGATGCGAGCCTGTCCGAGAACGGGCAGTACAGCAGCTACGAAGCCGTTTCGTGGAACCCGGCCACGCAGAAGGAGGTAAAGGCAACCGCCGCTATGCCTACGCTGAACAAGCAAGGCGACCTCTCGGCCAAAGAGCTGGGCAATGCCCCTAATGCCGACATGATGCAGACCGATGCCCCTACGGACAGCCAGGCCCTGCAGGCATGGGCCGACAGCCAGGCGCTCAAGGCCGGATTATCCCGCTACCAAGGCACCTTTAGCTTCTATGGCGAGGTCGCCGCCGTTCCGGGCTGCCTGATAGAGTTGAAAGGGTTGGGTAAACGGTTCAGTGGGAAAGCATTCATCGGAGCGGTGACGCACCACATAGAGAACAACGAATGGACTACCCAAGCCACCATGGGCGTGCCGGTAGGGAACATCACGGAGTGGCCCAACGTAGTAGCCCCGTCTGCCTCGGGATGGCTGCCCGGTGTGGAAGGCTTGCATACGGCCGTGGTGAAGAAGCTTGATGCAGACCCCGGTAAGGAGCATTGCATACAGGTAGAGCTACCTTGGATGAGTGGACCTAAGAAAGAGTTGTGGGCACGCCTTGCCACGCCGTACGCCACTACCGGCTCCGGCTATTTCTTCCTGCCCGAGCCGGGCGATGAGGTGCTGGTGGGGTTCGTCAACCACGACCCGGCACACCCCATCGTACTCGGAGCCTTGCATAGCAGCGCCCGAAAACCACCCTTCGAACACGAGGCGAAGAACAACAAGAAAGCCATTGTTACCCGGTCGGGCCTGACGATGGAGTTCGATGAGGAGAAGAAGAGCGTCACCCTGCACACACCTGCCAAGAACCTGATTGAGATGAGCGACGAAGAAAAATCCATCAAGTTGAAAGACCAGCACGGGAACGAGGTGACGATGAATGCTGACGGCATCACCCTTAGCTCGGCCAAGGACCTTACGATGAAGGCAAAAGGAAATGTCTCGCTGGATGCTATGGGCAAGGTGAATATTTCCTCTAAGAGCGACCTCGCTGCCCAAGGACTGAAAGTGCTGGTGGAGGGCAAGACTGAAGCCATTTTCAAAGGTATGGCCAAAGTCGAGCTTTCCGCAAGTGCGCAGGCTATCGTAAAAGGTGCGATGGTGATGATTAATTAAACCAATGTATAACCCTTAAAAGATATATAACTATGCCTCCAGCTGCAAGATTGACCGATATGCACACATGCCCCATGCAGTCACCCGGCTTCCCGCCCATCCCGCATGTGGGCGGCCCCATCACAGGTCCCTGCGTGCAAAACGTATTCATTGGCAGGATGCCCGCCGCCGTACTGGGCGACCAATGCATTTGTGTAGGTCCCCCTGATGTCATTGTCAAGGGATCGAGTTCCGTATTAATAGGAGGGAGACCCGCCGCCCGAATGGGAGATACTACAGCTCATGGCGGTAGCATCATAACGGGATGTCCCACTGTCATGATTGGCGGATAAACGAGATGGACAAGATACCTACCTTTCTGGGCAATGGGTGGAACTTCCCGCCCATCCTCGAACAGAAGAGTGGCAGCCCCACGCGGATGGTAGCCAATGAGGAGAACATCCGCCAAAGCCTGTGGGTCCTGCTCAGCACCTCGCCAGGCGAACGGGTGCACCGTTTCAACTACGGTTGTCCGTTGCGCAAATACGCCTTCGAGGTGATGGATGTGGCCACACAGACTTTGCTGCGTGACGAGATAGAACGCTCCGTCGTTCTCTTTGAGCCTCGGGTAGAGCTGAACGACGTGACTTTCGAGGTCGAAGCGGAGGAGGGGATCCTCCGCATCAACCTCGACTATACCATCCGGCAGACAAACCGCCGTACCAACATGGTCTACCCTTTCTACCTGAATGAGGGGACTGACCTATAGTGTAACGTAAATAACCAAGCGATGGCAAACATATCCTATAAACCGAAAGGTACGCTACGTACCGACTACGAAGCGAACGACACCTCGTTGAAAGACTTCCATGCCTTGGAGTGCGATTGGAAAGAAATATTCCGATGGCTGATGACTATGGCAGGCAAGCATCCCTTCTACGACGAGGAGGGACGGCAACAGGGTATGTTGTCGGCGCTGTGGGACGACCATGTATTCACTGTCTTGGTCGAGATTGCCCAAAAAGACTTGAAGCAACAAGCCATAGCCTTCCACCAGAGCAAAGGCACTGTCCGGCAAAAGGAGGTGATGGATGGATTGAAAGATAAGATACAACAATGGGGAGGCAGGCTTGACAACTACCTGCGCTTGCCTTCGCAAGTCCACGCCGCCAACAGCTCCGCCCAGCAAGTGGCCGGGGAGATAAAGCAGCTGCTGGAGAAGTCGCTGCCTGTTGTCGAGAAAGAGAACGGATGGTTCCGTCGCCCTGTGGAACCCGACAGCGACAGTCGGGCATACTTCACCATGCTGGGTGCCTTGGTGGACATACAGAAGAATATGGAAACCTACCTCCACCGGGTGGAGTCAGCCGGCGACATGGATGCCTCCCTTGCCTTACTCTTGGTGTTTGTCCGTCATTATAGCGAGATAGCCCGTCGGTTCAACCAGAAGTTCGAACGATGGGGTGCATCCTATCGGCAGGAGGTGCTGCAAGCCAAGCCTGCGGGAGCGATGCCGGACCATGCCCACGTGATTGTTGTGCCCAAACCTGGCACAGAGCTGTTCACCCTGCCGGCCGGCACACGCTTTGCCGCCGGTTCGTGGCCCGACGGCAGCGAACGGTTCTACCTGTTGGACAATCTGTCGTACGTAACTCCGGTTGTCATCCATTCCGCCATTGTGCTATTCGAACAGAATCAGCGCCTCTATACAGTCCCTGTCGATGCCCCCCTCCAAGAAGCACGGGAGCTGGCCTACGGCTGGGTGCTCACCTCCGAGGCGTTGGTGCTGGACGAAGGCAAGCGGACAGTGACCATTGGCTTTGTGTTGGAGGCGAACGATGAGATTAGCGCCACCGAGTTTGCGGCCTCCGTGGCCGAGCGCCAAAAGGCCTTCGCCCTGGAGATAAGTGGTTCGGAAGGCTGGGTGGGTCACGACTACACGCTGAGCATCAACTACGAGCATACGCTCCTTATGTTCCAATTCACCCTTGAGGGCGACGAGGAGGTTCCCGCCACGTGCCAACAAGAGCTACATGGCATAGCCTCTTCCTACCCGGCCGTCCGCATACGGGCCAACGACCGCAAGAGCCTGCTGGGATGGGCCGATGAAGTACGGTTCACCGACGTGGTGATAGACCTCGACATACAAGACATACGCCACTTCACCCTTGCGGGCGACGAGGGAGAGCTGGACCCCACGTTGCCGTTCTATCCGTTTGGCATCATGGGCGAGCGGGGTGCCCAGTTGGTGGTAGGCAAGGAAGAGCTGGCTGCCAAGTCGGTACATGTCATCTCGCTCACGGGCACTTGGAAGAAGTTGCCTTACGAAGGATACGAGGTGTTGTACAAGGAATACCCCGCCTCTCCCCGTCTCACCAACGACAGCTTCCGGGTGGAGTGCGAATGGCAGGACGGCAACCGCTGGATGCCTTGCCTAAACGCTTCTCTCCCCCTGTTCCACACCCTGTCCGACGGAAGGCTATCCGAGGATGCCACCTTCACGTTCACCCTCCCTACGGCGCAAAGTGGGACAGGACTTTACCGCCTCCGCTTACAAGCCCCCTCCGACGGCTTCGCCTCGGCCACCTATCGCCAGCTGTATGCCGAAGTCATGACGTACAACAGCCATCATAAGGAGAAGGAGCATAAACCCTTGCCCCAAGCACCACGCATCCCGCTACTGGCCGATGCTACCTTGGGCTATCGGGCCAGCGTTTCTTTGAGCACGGCGGTAGCCGACGGCACACATCGCCTCTATCATCTCCTCGAGAACGGTGAGTACGTAGAGTATAAGGTGGCGGAAGGACACTCCTACCCGCTCCTATCCAATAGGCACGGCTGTTCACTGCTCATCGCGTTACGCATCACTACCGATGTCCGTAGGGTACGCATGTATATGGACTTCGCCTATCCCACGCCACTCACCGGCTGGCAATGGTATGCCCCGACCGAGGAGGGCAATCAGCCCTCCACTCCGGTCTCCATCCCCTTCGACGAGACTCTTGGGCTGACACGCAGTGGCTTTATAGAGGTGGAGGTACCTCTCCCTCATCCGGCCAACAGCCTGTTATGGCTTCAAGCTGTCTGGGAAGGGCAGCCCGACCTTACCGGCATACTACCCGCCCGTATCGACCTGAACCGCTTTCCCGTGACGGCCGAGAAGGGCGACGGTACCCCTTTGGAGGCGGGGCTTATCACAGCCTTAGCGTCCGGCGACGAACGTGTCGAGAGTGTACTTCAGCCATGGAGCGGGTTTGGTGGACGGCAGGCCGAGACCTATCCCCAGCTCGCCACACGCCTCTCCACACGTGTCGCTACCCGGGGAAGAGCTGTCTGCCCAGCCGACTACGAACGGTTGGTGTTGCAGCAGTTTACCGATGTGGAGAAGGTGTATTGCCTCCCTGCCAATATCCATTGCAAGGAGGTGTGCGTGGTGGTCTTCCCCGCGCCTACCCGCAAGAAACCTACCCTCTTCCCAGAGTGGAAATTAGCCGAAATAGGACGCTACCTCGCCGGGCAAAGTTCCCCCTTTGTACGCATCAGGGTGATAAACCCCACTTATCAGTCTATCAGCATCAGCTTCAAAGCCAAGCTGAAATCGGGTGTCGGCAATCCTGGCGAGGCAAAAGCCCGCTTGATTTGGCGCATCAACAACTACTTTGCCGAATGGCTTGAGGAGGGGCGATTGCCTGAACTGGGGAGGTCATTCTCCCGTGAAGCGCTACTTCCCCGACTGCTCAACGACGAAGCCATTGACGCAGGCACGGAAGAGGACTACTCTCTGACGATAGGCGGCGACCTCACTCCTGCCCCCACCGTCGTGCTTTACCCCGAGCATATCCAAATCGAACTATCATACCCTGACGAACGATGAAAGAGAAACAGTTATACATCAGCCGTCCACCCGAAGGTGAGGAACTCTACACCACTTTGCAACAACACACCTTGGAGGAGCTGCAACGACTGGCGGGCGAGGTATGGACCGACTTTAACGCCCACGACCCCGGCGTGACCCTCGCCGACGCTGCCAACTATGCCTTGACGGAGACGGACTATAAGCTGGACTTCGACCTTGAGGACTACTTGACCGCGCCCGAGGGTACCTTCCAAGCCGATGAGTTTGGACTTTTCGCGCCTGCCAATCTCTACCCCACCGCCCCCATCACCATAGACGACTATCGCAAGCTCTTGCTGGCACACTTCCCGATGCTGGAGAATGTCGCCATCAGCATGGCCGACGACGGTACATACAGGTTTGCCCTGCGCGTCTCTTCCTTCTTCGAACACACCGAAGGCCTCACGGAGCAGGTACGCCAGTTCTACCACGAACATCGCAACCTATGCGAAACCGTGGGGGAGATTACCATCCAACACCCACGGAAACTCTCCCTGTCGGTAGATATAGAGGTTTATTCCGACAGGGATGCTACCGACATTCTGGTCGACATCTACTGGAAAGCTATGCAATACATCTCCGGCTCCATCAACATCAAACCCACGGCATCCCAAACTCTCTCCGCCATCCCGCCCGAGGAGTGGTGGGATGGGCCGGTGAACGACGTGCGGGTCACCATCCCCGTACAGCAGGACACCGAAAACGAACTGTACCATCAACTCTGCCAAATACAGGGCATTAAGGATTTCACCATCTGTTACTTTGTGGAACAGGTAGACGGCGAGGAAGGAAAGCGTGTGCGTACCGACTTCAAGGACGGGTACACCCTCCAGGTGCCCGAGCGCTTGGACAACATCATCATCCGGGTAGATGGGGAGCCGGTAGAGGCCAACCCCGTGACACTACGTGAGAAGCTGAAAGCGCGCCACTTCACCAAAGGCACCTCGCGGATGCGTTTCTTCCTCCAAACACATAACAAGGAAGTGCCAAGTGACAACGGGCAAGAGGAGCGGGCAAGTGCAGGCCTCCTGTGTAAAGGTACCTACCATGACATCTATGCACACTATCCCGTTTACCAAGAGCTACCCAAGTGCTACCGCACAGGAAGCAACTTCCAGACCTATACGGAGCTGTACGACTATGTGATGAAACGTGCCCTGGAAGAGGCGAAAGGCTTACGCCCGCTGCTCTCCATCCGGGAGGAGGGCCGGATGCTGAACGAACAAGTCCGGCCGGACATCTTCCGCATCAAGAACGTCTACCTCGACTTTCTCGACAGCCTCTATGGCGTAGCCAGCGACGCACGTTCGATAGAGGCGATAGGCCGCTATGGCGAGCATCGGGAGGATCAGCTGCGCCAGCGGATGGACTTCCTGCGCGAGATGCCCGAGCTGGTGAGAGACCGCAGTCAGGCCGCCAACCTACTGGCACCCTGTAGTCGGCACAACATCCCCACCCTCAAACGATGCCTCTCCTTGCTGCTGGGCATGAACAGCGACGAGACCACCTCGGTAGGCAACATACTGCCCAGCCACAACCTCATGCTACTGGGCGACGGCAAGGAGCGGCGCATCATGCGCGACTGGCTGGATGCCATGCTGGTGGACGAGAAGAGGCTCAATGCCGAAAACATCCGACCCATCTCTCCCGTCCCCCCGCCGCAGGACCGCCAGGAGAAACTGGAACGCTATGAGGAGGTGAGGCGCTACCTGCCTGTCTTCAACTCCAATTGGATCAGCGGAGGCCTCTTCCGCGAAGGGATACACCTCGAAAACTACCAGCTGGTAGAGGCTCGCAACGGCGAACATCTGCTCATCTTCCGCAACCGGGAGGAGAACAAGCTGATGAACCTCGGACGCTCCAACGACCCAAGTAAACTCTGCCGCTGGGCCAACACACTCTGTCGCTACCTGCTGGAGCTAAACCGGGAGTGCGAGGCGGTGTACCTTATCGAGAAACGGTTCCTTACCGCCGACGCCAACCCTTTCACCGTCCTGCTCATCTGCACCGGCTGGACGGCACGCACCCGCATGACCCGCTTCCGCGAGACGTGCGAGCAGCTCACTCGCTCGCTGCTACCAGCCCACCTCACCCTCGAGATGCACTGGGTGGGCGAGCGCTCCATGCAATACTTCGAGGAGCATTACCAACGCTGGCGCCTGGCTATGAACGGTAGCTACACCAAGGAGACCAAGGAAGAACTGCAAAGCTCCCTATTGAAGCTTATCGACAGCGGCTTCGTGCCACCCAGCGAGACGAAAGAGACCGACAGGAAGGAAGGAGGTGCGCCATGATGAAGGCCGAAAAGCTCTCTTTCCAGTTCCACACCACCGACCAAGCCTTTAGCCAGCAGCTCTACGTGGACTGGGACTACTTCTGCCGCACCTGCGTGACACGGGTACTGGAGTCCTACCTCACCACCTTCGACCACGAGGATACCTATATAGAGATAGAGCAGCTCACGCTCAACCTCGGCAACATCGCCGAGGAGGAGTTTTACGAGACCTTCCCCCACCGCCTGCGGCAGGAACTGGAACGGTCGTTCCGCCATGCCCTCTCCTCGGACGCTGTGCGTTCCCGCAGCATTCTATATGGTGAGGAGTTGCCCCAGCGGCTGGCTCTCTGCCTGTCGTCTCCCCTGCTGGACAGGGGCGAGAAGGCGCACCTGCTGGCCTTGGCCATGAAGCGCGACCCACAGCGGGTACGTCACTTCCTCCGCGACACACGCGACGAGGAGGCACAGCTCACCCTCTCCTACCTACAGGAGAACGCTGTTAAAGCCACCCCGCCCCTACCAGCGGGACAAGAGACCCTCCCTACCCTCCTCCAAGCCTCCCAGCCACAGGAGGAGAGTGAGCCGATCCTACATATCGACGTGCCCAACGCCGGCCTCTGCCTAATCACCCCTTGGCTGCCCCGCCTCTTCACCCTGCTGGGACTGATGGACGAGGCCAAGCGCGACTTCATCGACGACCCTGCCCGCATCCGTGCCATCTTCTTGATGCAGCAGCTCCTCGGCGAAGATGCCCGCACGTGGGACAAGCAGGAACTCGCGCTCAACCGTCTCTTAGTGGGCCTGCCACCACAGCTTGCCCTACCCTTCCTGCCTCCTATCGTCACGGAGCAGGAGGCCTCCACCATCGCCTCCATGCTGGAGGGGGTAAAAGGCAACTGGAAAGAGATGCGCAACACCTCCATCGGTAGCTTTCAGCATACCTTCCTCCAGCGGTCCGGGCACTTGGAGCAACAAAAAGGACACTGGACACTCACCGTGGACCCTCGCCCCTACGACCTCCTGCTGGACTACCTGCCGTGGTCGTACCAACTCATACGCTTCCCTTGGCTCAAGCAGTGGATACACGTGGCTTGGTGGGAGAAGCAGGAATTTGATATAGAAGTTTAGTTATTGCTGCATATAGCTTCAACAGCATGTTCTACAGCATAAAAGCTAAAATTAGCAGTTGTAGTATTCGTCTTCAGGTTGTAATAAGCTAAATTTGCATAATGGAATAATACAGCGACAACGCTAATTATTTATTATTAATGACAAAGAACAATGAGAAAGAAAGTTTGGTTTGTGTTGTCGGTAGCATTGCTGCTGGCAACCGCATGTAAAGACGACAAAGAGAATCCAGTAGCCTATACGCTGGAAGTGACAAGCGACATTCCCGAGGTGGTACCGAAGGAAGGAGGCACTTATGAACTCACCATCACCTCCAACACTGAGTGGACAGCCGAAAGTAGCGATCCTCAATGGCTGACGATTGGTAAAAGAGAGGGCGACAAGCTGCCCATCACCATCGCTGCCAACGACGGAAGTGGAGAAGAAGCCCAGCGTAGCGCAATGATAACGGTGAAAGCAAACGACTTCAACGATTTGAATAGAGAAGTGAAGGTGACGCAATTCATCTTTATAGAAGACATTCTCCAGTTTGTACCCGATGCAAATTTTCGTAGAGGCATCCTTAATAACCCCTCTTCTCCCGACGTAGGTAAGGACGGAAAAGTTTCTGAAAAAGAAGCTTTAACGATTATTGAGATGGATTGCGCCGGGCAGGAGATTGAAAATCTTACAGGGATTGAGTATTTTGCTAATATGCAGAGATTTTCCGCCTCTGACAACTATATAAAGGAGGTTGACATCACGAAGAATCAGAAATTAGTCAAACTTGATCTAAATAATAATGAACTTACAGATATTAAGCTTGATAAAAACCCTGCGCTTCAGGTAGTATATGTCTCTGATAACCCGGGACTCAAGAACATAGATATCAGTCAAAATAAGGAACTGGTACAATTAGCCATTAGAAGAGATACAGGCATCAAAGAGTTAGACGTAAGTGCCAATTCAAAAATAGCAGAACTCTATATGAAGGGTTGCCACAATCTCACAATAAAATTCTTGAGTCCGGCACAAAAAGAAAATTTGAGGTCTTTCGAAACTGAAGCCGATATAACCATAATTTACACCAATTGAGTTGATAACAATGTTCCGCGACGGCCAATGCCGTTGCGGAACATAATCCCGAACTAAAACCATAAAACGATGGAAGTAGAAAAAGTGTACCAGCAGAAAGTAGCGCGTACCCTGCCTACCAAGCAGGGCAAGGGCGGCGCTTTGCAGTTTGTGGACAACCGTCCCAAGAGTTCCTTCCCTCTCCAACGCCTCGGCTTGGGCCACGAGGAGGAAGAACCCGTCCAGATGAAGCGGAACAACACCGGCCTGCCCGACAACCTCAAGACTGGCATCGAGAACCTCTCCGGCTTCTCCATGGACAACGTACGTGTGTACTACAACTCCTCCAAACCCGCACAGCTGCAAGCCCTCGCCTATACGCAAGGTACAGACATTCATGTAGCACCCGGACAGGAACGGCACCTCCCACACGAGGCATGGCACGTGGTACAACAGATGCAGGGACGGGTACGACCGACTATGCAGCTACGGGGTGTGGATGTGAATGATGATGAGGGGCTGGAACGGGAGGCGGATAGGATTGGAGGGATGTCATTTGCAAATAATATAGTTCAAAGGGCTGTTCCGACTGATTATAATATGGCTGAGCATCCAACACCCGAGACGGTTTATAAGGCTCGAGGCGGGGAAGATATACCTTTCGAAAAGGACAAATTTCCACGTTCTAAGTTTAACTTCGGAAGTTATACACGTAATGCGGTACTGAGTAGGTTTTCACATGAAACTATAGGAAATAGAATAATAACCGTTCAGGATCAAGCATCAAAACAAATAGTTAATGTTGAAGGTATACAGTTAGATCACTCGCCAACGAGTTGGGAGCATATAACTGAATACATGGATTCCAAAAATAATAGAAGTAATCCTTATACATATTGGGAAGCCAAGATGTACTATAACGACTTGAGTAATCTGCATCCTGTATTAGGAGGACTAAATTCTGCAGCAGGAGATGAAGGAGTTAAGAGAGGAACTCATATCCTAGAGGAAAAATTTC
>JAISIX010000210.1 GCA_031261805.1 Mediterranea sp. (in: CFB group bacteria)
GAGGTTTACCTCGAGGATGGTTTCGTGCACCTTCAGTTCAAGGGCTTCGGTCAGCTGGTCGAAGTTGAAGGGGCGTGCCCCTTTTATCAGTATCGTCTCGTGGCGTAGCGATGCCAGTATCCCCGAGTTGAGTAGCGCTTGCGTGTCGGCGAAGAAGTGCCGTTCGGGGATGTCGGTGAAGCGTGCGACGCACGACGAAATCTCGGGTCCTACGCCTATCAGCTTGTCCACGGCGCGTTTACCGGCCAGTTGTGCCACCTTGCGGGAGAGGGTGTTGGAGCTTTGCCCCGTCTCCAGTATGTCCGATAGGATGAGCGTTCTCCGCATCCCCTCTTTCTCCGAGCGGCGTACGAGGAAGTCGAGGGCGATGTCGAGCGAGGCCAAATCGGAGTTGTAGCTGTCGTTTATCAACACGCAGTCGTTTTTCCCTTCCTTCACCTCCAGCCGCATGGCCACCGGCTCGAGGCGTGCCATCCGTTCGCTGATCAGGCGTGGAGGCGTCATCAGGTAGAGGCAAGCCCCCAGGCAGTTGAGGGCGTTCTCTATGGAGGCGTCGTCGACGAAGGGGATGGTGAAGCTGTTGTCCATGTCGAGGTAGCGATAGTCCACGCGTGTGCGCTCTTCCTGCTTTTCTACCCGACTGATGTAGAGCGGGCGGTCCCTGTCCGTGCAGCTCCAGGCTATCTCCTTGGCGGTGAGCATAGACTTGGCTATGCAGCCTGCCAGCAACTCATTGTCGCCGTTGTACACCACCACTTCGCAGTCTTTGAAAAGGGTGATTTTCTCCATGCACTTCTCCTGTAGCGAGTAGAAGTTCTCTTGGTGTGCCCCGCCGATGTTGGTCAGTATCCCGATGGTGGGTTGTATGATGCGCTTGAGCGCAGCCATCTCGCCCATCTCGGAGATGCCAGCCTCGAAGATGCCCAACTCCGTGTCGTCGGCCAGCTGCCATACCGACAGCGGCACGCCTATCTGCGAGTTGTAACTGCGGGGCGAGCGCACGATGCGGCGGTCGGGTGAGAGCAACTGGTGGAGCCATTCCTTTACGATGGTCTTTCCGTTGCTTCCCGTGACGCCTATCACCGGGATGTGAAACCGCTCTCGATGCGTTTCGGCCAGCTTCTGCAAGGACTTCAAGGGGGTAGGTACGAGGAGGAAGTTGGTGGTCTCGTCCCAGTTCCTGTTGCTCAGCAGGGCTTGATAGTCGTTCTCGCTGAGCACGAAGTTGCGCACGCCCCGTTCGTATAGGTCGGGGATGTAGCGTGCGCCGTTATTTCGTTTGGTGGTGATAGCGAAGAATAGTGTCTCTTCGGGGAAACTCAGTGAGCGGCTGTCCGTCAGCAGCCAGTCGATGGTAGCCGGGGCGGTACCTATCCTGCGGGCGGCTATACTCTTTGCTATGGATTCAATCGTATATGACATACTTCTGTTTCTTTTTGAAAATCTAAGTACGGGTATTTTTCGATAAGTCGTCTTATCTTTAACACTATTTGTCCTAAAAAGAGTTGATAGGCTTCCTGCTCGGGATGAAAAGGCTTGTGCGCAAGTCCTTTGGCTATTTCTTCTATCTCCGCCAGCAACTTCCGTGTTTCGGCGTTGAAGAACGTCTCGCCCAGACGCTTCCAGATATACTCCACAGCCAAGGGCGTGGGGTGTGTCATGTCGTCGGCGTAGAATCGGTAGTCGCGTAGTTCGTCTATCACAATCTCGTAGGCAGGGAAGTAGAAGAGCCTGTCGGCGAAGGCCTGTTGCAACTGCTCGATGGCGAGCAGCAGGGTGCTCTTGCTGAGTTGACCGGCATGCATCCCGTCGCGCAGGTGGCGGATGGGGCTTACGGTGCACAGTATCTTCAGGTTCTTGTTCTCCCGGGTCAGCCTTTGCAGGAGTGGGGTGTAGGTCGCCACAATCTCTTCTACCGACAGCAACCGGCGGTTGAACTCACGTTCGGGCTGCTTGTGGCAGTTGGCCACGATGTGTTCCGACGCTTTCTGTTCGTACACGTAGGCGGTGCCGAAGGTAAGTATCAGCCAGTCCAGTTCGGGCATGGCCTGGTGAGCCTGTCGCAGACGGCTGTTGATGCCGTCGAGTGCCTCTTCCACCGTAGCGGCCGAGAAGCTACCGTGGTGCATGGGGCTGTGCCATAGCCCTTGGTAGCAGAAGAGGTCGTCGGATGCATACTCTCGTCCATCGGCCAGCTCACCGAGGGCTTCGGCTATAGAGAGCGGGTTGTAGAGTATCCCGAAGGGGTTCAGCTCCACCCGGAACTTCTCTGCCAGCAGTCGCTCGCCCATGTTCTGGGCGAAGCAGGAGCCAAGCAGCATCACTTTTCCTGCATGGGTGATGGGGGGAAGGCCTGTGGGGAGGTCGACGATGGTGCGGAAGGGGTCAGTCATCTTCGTGGGTTTCGTTTGTCTCATTTATCAGGAGCACTCCATTAAGAGTAGCGTTCGGAAGCAGATCTTGCCGCCATCGACTTGAAATCATGTTACGTGAATCAAAAAAACATGGCCGTGAACGGGTCGGATCACGGCCGTGAATGGATTGGTTCACGGCCGTGAATGAGTTAGTTCACGGCCGTGTTTTTTTTATTCACGCAGCGTGATTTCAAGTCGAAGGGCAACGAAGTCTTTATTAGTATGCGCGTGCGAAGATGACGCGGCAGGCCGACGTTTTGCCCGTCACCATGCAGCGGCCGGGTTCTTTGTCGCCGGGCACGAAGGAGTCGAAGGGGATGCAGCGGATGGTGGCTTTGGTCTCCTCCTTTATCTTCTCTTCGGTCTCGGTGGTGCCGTCCCAATGGGCGAGGATGAACCCGCCCTCTTCTATCTTCTGCTTGAACTCGTCGTACGTGTCGGCGGTGGTGATGCGTGAGTTGCGGTAGTTCAAGGCCTTCTGGTAGATGTTGTTTTGCATCTCTTCCAGCAGGTCGCGCACGTATTGCTCTATGCCGTCGCAGCTGCGGGTCTCCTTCTCCAAGGTGTCGCGGCGCATCAGCTCCATGGTGTTGTTCTCGAGGTCGCGTCCACCCATCACTAAGCGTACGGGTACACCGCGTAGCTCGTAGTCGGCAAACTTGAAGCCGGGGCGTTTGTTGTCGGCGTTGTCGTACTTCACGGAGATGCCCAAGGCTTTCAGCCGGGCGACGATACCCTCTACCTTGGCGTCTATCTGGCGTAGTTGTTCCTCGTTTTTGTAGATGGGGACGATGACTACCTGGATGGGTGCCAAGTGCGGGGGAAGCACCAGGCCGTTGTCGTCGGAGTGCGTCATGATGAGTGCGCCCATCAGGCGGGTGGATACACCCCACGAGGTGGCCCACACGTACTCCAGCTTATTCTCTTTGTTGACAAACTGTACGTCGAATGCCTTGGCGAAGTTCTGGCCGAGGAAGTGCGAGGTACCGCTTTGTAGCGCTTTGCCGTCCTGCATCATGGCTTCGATGGTGTAGGTGTCGATGGCACCGGCGAAGCGCTCGTTGGCGGACTTCACGCCTTTGACCACGGGGATGGCCATGTACTTCTCGGCGAAGTCGGCATATACGCCCAGCATCTGTTGCGCCTCGGCTTCGGCTTCCTGGCGTGTGGCGTGGGCGGTGTGCCCCTCTTGCCACAGGAACTCGGCCGTACGCAGGAAGAGGCGGGTGCGCATCTCCCAGCGGAAGACGTTGGCCCACTGGTTGCACAGGATGGGGAGGTCGCGGTAGGATTGTATCCAGTTCTTATAGGTGTTCCAGATAATGGTCTCCGAGGTGGGACGGATAATCAGCTCTTCTTCCAGCTTGGCAGCGGGGTCGACTACTACGCCCGAGCCGTCTTCGGCGTTCTTCAGGCGGTAGTGGGTCACCACGGCGCACTCTTTGGCGAAGCCTTCTACGTGCTCGGCCTCACGGCTGAGGAACGACTTAGGGATGAGGAGAGGGAAATAGGCGTTGACGTGTCCCGTCTCCTTGAACATGTCGTCCAGTTGGCGCTGTATCTTCTCCCAGATGGCGTATCCGTAGGGCTTTATCACCA
Organism: Mediterranea sp. (in: CFB group bacteria); assembly: GCA_031261805.1. GTDB lineage: Bacteria > Bacteroidota > Bacteroidia > Bacteroidales > Bacteroidaceae > Bacteroides. Next base: position 4,014 of record JAISIX010000210.1, read on the forward strand.
TGCATCCGCGCACGGCGGACTGCTCTGCCAAGTCGGCCTTTACCACCAGCTCGTTGTACCACTGTGAGTAGTTCTCGCTGCGTTTGGTAAGGTCTTTCAATTCTTTTGCCATACTCTAATACTTGCTTTTAGTTTATTCAGCGGTGGCTTCCGTATCGGTAGCTTCAGTCTTTTCGGCTTCCTCTTGCTTGAAGTCGGTGATGCCATTGGTCACCAGCAGGTTGTACCACGAGATGAGTTTCTTGATGTCGCCCACGTACACACGGTCACGGTCGAAGTTGGGCAGTACGGAGGCCAAGAACTCGCGCAACTCTTCGGAACCGGCCTTCTTAGGGTCGATAGAGGTTGCTGCTCCCTGCTCTTTCTCCTTGATGGACTCCAGTACTACGGACAGGGGCACTTCCTCTTCGTCGGTGTACATTGCTATATCTGCCAGAGAGATGATTTTCTCGTTGCCGTAGGCAGGAAAGCGTTTCTTGTCGGCGCTGATGGATTCTACAATCAGCATGTTCTTTCCTTGCGAAATGAGTTTGTACAACCCCGGTTTTCCGGAGATTGACAAAATAGTCTTCAACATAGTGTAATCTGTTCTTTTATGATTAATTATTTTGTTAGCGGGCAAAGGTAGTCATTATTTCTGGCAGGCGAAAGAGATAAGTTCCAAAACCTGTGGTATCAATGCTGCTTTGCCGTCGTTCTGTATGCAGAAATCGGCCTTTTCCCGTTTTTCTTCGTCGCTCATCTGGGCTTGGACGCGGGCTTCTACCTGCTCCCTGGTAGCTCCGTCGCGACGTATGGCGCGTTCTATCCGCACTTGACGTGGTGCGGAGACCACGACGAGGAGGTCTACCTCGCCCCGGAATCCGGACTCTATCAAGATGGCCGACTCCATGGCTACCAGTGTGCCTGCCGGATAGCTCGCTGCCCACTGGCGGAAGTCTTCGCGCACTCGTGGGTGGATGATGCCATTCACGGCTTCGGCGTGCTGGGGGCTGCCGAAGAGGTAGGAGGCCAACAGGGGGCGGTTAAGGCATTGACCTTGGTACACGTCGGGACCTACCAAGCTGGTGAGTTGTTGCCGGATGATGGGGTCGGCCTGTGTGAGGCGTTTGGCCTCGATGTCGGAGATGTAGACGGGTACACCCATCATCTGTAGCAGGCGGGCCACTACGCTCTTTCCGCGGCCTATGCCTCCAGTGATGCCTATCTTTGTTGTAATGAGGCGAAGCTTCTTGTTCGATGAGGAAGTCCACTTGCGGTGGGTTGATGCGTATGCGACTGATGTCGGCGGGGTAGGCGGTAAGCCTCACGGTGTAAGGGGTGGCTCCCAGCTTCAGCAGCTCGTCGTAGGCGACGTTGATGCTGAAATCGCTCTCGTGGATGCTTCGGAAGTGTTTCAGGCCCACTTGGAAAGTGACTTGTACCTTGGACGGGAAGGCGCGCAGGGCCTTGTCGGGGGGGAAGCCAATGCCAACGAGGGGGACTTCGATAGTCTTTTCGGTGTAGATGTCGACGGGGAAGGTGACGGTTACCTCGTCGGGCACAAACTTGGCACCTTCTACGGGTGCGAGCTGTACACGCGTACGGGTGGTGTCGGATATGTCACTAATGGCTACCGGTTGCGTATAGGCTGCGCGTAGGGTGTCCAGCGTGTGCTGGGGGGCATAGACCAGTATGGAGTCGTGGCTGAAGAGGGTGTCGGACACGTAGTACTGAAGTCCGGCGCTCACCTTACCTTGCAGGCGCACGGGCACTCGCTTGGCCCGTCCTACGGAGTAGACGTAGCTGAGCGTGTCGGGGTGGATGCTCATTACGTTGGTAGAGGCGTTCAGTAGGTTCTCCATCTCTTTCTCGAGTCTGGCTACGGGAATCTTTACGTAGCCTGCCTTGTCGTGATAGTGGGCGAAGTCCAGCCTGATGGGTGACAGATGCTTGCCCAGCAGGTAGTGTATCAGCACGGTGCCCTTGTCTTTCACGCGCAGGCGGATGGAGGAGGGGGGTGGGGAGGTGACCACGGCGTTCTGTGGTACGTGCTCCAGGCGTACGGGCATGAGGATGTCTGTCTCGTAGTCGCGGTTGAGCGTCTGGATGAGCCAGAAGCCGGCAGCTACTACGAAAAAGAACAAGAAGACCAGGAACTTTCTGCTTTGTTCACTCAGCAGGAAGCTCCTCGCCTTCTTGTATAGTTGGAAATAAATGCGCTTTATGTCCTCCCGACGGTCGAGCATTTGTTCATTCTCGGTGGTGGGTTACTTCGTTTGCGCGGCGGCAGCGGAGCTGTTGTCGGCAAAGATGGAGTTCTTGTCGATCTTGATCTTTACGTTCGAGGCAATCTCCAGCACCACGTAGCTGTCGGTAATCTCTTTGATGACCCCATATACGCCACCTGCGGTAACGACTTGTTGGTTCACTTGGAGCGATTTGCGGAAATTGGAAATCTCCTTTTGCTTCTTGTTCTGTGGGCGAATCATGAAGAAGTACATGATGGCAAACATCGCTATCAGCATGATCCAAAGGCTGCTTCCACCCATGCCGCCCGCAGGCGCACCTTGCATTAATACGGTCAATACGTTCATCTTACAATACTCTTTTTAAGGGTTACTATATACATTAATATATTGGGATTGTCTCTCTCTATCATTTGTTGAGTTTACCCTCTCGCTTGAGCTGGTTCACGATGCCGTCCAGCGTGCCGTTGACGAAACCACCGCTCTTGGCCGTGCTGTACAGCTTGGCTATCTCCACGTACTCGTTGAGCGATACGCTGATGGGGATGTTGGGGAATGTCATAATCTCGGCCAAGGCCGTCTGCATGATGATGATGTCCATGAAGGCGATGCGCTCCAGCTCCCAGTTCTTCGTGTTCTCGCTGATGAGGTGGTAGTAGTCGTCGGCGTTGAGGATGGTGCGGCGGAAGAGGCGTCGGGCAAACTCTTGGTCTTCTTCGTCCTTGAACTCGGGCAGCAGCTCTTGGTTGGCGCCATTCTTGGGGTCGAAACGCTTGATGGTCTTCAGTACGAACGTATCGACAATCTCTTTGTCGTCGTTCCAATAGAGGCTTTGGTCCTCCAGGATCTGGTCGAGGGCTTCGTTGTTGAAGACGCAAGTCTTGTACAGCTTGCGCCACACTTCCCGGTCGCCTTCGTACGAGTCGTCGGGCGACTCCATGTAGGCTTTGTAGGTGTCTGTCTCTACAATCTGCTCATAGAGGTCTTTCACGAAGTCTTGGTCGTTGGCCCACGTGCGCTTCTGGTTGCCGATGAACTCCAAGAGCTGTTTGTTGACATCCAGTTGGGCGATGAACTTGTTGTCGACGAACTTGGTGTTCGGCCGTAAATCATCCGCTGTAGGTGCCAATTTCGCTTTTGCCGCATCTATGCGTTTTTGTGCATACTCGGTCACTGCTACCATGAGCATGAGCAAGTAGTTGTAAAGGTCGTACGCCTTGGACAGACTAAAAAATAGTTCTTTCTCCGCTGAGTCGAGGTTTTTGCTGCCATTCTGATAGTAGGCATAAACTATTTGAATAATCTTAAGGCGAATAAGGACTCTGTTGATCATAATTCAATTAAACTGTTATTATCGGTCTGCAAAAGTAGGCATTTAAATGAGTTCCAACAAACAAAGAAACATTTTTTAATGCGATAATTCATTCTATGGGCTTTTTCTTTTGACGGTTGAGAAAAAATCTCCAATTTTGAGGCCGATTTAAAATGAGCATACGAATTATGGAAGAGTTTAAAAGAAGAACGCATGTGGAGAAGGGTGAGAAGGAAATTGTCTTCTCGCAAGCCATCAAGGCCGGAAAGCGCATCTACTATGTGGACGTGAAGAAAAGCCGCAACAACGAAATGTTCCTGTCTATCACGGAGAGCAAGAAGGTGGTGACCGCCGCCGAAGGGGATGGTCAGCAGGTGAACTTTGAGAAACATAAGATATTCCTGTATCAGGAAGATTTCGACAAGTTTATGGATGGGATGGGACAAGCAATCTCGTACATCAGGCAGAACAGCGAATGCCCCGAGGGCGATGAGACGCTGGACGGATGCCTGGAGGAGGTCGAAATAGCCCCGCTGTCGGACGAAATAAAGATTGATATTGATTTTTAATCGGCCATTCCTTTGATAATCGCCAAAAAGGTACTACTTTTGCACCGCTTTTTTGCAGCATCGTATGAACTCTACAAGGGTTCTGTCGTGTGATGGTGAATTAAGCAAAGTAACTTAATTTAGAGTAACACAAGTTTTAAGAAAATGAAATCAATTGAAGTAAAAGGAACTGCAAGAACCATTGCAGAACGCTCTTCGGAACAAGCAAGGGCATTGAAAGAGATTCGTAAGAATGGCGGCGTACCTTGCGTACTGTACGGCAACGGAAAAGAAGTGACTCACTTCACCGTGACTAACGAAGCCCTGCGCAGCCTCGTCTACACCCCGCACATCTACGTGGTAGACCTCGACATCGACGGCAAGAAGGTGAATGCCATCCTCAAGGATATACAGTTCCACCCTGTGAAGGACAACATCCTGCACGTGGACTTCTACCAGATAGATGAGTCGAAACCCATCGTGATGGAGGTACCCGTTCAGCTCGAAGGCTTGGCCGAAGGTGTGAAAGCCGGTGGTAAGCTGGCGCTGCAGATGCGTAAGCTGAAGGTGAAGGCGCTGTACAACGTTATCCCCGAACGCCTGATGATCAACGTATCGCACTTGGGCTTGGGCAAGACGGTGAAGGTAGGCGAACTGAGCTACGAAGGCTTGGAGCTGCTGAGCGCCAAAGACGCTGTGGTATGTGCCGTGAAGCTGACGCGTGCCGCCAGAGGTGCCGCCGCTGCCGCCAATAAGTAATATCGTAAGGAGACAAGACAACGAGGGGGCAAGGGGACGAGGTAGATACCATTCCCCTTGTCCCCTTACTCTTTTATAGGGTATCATCCTTGTCTGTTTCTCCCCCTTTTCAACTTTTAGAGAACAATGATAAAGTACTTGATAGTAGGACTGGGCAACATTGGCCCTGAGTACCACGAGACTCGCCACAACATCGGCTTTATGGTAGTCGATGCCTTGGCCAAGTCGGCCGGAGCACCTCCGTTTGTCGACAGGCGCTACGGCTTTGTCACCGACTTTAGTATCAAAGGCCGGCAACTTTTCTTGCTCAAGCCTTCTACCTTTATGAACCTGAGTGGCTTTGCCGTGCGCTACTGGATGCAGAAGGAGAACATCCCCTTGGAGAACGTACTGATTGTGGTGGACGACTTGGCTCTCCCCTTCGGTACCCTGCGCCTCAAGAGCAAGGGGAGCGATGCCGGGCACAACGGCCTGAAGCACATCGCTACCACATTGGGCACGCAGGAGTATGCCCGTCTGCGCTTTGGCATCGGCAACGACTTCCCCCGTGGCGGACAGATAGACTACGTACTCGGTCACTTCACCGACGACGACTGCAAGACGATGGACGAGCGACTGACCACCGCCGGCGAGATGGTGAAGAGCTTCTGCCTGGCGGGCATCAACATCACGATGAATCAATTCAATAAGCACTAACCTCCCATCATGAACGAAGCAAGGATTGACAAATGGATGTGGGCCGCCCGCATCTTCAAGACACGCACCATAGCGGCAGAGGCCTGCAAGAAGGGACGCGTGAGCATCAACGGAGCGCTGGCCAAGGCGGCGCGGGCGGTGAAGCCCGGCGACGTGATACAAGTACGCAAGCCGCCCATCACCTATTCCTTCAAGGTGTTGCAGGCCATCGAGAAGAGGGTCGGGGCGAAGCTCTTGCCCGAGGTGATGGAGAACGTCACCACCCCCGACCAATACGAGCTGTTGGAAATGAGCCGCGTGAGCGGTTTCGTGGACCGTGCCCGTGGCACCGGCCGCCCCACCAAGAAGGACCGTCGTAGCTTGGAGGAGTTCACCGATCCCGAGTTTATGGACGACTTCGACTTTGACTTCGACTTCGAAGGCAACTCCGAGGAGTAAAGCTTCCAGTTCCTGAGTTCTCCCCCTCCAACCTACGAGACTTTTGGGCTGTAGTTAAAGATAGCGTTGCAAAATGTGACATAAGAGAATTGCCTCTCACAATCGGCAGGCCTGTAAGGCCCAAAGTGGCTGAAAGCCTTTGCCTGAAAGGCTCTTAGCCCAGCCCATCGCAAAGCGAGGAACGAGCGACGCGTTGGGTTTACGGCATATCAACTCTGCGTAGTCGCCCTTTTAAGGGCAGCTTAACCATCTCCGGATTAAGCTGCCCTTAAAAGGGCGATTCGTCACACACCCCTACCAGAACCCAACGCGTCGCTCGTTCCTCGCTTTGCGATGGGCTAGGCTAAGAGCCTTTCAGGC
>JAISIX010000232.1 GCA_031261805.1 Mediterranea sp. (in: CFB group bacteria)
GCCAGCAAGTAGACTTCATACTGCCCGAAAGCGGCGAATGCCCCGTCGGCCTGCCCCGGGCGGCGTTTGTGGTGAAACATGGCCACGCAGGTCAGGTCCTTCACGTCACGGTAGCAGCCCGGCTGGTTCAGCTCGTGCGAGCTAAGTCCCGTGCCGGCGGCAGGCGAATAGGGTTGAATGGTATATCCTTTGTATAGTAGTCCCTTCTCGTACAGCTGCTTCAACAGCCACCAAAGGGTCTCGATATAGCGATTGTCGTAAGTGATGTAGGGGTGCTTCATGTCTACCCAGTAGCCCATCTTGTGGGTTAGGTCTTCCCACTCCTTGGTGTATTTCATCACCTCGCGGCGGCAGGCCTCGTTGTAGTCGTCCACCGATATTTTCTTGCCGATGTCCTCTTTGGTGATACCCAATGATTTCTCTACGCCCAGCTCTACGGGGAGTCCGTGCGTATCCCACCCGGCCTTCCGTTTCACTTGGAAGCCCTTCATGGTTTTGTAACGACAGAAGATGTCTTTGATGGAACGAGCCATCACGTGGTGGATGCCCGGCATGCCATTGGCCGAAGGAGGTCCTTCGTAGAACACAAACGAGGGACATCCCTCACGTTCCGTTGTACTCTTTTCGAACAGATGGTTTTCATCCCACTGTTTCAACACTTCTTTGTTCACCTGCGAGAGGTCGAACTGCGAATATTCCGTAAATTTCTTGCTCATATCTATATCGTCACGATTGTCCATTGAGCACCCTCCTAAGGGGCACCCCCATTTTTAAGGGTGCAAATTTACAAAAACATTCGGTTTGTTGGATACGGGCAGGACTATTTTTTAGGGTCCGGCGCTTTCAAGGCATCACGCCAGGCCGGCAAAGTCCGCCAGTTCAAATCCGCTCCTTCTCCTTAATCATGCCGATGCGATAGGCTACCAAAAGTTTCTTCAGGTCTTTTATCTGCGTAACGAGTTCCTTGCCTTTGTCGGTGTCGCGCACCATCATACGCTGGGAGCTTAGCTCGAGTACTACGTTGGTCGACTTGATATCAAGCCCCTCTTCGATTGCTTTCTGGCGCGACTGGAACGGTTCGTGCTGTACCAGCTGCATGCCGCGGGAGTGGTAGACGAGGGTATAGCCGGCAATGCCTGTCTCAGGCTGGTAGGCCTTGGAGAAGCCACCGTCAATAACAAAGAGCTTGCCGCCCGCCTTCATCGGCTGCTCGCCCTTGATAGTCTTCACTGGCACGTGGCCATTGATGATGTGGGCGTGAGGGCCAATGGCTCCAAACTCAGCGAGGATGCGGTCGCATACAGCCTCTTCGTTGCGGAGCGTGTAGTAGCACCCTTTCTTCTCCTTGTGCAAGGATTTGTCGGCTACGAAATAGCGTTCAAAGGTAGCCATCTTGTCTTTGTCGAACAGCGGGGCGTCGGGGCCGCACCATAAATACCACACGTAGTCGCGGGCGAAGTCCTTCTCCTCGTCACCCTCTTCGTCGAAGTAGGCGATGCGCGTCAGTTGGTCGGCTTTGTCGAGCAACGTCCGGCCGCTGTACTCCTTGCCTTGTATCTTCACCATCTTAAAGGAGCCGTCTTCGTTCAAAGGTACGGAGGCATGGTAGAGCAGGTTGGAGTTGACCACCAGATACATGCTGCCATGCGCAAAGAGGCAACGGATATGCTTCTTCAGCTTTTCGCTGTTCATAAAGGAGTTGTGTAGCTTCTCCACCAGTTCTTGCTCCTCGTCGGTAAGGCGGTAAGGGTCGGCGGGGTCAACAGTGGGAAAGTTCGTATCGCGTAGTGCATACTCCTTCCCATCGTACAGGAGGACACCCTTCTCCCGGTCGATGCGATGGAGCAGCTTCCGGTCGGCCATGTCAAAGTCTGGACGGCGATCAATAATCTGCGCCTCCAGCTTAAACTGTATGATAGTGATAGCCTTGTGCATCTGCGTGATGAGCCTCAGGGTCTTCTCGTTGTACCCTGACTCGTCGTAGGTCACCTTGGGCAGGAAGATGTCGCAGGGGTCACCTCCATAAGTATCCATGGCAAAGGTAGCCAGCGGCAGGAGGTTGATGCCATAGCCGTCTTCGAGCGTGGCAAGGTTGCCGTAGCGCATCGACATACGCACGACGTTGGCGATGCAGCTGTCGTTACCCGAGGCAGCCCCCATCCAGAGGATGTCATGGTTGCCCCATTGTATGTCGAAGTTATGGTAGTCGCAAAGCGTGTCCATGATGATGTGCGCCCCCGGGCCGCGGTCATAGATGTCGCCCACGATATGAAGCGAGTCGATGGTGAGGCGCTGGATGAGGTTGCACAAGGCCACGATGAAATCGTCGGCCCGTCGGGTGGAGATGATGGTGGAGAAAATAACGTCGATGTAAGCGGACTTGTTGGGGTCGACCGACGATTCGTGCAGCAACTCCTGTATGATATAGGAGAAGTCGGCTGGCAACGACTTGCGCACTTTGGAGCGGGTGTACTTCGACGATACATTCTGGCACACCTTCACCAGCTGATTCAGGGTGATGAGGTACCAGTCGTCCAAGTCCTTCTCCGTGACCTTCACCAACTGGAGCTTCTCCTCCGGGTAGTAGATGAGCGTGCAGAGTTCCTTCTTCTCCATTTCGCGGAGCGTATTGCCGAATATTTCGTTCACCTTCCGCTTCACGTTGCCCGAGCCATTCTTCAGCACGTGCTGAAAGGCTTCGTACTCTCCGTGCACATCGGTAAGGAAGTGTTCTGTGCCCTTGGGCAGGTTGAGGATGGCCTCCAGGTTGATGATTTCCGTACTTGCGTCGGCAATGGTAGGAAAACTTCTCGAAAGCAGTTGCAGATAACGAAGGTCCATGGCTATGCTTTCGGCGGTTATGTTACTTTGAGCAGTCATTTTTCTAAATCTAAAAAACGTAATACCTATTCTTTGTACCTATTATAGCGGCGCAAAGGTACGGACTATTTCATTGCGTCCCAACTCTTCGCCTTTTTATTTCGGAGCAGCCTCTTTGCCCCTGCACTCACTTAACATTTGACAGACAAGCACTTGGACTATCTCCCTAAAAAAAGTTTGGAAAAATAGTTAGGAAAGGCTTGTGTAGTCCAAAACTTCGCCCTATATTTGCACCGCAATTACGAAAGGGATGCGCAAAAAGGAAGGAAGTTTGGGTGAGTGGCTGAAACCACCAGTTTGCTAAACTGACGTACGGGTTTTCCGTACCGGGGGTTCGAATCCCCCAGCTTCCGCCACTATCCGGTGGGTTCGTCTAACGGTTAGGACACATGCCTCTCACGCATGTAATACGAGTTCGATTCTCGTACCCACTACAAAAGACATACAGAAGGAAGAAGCGGGGTGTACCAATAACAGGGGTACACCCCGCTTTGTTTTGTGATGCCAGGCGTGGTATCCTGTTGGCCCGGACCCGGTCCAGTATTTGCAATATTAATTGCAGATTTAACGCCAAACGTTTGCTTATTAAAGGAAAGAATTCCTATATTTGCCCCTATAAAGAACAAAGCAAACGTTTATAAAGAAGCTCTCTATGAAAGGATCATTTTATGCACTGTCCATCGGACTTCTATTATTATCTACTGCTCTTACCGAGGTGAGGGCGCAAGAAGTCAGCGACTATACCAAGCTCACCAACGAAGATTACCGCAACATAGAGTTACCCCCCTTGGCTCTCTTGTTCGAGAATGCCCGCCACAACCCCATCTACAAAATGGCCGATGCCCGCACCATCGTGGAACGCAAGCTACTGGCCAAGGAGAAACGTGCCTTCCTCGGCTTCTTCAGCCTGCGGGGTAGCTACCAGTACGGCATGTTTGGCAACGAATCCACCTACACCGACGTGGCCATTGCCCCATACCTCACCTACAGTACCCAAGCACAGAGAGGCTACACCATAGGCGCGGGCGTGAACATCCCCCTCGACCAGCTGTTCGACCTCAAGGGACGCGTCAACCGGCAGAAGTGGTTGCTGAAGAGCGCCGAGCTGGACAGGGAAGTGAAGTACGACGAGATAAAACGAGAAATTGTGGAGGTGTACAGCATGGCCACCGCGCAACTGGAGATCCTGAAGATCAAAAGCGAGCACCTCTTGCTGGCCGGCGTGCAATACGACATCTCGGAAAAGAACTTCGCCAACGGCACCATCGACTCCTCCACGCTGGCCGTGGACAAGCAACGCCACTCCATGGCCCAGCAAGAGTATGAGAACAGCAAGTTTGAGCTGACCCGCAGCCTGATGATTCTCGAAATCATCGCACGCACACCCCTGCTACAACAGACAGATACCACCCCCACCCCCCAAAAACACAGGTAAGCGCCATGGGCATCAGCCTATCCACCATACAAACCCTCTTCCACCATCGCTGGCTGATCGTGCTGATTGTGGCCGTCTGCACCCTGGCAGCCATCTTCTACACGAGCGACATGCGGGGGAGCTATACCGTAAAGGCCACCCTCTACACCGGCGTGGCCTCGGGCTACCACCTCGAGAGCGACAAGCGTGTGGACTGGGGCATGGTGCAGAACTCAATGGACAACCTC
>JAISIX010000235.1 GCA_031261805.1 Mediterranea sp. (in: CFB group bacteria)
AAGCGAGGAACGAGCGACGCGTTGGGTTCTGGTAGGGGTGTGTGACGAATCGCCCTTTTAAGGGCAGCTTAGTCATTTCCGGATTAAGCTGCCCTTAAAAGGGCGACTACGCAAGGACAATATGACATAAACCCAACGCGTCGCTCGTTCCTCGCTTTGCGATGGGCTGGGTTAGGAGCCTTTCAGGCATAGGCTTTCAGCCACTTTGGGCCTTACAGGCCTCCCGATTGCGAGGGACATCTCTCTTAGGTCACAGTTTGCAACGCTATCTTTAACTACTGGGGCTGTCCGTCTCCCTCCTTCATGATCCATGATGTAGATTGGTATTCCGTACCTACCTTCATCTCCAGGAAAGCCTGTGCCCCCGTGGAAGGATAGGTATAGTCGAAACGGTAGGCCTGCCCACCTTTGGAGGCAAGGATGGTGAAACCGATGGGAGCGTCGGCCAACGGGCGGGGCAATAGGTACAGGTTCTCGACTATTGAGCCACTTGATGTCATTACTTCCGACAATGTATAATCGGTATAGGAGGTTGCCTTTTCGAGATCGCCTGTGCCGTTGTCGGCAAACGAAGCCTTGAGTGGTCCTTTCGCCATGTTGTGGAGCGTCAGCGATTGTATGGTATAGCCCTCGGGATACCTCATGGAAAAGAACAGTAAGGTACATTTATAGTCCAACTCTGCCGAGAGGTTCCATATCCCGTCGCCGGCCACCTGTGTGTCGTCGTCGGCGTCGTCGTCCACCATTTGGCTACGCAGTACGGTAGCGGCATAAGGATACATCGCTCCATTGTCTGCCGATACAGTGCCGTCGTCGGCCAGCGCATCGGCAGGCGCAATGATGTAGAAGTCGTACGTCCCTATTTTTAGTGTCATTTCCGTGTCGTTTTCGTCGGTCGGAGACAACATCCCATAATAGGCCGTATATGTCTTATCGGCCACACAAGTGGCAGCGGAAGGGTTGAGCGGCGCACCGGCTTTCATGGCCACGATGCGTACAGTCTCCATGTAATTAATGTCGGCACGGGTGGTGGCCGATGTGGAAGCCCAGATGCCTCCCTTCAATTGGGGAGCGATGCGGAGGCTCTCCGCTACGGGGGCATGAGGGAGCGTCTCGGTTATGGTGTCGCTTTCTCCCGAGCAAGCGCCCAACAGCGTGGTAAGGGCTACGAGGAGGAACGTCCCTCCCTGATGGATTATTCTATTCATATTCCAGTTCCTTTCTTTATTTCTTTATGCAACGTATGGGGGCGAGCGTCTGCTTGTCCTGCTCCATGGTGGAGATGTTCTCCTTGTCGAAGGTTAGGATAAACGCCTTCTTGTCATCGATTGTCGACGGGTTGGATAGCCAGTAATAGCCTGCGCCTTCACCGCCCGGCTGTATGTATAGGGCCGGGTCCGATTCACCGTCTGCTAGATAGCCACCTGCGGCAGGCAACTTGACCATCCATTTGGCAGCTCCCGACACGGTAACGACTAAGCGGACGCAGGTATGGGGCATCTCCAGCTCTCCTGCCTCCCGTTCTTCTTCCGTATTATGCTCAAGGGGATCTTTTCCCCAGTCAGAGTCAGCATCCCAATGCTTCATCGAGCCTTCATTCAACGGGTCGAGGTCGGCCATGGTAGGCATGCGCCATTCACCGCGTGTGAGATAGTTGCAGATGTCGCCTATGTACTTTTCGGTATCGCTCTCTTGGGCTGCCGTACTTTTCCTATACGCCCGGCTGTAGTCGTCCGTCGCGGGTAGGTAGAGCGACTCCGAGGAGGTACCGAGCGTGCCTTCCACGGGGGCTATGCCCACCAATGAGTTCCAAGCGAAGAACACGCCTTGGTTCATCCGATGGTCTCTTCCATCGTCTGTGTCATAGGGAATGTCGAAAGTAAGGTATCCTTTACCGGAATCGTCGGCATTGGCTGCCCAGTAGATGTTGGATGCCGCCCACGTGCCCGAAGGAAGATGTTGGATGGGATAGATGCCCCCGACCACCTTCCAGTCGGCGACGCTGATGTTCCCCTTGGGTATGCTGATGCCCAGCGGGTCGAAGTTGATGGTCACGTTGTAGCCCATACCCTCGGTGGAGCTTCCGTCCTCGTTGATGGGGAGTGTGACGGGCACCTCTACGCCCTCGGGCTTGAGGGTAGTGGTCACCCGTATCACATAGTCGACATGGCCGCTGGGGACGATGGCTGGCGCGATGACGTTGCCCACCCCTACAGCTGAGGTGCAGAGGGAGAGGGAGAGAGGTTCTTCGCTTGAGAGCACCGTGTCGAAGGTCAGTGGGGTCATGGGGCCTCCCCAGCTGATGGTGGTGGTCGAGGCATCGCCCATGGTTACCGTGGCCTGTGTGTACATCGTTGTTCCTCCGTTGCCTGCACCGGTGAGGGTGATGCCCGTCACTGCGCCCCAGCTATCGGCTGCCGAGGCCCGGGTGGCCAGCAGGGCGACGTTGAGCAGTGTGCCGATGTGCCTGAATTGCAAGGCCATAGGCGAGGAGTTCGCTTCCGTGGCGGTGCGGTGCACCTCATCGGCCACCATCAGGTCGGTCTTCCCATCGAGTGTGCCTACGAACTGGTTGCCGCCGGTGACCGTCGGCGTGCCGGCCGTGGCTTGTGCCCAGCCTGCCCCTGTGGTAGACGAGGTATAGGGGTAAAGCCCTACCAAGTAGAGTGTGGCATCCCCGCCGGGGTAATAGTAACTGGTGTTCCCGTTCTCAAAGCCCGTGCCGGCCTCACTGGTCCATTCTACCCAGTCGCAGAGGTAGGGCGAAGTATAGTTGCCCTGCGTAGTACTGCCCAGCACGTAAGCCCGTAGGGGAGAATCGGGGGTGACGAAACTGCCAAAGGGAGCGCGTGTGTCGCTGCCCGCATGGCCTGTCGGGGCAAGCTTGACACTCATGGTCAGGGGTATGTCCGACGGGGTGGGTTGCCACTCCTGTTCCTGTGAGCAGCCCCAAAGGGCGCACGCCGCCAAGGCGTAGCCCCAGAGTTTATGGATTTGTATCATCTTGGGTCTCCTTTCTTTTATTGTTATTTCTTCACGCAGCGGATGGGGGTATAAAAGGTCTTATCACAATTCTGCGTAGATGCGGATAGGTTACTGAAATAGAACAAGGTTGCGTTAAACAGGTTACTTCCTTGAGGAAAGGCTGTCCAATAAGCACCAGCCTTTCCAATATCGGTGTTAAGATTACTATATGCTCCGCCGGCCGGTAGCGAAACGAGCTTAATGGAGGGGTCGATGACATACTTCGTCTGGGTGCAATAGTTCTGTGGCATTTTTATATATGTGCCGGCTGCCGGGTCCCCACTTTCTACAATTTTGCTTTCGTCCCAGCTGGTGCTCTTAATCCAGCCTGCAAGCTTGGTGGCGGGATTGCTTTCATCAACGTAGTTCACTACATTACCGTTGTATTGACCGAAGTCCCATGTCTTTGGCAAGCGCCACTCTCCTTGGGTGATGTAGGCGCAGATGTCGCCCGAATAGGCTGTCGCTCCGTTGACGGTTGATTCCTCCAGCTCGCCCGATTCGTCAATGGGTTGGTTGCTATTTTGGTAACCACAAGGAACTATATTGGTATATCCCTCGTCACCCATGGTGCTCTTGCGGTAGGTGCGACCAGGGGTCTTGGCGGGTACATAGATGACACCGGTTAGGGTGTTCATGCCATCGACTGGCGCGATACCGATGAGCGACCCCCATGGGAAGTACAACCCTTGGTACATCTTGTCTTGTCGGGGCGGTGCCAAGCCCGGCTTGTCGAAAGTGAGGATACCTTGGGTGGGGTCGTTGGCGTCGGGCTTCCAGTAGATGTTGGACGTGGCCCACGTGCCCGAGGGAAGCTCTACATCCTCTGTCGGCCTCCCTCCAGCGGGTTCGAATGGTTTCCAATGGATTGTGCCGAACGCCTCGAGCGCTATGAGGAGTTTGGTCTTGTTGAAGTTCAGGGTAAGGCTATATGCCATGCCCATGGTGGTTGTCCCGGTGGGGATATCTATGTTTACGTCTATGCCGTCGGTGTACTTCTCTGTGGTCACCCGTATCACGTAGTCGGCATCGCCGGCAGGAGTGATGGCGGGCGCGATGATATAACCTACCGGGGTGGCGGTAGTGGAGAGAGGGAGCGAGGCTCCGCTCGAGAGCGGCGTGGCATCGTTGTAGGTCGTGCCGTTGTAGGCGTAGAAGGGTAGGGGAGCTTCGGCGGGTGTGCCCCAGCTGATGGTGGTGGCATCCTTGTCGGCTATCTCCACGGTGGCTTGCGTGGCGGGTGTCGTGGTGCTGCCGTGCCCGGCGTGGGCGAGCGTCAGTCCGGTCACCTTGCCCCAGTAGTCGATGGCGGTTTGCGAGTTGGCCTTCAGGCAAAGCGTGAGCTTGGTGCCCAAGTGCCTAAATTCGAGGGAAGCGGGTGAGGCGATGGCCTCGCTGGCCGTGTGGTGTACCTCATCCGCTACCATCAGGTCGGTCTTCCCGTCGATGATGCCTACAAAACGGTTGCCCTCGCCTGCGGCCGAAGGTGTCCCTGCCGTGGTTTGCGACCAGCCCGCCCCTGTGGTGGCATGGGTGTAGGGATACAGCCCGATGAGGTAGAGCGGGGAGTCTTCCGCAGGATATTGATAACTGACCGTTCCGCCTTCGAACGTCGTGGCATGTCCGCTGGTCCATTCTACCCAGTCGCAGAGGTAGGGCGAGGTGTAGTCGCCTTGTGTGGTACTGCCCAGCACATAGGCCTTCAGCGGTTGCGTGGCAGTGGGGGTGGTGATGTCGTACGGCGTACGTGTGGATGCTCCCGCAGGCTCTGTCTGGAGGCCAATGGTGACAGGTGCATCCAACAGCAAAGGGGTGTCCGGATTGTCCGTACATCCCAGTAAAGCATACGCTGTCAAGGCGTAAGCTATCAGTCCTCTGAGTTGCATTTTCTTTCTCCTATTTGAGTTTTAGATAGAATCAAGGGTCTGCCTGCCCTATCGTTTGGTTGGGGCAGGCAGAGCCGTTGATTCTATGGTTGTTTTAGGTTTGCAGGCTGTTTTTACTCGCCTACGTTGCCGTTGATGGCATCGCCGGCTTCCCAAGCGTCAACCTTGACGGTGGCGGTCATCGTGCCATTGTTCGTAGGGGTGTCGCTACCTTTGCCAAGCAATGTCAGCGTGACATCGTAGGTATGGTTGGGTTCTACCTTGAACGGTACGGCATAATACATCGTCGTGGCGGTGGCATCGGCATCCTCCTTGTAGTCGCCCACGAGCATCATCTGGGTCTGCTTCTGCGGATCGTCGACGGTGTTGCCAAACACGTAGAAGTAGAAGTTCTCCCCCTCTTCTAACAGGTCGCGATAGCCGCCACGAAGGAACGCTTCGCCGGGGTCGCTAAACGGCTGGGTGTACACCTTGTCATTGCCCGTGACATCGTGCCCTAAGAAGCTATAAACATAGTGGTTCATGTCAGGCATTGAAGTTGCGGCGGACTGGGCGGCATTGCCCTCGTTCGACAACCAGAGACTTGTTGGACTGGCCCACGTTTGCGAGGCGGCGGAAAACATGGTAATCTTCTTCAGCTGGAACGTTCCTGTACCCAAGTCGAACCCATCGTGGCTGAAGCCGATGCTTTTGAGGGATACACGTGCTACCAAGCGGCTGACATTGATGGTCGCTGTGGCTTCCTCGCCTGCAGTGATGGTGACATCGGCCGTTTCGCCGTACATGGGCAGCCACGAGCCATCTTGGTAGCCAGTGGTGGTGTAGGTCGCATTATCGTTCGAATAGGTACCACCGGGTACTGTCTGGGCCAGGTTCAGCCTGACGTGCTCGAATCCGATGATGTCTGTGGCGGCTTTGAGGTCGCTCACGGCGGCATCAGAGACATTGGTGCAGACGGCCACCGTGCAGCCGTCGCCCGCAGGGCAGGCGATGGTCTCCAGCTTGTTGTCGGTACCCACCGTAGCCTTGGTGATGAGCTTGGTTCTCCCTGTGGAGGAGAAGATACCAATCACGGCGTTGGAGATTTTGTCCTCGTTGGTGAGCAATGCCGTGCCGTTGGTCTCTCCTTCGGAACGGGTGAATGACTGGTTGATGCCATCGAGCTGGATGGACAGCTTGGCATCCATGGCGGTGTTCTCTCCCGGTTGTTGGGGAAGGACATTCTCGTCGTTGCTGCACGAGGCCAGCGCGAAGGCGGTCATCATGCATACTGAATAAAATACTCTTTTCATACTTTCAATACTCTTTTTGTTGGTTGATGATATATTATCTAAATCTATTCATGAGAGAGGGAACTATACGCCCCAATGTATCTCGTCGCCTGCTTCCCAAGGGGATACGTTGACATCCACATGAAGGTTGCCACCGAGGTCGCCCTCAAGCTTGAGGTTGATGGCTATGGCTACTGATAGGTCGTCGCCTCCCATCGCCTCTACCAGCTGTTCGGAGAGGCTGATCTCTTTTCGAACCACTACGTGGGACGGAAAGATGAGGTCGAGCGTACAGAGATTGTCGTAGCGCAAGAGCGAGCCGGTGGGGTTGGGGTTGTAGACGCCCAGACAAGGTACTACACCCGCTGCACGGCCATCGGCATCGAAGGCTTCCTCCAGCCGATAAGCTCCCATCCCCTCGTCGAAATGTGCCGTCCCTCCGCATAGTTGGCGTGAGAGTACCAAGCCACGCAAGAGGCAGCGCACACTATCAAGAGGAGTGGATGTCAGGTTGGTAATGTTGACCTGGATGTGGGCACTCAACGGGTGGACGGCTAAGTGATGCTCTTCGGTACCTACGGCCGATGTGACTCTCAATGCACCGTCGTACGCGGCATAGAGCCAACCGACAGGGCGCATCAGGGGCAAGCCGTCTATTAGGGGCATTCCCTCTTGAGGCAGGGCGTGCGCCATGGCACCTTCATAATCGGTCGTATCGGTCAGCTCCACCCCTTCCACCTCCGTGTTGAAAGCCAAGGCCTGGTAGCTATCCGCAGGAAGTCGTCCGCCGGTATAACCCTCGTTGTTGGTCCGGAACGCGAGGGGAATGGAACCATCTTCGGGGAAGAGGCGCAATGCCATCCCGTCGGCAGGTTGGTGGGCATCGCTGCTCCAATCGTAAAGGATGCGCGTGTCACGCGTCTCCATGTCTTCTTCCACGCAGGAGTAAGTGCCTCCCAGCAGTAGAAATATATATAGTAACTTTTTCATCGAATCATTCTTTGGGGGATTAAAACCGGTAGCCTATACGGAAGAACAAGTCCGTCAGGTCGAATGTGTTGTGTTGGGTTTGGGCGTCGAGGTAGTCTTCCTCTTCGCCCTCATGGTCGTAGATGAGTACTTGTGCGTGACGGTATCCGCCGGCGGCGCCGGCTT
>JAISIX010000227.1 GCA_031261805.1 Mediterranea sp. (in: CFB group bacteria)
CTGTTCGGCAGCTACCGGCTGGGATTCCCCAATCGGGAAGTGGAGCAGGGATTTTTGGAATATATCCTTCCTTTCTATTCCAGCACGAACGAGTACACCTCCTCCTTCAACGTGGAACATTTCATCCGTGAGGTGCGCGCCGGCAAACCGGAGGCGTTCCTCACCCGCCTACGGGCATTCTTCGCCGACACCTCGTACGAGCTGGCGGGAGGCGACCTCGAGGTGCACTACCAGAATATCCTCTTTATCCTCTTCCGCCTGACGGGTTTCTACGCCCAGGTGGAGTACCGCACCAGCCATGGGCGCGTGGACCTCGTGGTGCAGACGGACCACTACATCTACGTCATGGAATTCAAGCTGCACGGCACTGCCGAGGAGGCCATGCGTCAGATAGAGGAGAAGCAGTACGCCCTGCCCTTCAGCGCCGACGCGCGCCAGCTGTTCAAGATAGGCATCTGCTTCGACGAGAAGACACGGAACGTAGGAGAGTGGGTGATAAATGACTAAAAATGGTAGGGCGCTCATCATAGGGAGGTAGGCTTTGGTGCCTTAAAAGATGTCCGATAGCGTTGAGCATAAGGGAAAAAGCATTACCTTTGTGGCATTAACGATTAATCTATAGTGATATAATGGCATTGCAATGTGGTATCGTCGGCCTCCCCAACGTGGGTAAGTCGACTCTTTTCAATTGTTTGTCGAACGCGAAGGCGCAGGCGGCAAACTTCCCTTTTTGTACGATAGAACCGAACGTGGGCGTGATTACCGTGCCCGACGAACGACTCAATAAACTGGCCGAGCTGGTGCACCCGGGACGTATCGTTCCCACTACTGTGGAGATTGTCGACATCGCCGGGTTGGTGAAAGGCGCCAGCAAGGGCGAAGGGCTGGGCAATAAGTTCCTGGCCAATATCCGCGAGACGGATGCCATCATCCACGTGCTGCGCTGCTTTGACGACGAGAACGTGACGCATGTGGATGGCAGCGTGAACCCCGTGCGCGACAAGGAAATCATCGACTACGAGCTGCAACTCAAGGATCTTGAGACAGTGGAGAGTCGCTTGCAGAAGGTGCAGAAACAGGCGCAGACCGGTGGCGACAAAGCAGCCAAACAGGCTTACGACGTGCTGGTACAGTATAAGGCCGCGCTGGAGCAAGGCCGTTCGGCACGTACGGTCTCCTTCGAGACCAAGGATGAGCAGAAGATAGCGCACGAGCTATTCCTGCTCACTGCCAAGCCGGTGATGTACGTCTGCAACGTGGATGAGGCCAGCGCCGCCACGGGCAACGCTTACGTGGAACAGGTGCGCCAAGCGGTGAAGGACGAGAACGCCGAGATACTGGTGGTGGCTGCCAAGACGGAGGCTGACATTGCTGAGCTGGAGACGTACGAAGACCGGCAGATGTTCCTCGCTGAGGTAGGGCTGGAGGAGTCGGGCGTGTCACGCCTCATCAAGTCGGCCTATAAGCTACTGAACCTTGAGACCTACTTCACTGCCGGCGAGATGGAGGTACGAGCTTGGACCTACGAGAAGGGATGGAAGGCCCCGCAGTGTGCCGGTGTCATCCATACCGACTTCGAGAAGGGTTTTATCCGTGCCGAGGTCATCAAGTACGACGACTTCATCCAATACGGTTCGGAGGCTGCCGTGCGCGAGGCTGGCAAGCTGGGCGTGGAAGGCAAGGAGTACGTGGTGCAGGACGGAGACATCATGCACTTCCGGTTCAACGTGTAGGCGTTAGTAGGTAGTCGTTAGAGTAGTAAGTAGTCAAGGTAGTTAAGTAGGATAGTAAGCACTTATGAAATATCTCATCATAGGAACCGGAGGGGTAGGGGGCTGCATCGCAGGCTTCCTGTCGCTGGCCGGGAAGGAGGTGGCCTGTATCGCACGAGGTGCCCATCTGCAAGCTATACAGACGAATGGGCTGAAGCTCCATTCGGACCTGAAAGGGGAGCATACGCTCCACATCCCTGCCACTACGGCGGAGGAGTACAAGGGCAAGGCCGATGTAATCTTTGTCTGCGTGAAAGGATACTCCATCGGCTCCATTACCGAACTAATCCTTAGGGCATCGCACGAGCGGACGGTGGTGATTCCTATCCTCAACGTCTATGGTACCGGACCACGCATTCAACGTTTGGTGCCCGGGGTGACGGTGCTCGATGGCTGCATCTACATTGTTGGCTTTGTCTCGGGCACCGGTGAAGTGACCCAGCAAGGTAAGGGTTTCCGCTTGGTATATGGGGCGCACAAAGGTACGGCGGTGTCGGCCGGGACTTTGGAGACCGTACGCGACGACTTGCAGGAGAGCGGCATCAAGGCTGTCATCTCCGACGACATCAACCGCGATACCTTCGTCAAGTGGTCGTTCATCTCGGCCATGGCACTTACAGGCGCTTACTACGACGTGCCCATGGGCGCAGTGCAGCGGGCGGGTGAGGTACGCGATACCTTCACCGGACTCTCTCGCGAGAGCGCTGAACTGGGCCGCCGATTGGGCATCAGCATCCCCGATGACCTTGTGGACTACAACCTAAGCATCATCGACAAGATAGACCCCGTGAGCACCGCTTCGCTACAGAAGGACTTGGCGCGGGGGCACGAGTCGGAGATACAAGGCTTACTGTTCGACCTGATTGAAGCTGCCGAGGCGCACGGGGTGGAAGTCCCTACGTACCGGATGGTGGCGCAGAAATTCGAGTAATAACTGAATAAACAATAAACGATATGCATTCACTCCTTACCATTCCTTGGAATCCCAATCCGGAGCTGTTCAGTCTCTTTGGCTTACCCATCCGTTATTACGGCTTGCTGTGGGCAGTTGGCATCTTCTTTGCTTACCTCATTGTCCATTACCAGTATCGCGATAAGAAGATAAGCGATAAGACGTTTGAACCGCTTTTCTTTTACTGCTTCTTTGGTGTGCTTATCGGGGCGCGACTGGGACATTGCTTCTTCTACGACCCGGAACGTTACCTCACCAGCCTGCAGGGCATTGTGGAGATGGTGCTACCTATCAAGATATTGCCTGCCGGTGGCTGGAAGTTCACCGGTTACGAGGGTCTTGCCAGCCATGGAGGCACCATCGGCCTCATCGTGGCCCTGTGGCTCTACTGCCGCAAGACGAAGATGCGCTACGTCGACGTGCTCGACATGATAGCCGTGGCTACCCCCGCTACGGCCTGCTGCATCCGCTTGGCCAACCTGATGAATTCTGAAATCATCGGCAAACCTACCGACATGCCTTGGGCGTTCATCTTCGAGCGGGTGGACATGCAGCCGCGGCATCCGGCACAGCTCTACGAGGCCATCGCTTATCTCCTCCTCTTCTTTATCATGATCTACCTCTACAAAAAATATAGCCGGACGCTCCATCCGGGCTTCTTCTTCGGCCTGTGCCTCACCTATATCTTCACGTTCCGCTTCTTCATCGAGTTCCTGAAGGAGAACCAAGAGGCGTTCGAGGCAAGTATGCCGCTCAATATGGGGCAGCTGCTTAGCGTCCCGTTTGTCATCATAGGCATCTACTTTATGTTCTTCTACGGGCGGAAATCGCGTGCGAAAGCCTAAGGGCGCTTGCCTGCGGAATATCAATTGTACCTCAAACTCCCAATCTCCTTACGGGGATAAAAATGAACGGGCGAGAAGCATATTCTATTTGCTTCCCGCCCGTTCCCGTTTCGGTTTAGGCTGTTTGTGTGTAAAGAAGGGATTTGTCCTTCTGGTCCTTACTGTTCTGAGTTAATTCTGAGTTATACTTCTCTCTGCTTCTTATTGTATTCTTTTTATTTCTTGTCGATGGTGCAAATGCTGACGCGGTTCCAATCCGGCTCCTCGAACATGTTGCCTACACCTTGACCTTCGGCTTCGATGCGGTTGGCAGCAATCTTGTATTTGTTGACGAGCAAGGTCTTCACAGCCTCGGCGCGTTGCTTGGCGATGCGTGCGTTGGCTTCGGCACTACCTTCGGGCGATGCATATCCTTTGATAGAGACAGCAGCGTTCTTGTGGTTCTTCAGGTAGGTGGCGATACGCTCAACGTTAGGCAGCTGCGAAGCGTCGATGGTAGCGCGTCCCTGGCGGAAGGTGACTACTGACTCCAACGTTTGGTTGGTCTCTTTTACAGTCTGAACCTGCGGTTTCTTGTTTTGGCAAGCGGATAGTTGGTTGCTGCAATCATTCAGTTGGTTCTCCAAGTCGGAAATCTTCTGGTTGGCGGCATCCAGCTTGTTCTGTGAGTCGGCACGCAGGTCGTTAATCTTGCCGTTCAGGGCGTCAATCTCAGCTTGGTCGTAGCGTTTAGCCCACGTCATGTAGTGCTTGCCGTTGCTGTTCTTGAAGTGGTAGGTCAATCCGGCCAGCAACTCTACAGCGGCATAGTTGGCGTTGTAGCGTGCACCTTTCACCTCTCCGTACATATCTTGTCCTTCGAGGTTGTACACCAAAGCGGGCTTGAACGCCAGTGTCCAGATTTTCTGTTCCTTGGAACCCAAGTTGAAGTTGAAATTCAAACCTACTTTGGATGTAGCGTAGTTGGCATCGTCGCTATTGGCGATATAAGCATGTCCCCAGCCCATGCCGCCGACCAATTCCATTTCGAATACGCGAGGATAGCCTTTGTAACCACCAAGCCAGTTGAATAGGTTGACGCGGCCCAACATACTGAGGTTGGAGTTGTCGATAGCTGTGCTACTATAACCATAGCTGGTGTTGATTCCAAACATACCTTCTACACTCAGTCCGAAGACGGGAGTGAACTGTTTGCCAAGTTCCAATCCTATTTCGGGGCGCATGTTTTTCCAAAAAGCGGAGTGAGTAAGGGGAGTAATACCACCCACGTTCAGTCCGAGGGACCAATTGTCTTTTGCCTTATTGCCATCGAGTAGATTCTGCCCGTTGGCCATCCCAACAACAGCGGCTAAAGCTGCCGCCAAAAAAACTCTCTTTTTCATTTCTTACCTTAAAATTTAGTTATACTCATTTTCTTTCTATAAGTGAGGGGGCGCGGAACCTGTATAATAGGTATTCGTGCTTCCCGTCAATGATTTTATCTTGTGAGTCAACTATTGGTTTCTCTCCATCTTTAGTTGATTCTATTAGCAAGAGAGGGGCGATTCATTCTTTTACCAAACATTTCAGGGAAAAAAGATTCGGCTTGTTTTGCCATCTCTGTGGCAAAACAAGCCGAATGCTTTCTACGTGGGCTTTTGCGACCTATTCTTCGATTCCTTTTAGTGTGGCGGAGCTGGACTCGGTGATGCGTACATTCACCAAGTCGCCGATGCGATGGGTGCCACGGTCGAATACTACCACCCGGTTTTGTTCCGTGCGGCCGAAGAGCTGCTCGCGCGAACGCTTGGACACCCCTTCGACCAGTACCTCGTAGGTGCGACCGACGCAACGTTCGTTGGAAGCGGCCGAGAGTTGGTTTTGCAAGGCGATGATTTCGTTGAGGCGACGTACCTTTACCTCTTCGGGGACATCGTCGGGCAGGCGTTTGGAGGCATACGTTCCGGGACGTTCGGAGTATTTGAACATGAAGGCAGAGTCGTATCCGCAAGCTTCCATCAGTGAGAGTGATAGTTGGTGGTCTTCTTCCGTTTCGGAATGGAAGCCGGCGAAGATGTCGGTACTCAGGCCACAGTCGGGAATGATACGCTTGATGGCAGCCACCCGTTCGAGGTACCATTCACGGGTATATTTGCGGTTCATCAGGCGGAGGATGCGTGAGCTTCCACTCTGTACGGGCAGGTGGATGTGGCGGCATACGTTAGGCTCTTGGGCTATCACATAGAGGGTCTCGTCGCTCATGTCCTTGGGGTGGGAGGTTGTGAAACGCACGCGCATGGCGGGCACGGAGCGGGCCACGAGACGGAGCAGCTCGGGGAAGGAAACCACCTCTCCCGTGGGGCGCTCGAAACGATAGGAGTTGACGTTCTGCCCCAGTAAGGTTACCTCTTTATAACCCTTGGCGGAGAGGTCGGCTACTTCGTTGAGGATGCTCTCCACATCCCTGCTGCGCTCTCGCCCGCGGGTGTAAGGCACGATGCAGTAGGTGCAGAAGTTGTTGCATCCGCGCATGATGGAGACGAATCCGGAGATGTGGTTGCCGCAGATGCGCGACGGGATGACGTCGCGGTAGGTCTCTGTGGTCGACAGCTCCACATTGATGGCTTTCTCGCCCGCCTCCACGGCAGCTATCAGGTCGGGCAGGGTCAGGTAGGCGTCGGGACCTACCACGAGGTCTACGTGGTGGTTGGCTATCAGGTCGTCCTTCACCCGTTCGGCCATGCACCCCAGCACGCCTACTATCAGGTGCGGGCGCTTCTTCTTCATGGAGTGGAAGAAGTCGAGGCGGTTGAAAATCTTCTGCTCTGCGTTGTCGCGGATGGAGCAGGTGTTGAGGAACACGGCGTCGGCCTCCTCGAGCGTTTCGGCTGCAGAGTAGCCGGCCATCTCCATCACAGAGGCTATCACCTCGCTGTCGGCCACATTCATTTGGCAGCCGTAGGTTTCGATAAACAACCTCTTGTTGTCTTCTACAGTGGCGGATTTAAAGTCCGTTCCCGTTGCTTCGTTCGTCATAAGATAATGCTTTACTATAAAATGAATATTCGCTGCAA
The DNA here is from genome assembly GCA_031261805.1 of Mediterranea sp. (in: CFB group bacteria). Classification (GTDB taxonomy): domain Bacteria; phylum Bacteroidota; class Bacteroidia; order Bacteroidales; family Bacteroidaceae; genus Bacteroides. The sequence goes on from JAISIX010000227.1 coordinate 6,623, forward strand.
AGATACGGCTTCGCTTTCAAAACTGTGGTGAAGCGAAGGGGGAAATAACGCTAAAAGTAGTATAAAGGAGGGCGATTAGTTACAATATCGCGCTAAAACTTGTAATAAATGTTAAGTGCGTGAACTTTTTGGCTAACTTTCTTGGCTATCTCAATAAAAAACCTCACTTTTGTCTCCTGAAAGAAACATTAGATTTTTTCATAGTTAAGGTTTAGGTTAAAAAATAGGGGGAGCTGTGAAGCTGCCCCTTTTTCTTTTTGTACGCAACAATAAAATGCGTATCTTTGGCACTTGATTTTGGCAGAAGTTTATTAATAGAAGAATATATGGACGATTTCTGGAATATTCTCATCATCGTAGGTGTTGTGCTGATAGGCATAATAAAAGAGGTCGGTAAGAAGAAAACGCAGGAACAAGCGTTGCCGAGAAAGTCTCACCTCCCCCACGTTCCTACTGCGGACGAAGTAGCGCCCGATGCTACTCCTGTGCCTTGGGGCAGAACCGGAATGTTGGACGATTTGCTCCAACCTATCCCTTTCGAACAAACCCCTGCCTCCTCCCCCATCAATTCCCCCTCCAAGAAAACAGCACATCCTTCCACTGTCCCCAAGACAACCCCTCACGACTCTCCTTACATACCCATCACTACGGCAGAGGAAACTACTGAAGATTTTCGGCTCCATTCGGCCGAACAAGCGCGTCGGGCCATCGTCTGGAGTGAAATCCTGCAACGGAAATATTAATCAAACTAAATATCGTATTTTATACACGAATTATGGCATTCAATCGCATTTCGGCAGCAGAAGCTGCCAGCCTGATTAAAAATGGCTACAACATTGGCTTGAGCGGATTCACGCCCGCCGGAACAGCCAAGGCCACTACGGCCGCATTGGCAAAAATAGCAGAAGAGGAACACGCCAAAGGCCACCCGTTCCAAGTAGGAATATTCACGGGGGCATCCACGGGCGAGTCGTGCGACGGCATCCTGTCGCGCGCCAAAGCCATCCGCTATCGCGCACCTTATACTACTAACAAGGACTTTCGGAAGGCTGTCAATAGTGGCGAGATAGCCTACAACGACATCCATCTGTCGCAGATGGCGCAGGAAGTGCGCTACGGATTCATGGGTAAGGTTGATGTCGCCATCATCGAGGCGTGCGAGCTGACGCCCGACGGCAAGCTGTACCTGACGGCAGCCGGAGGTATCTCTCCTACGCTTTGCCGACTGGCCGACAAGATTATCGTGGAGCTGAACGCTGCCCACAGCAAGACGGGCATGGGGTTGCACGATGTGTACGAGTTGCTCGACCCTCCCTATCGTCGCGAAATTCCTATTTACAAGCCCAGCGATCGCATCGGCAAGCCGTATATCCAAGTCGACCCGAAGAAGATTGTAGGCGTGGTAGAGACCAACTGGCCCGATGAGGCTCGTTCCTTCTCTGAGGCCGACCCCATCACCGACCAGATTGGTCAGAACGTGGCCGACTTCTTGGCATCCGACCTCAAGCGGGGCATCATCCCTTCTACGTTCCTACCGCTGCAGTCGGGTGTGGGCAACATCGCCAACGCCGTGCTGGGCGCACTGGGGCGCGACACGACCATCCCTCCGTTCGAGATGTACACCGAAGTGTTGCAAGACGCGGTGGTAGGGCTTATCCGCCAAGGACGCGTGAAGTTTGGTAGCACCTGCTCGCTCACCGTCACCAACGAGTGTCTCGACGGCATCTACCAAGACATGGACTTCTTCCGCGACAAGCTGGTGCTCCGTCCGTCGGAAGTCTCCAACAACCCCGAAGTGGTTCGCCGTTTGGGCGTCATCTCCATCAACACCGCCATTGAGGCCGACCTCTATGGCAACGTAAACTCCACCCACATCGGCGGCACGAAGATGATGAACGGTATTGGAGGCTCGGGCGACTTCACCCGCAACGCCTACATCTCCATCTTCACCTGCCCCTCGGTAGCCAAAGAGGGTATGATTAGCGCCATTGTGCCGATGGTACCGCATGTGGACCACAGCGAGCACTCGGTCAACATCATCATCACCGAGCAAGGTGTGGCCGACCTTCGTGGCAAAAGCCCCAAGCAACGTGCGGAAGCCATTATCGAGAACTGCGTGCATCCCGAATACAAGCAGCTCTTGTGGGACTACGTCAAGCTGGCCGGCGACCGTAACCAGACCCCGCAGCTCATCCCGGGCGCGCTGGGTATGCATGCCGAGTTTGCCAAGAGTGGTGACATGCGCAACACCAACTGGAGCGACTACCTGATGAAGTAAACGGGCTTTCGTTTAGCCAACCGTATTAAAGAGTAGCCAAGTGGAGTGAAAGGCCGATGCCTTCACGCTGCTTGGCTATTTTATTGGGCTATCAGCGCCTCACATACCTTGTCTTGGAATGCGCGCGCTTGTGAGGCCGATAGCACGTTTTGGTTCATGATGGTGAACGCTATCTCGTGTCCATCCTTCCGCCTTAGGTAGCCGGCCAAGGCATTGATGGCGGTGAAGGATCCGGTCTTGGCATGTACATTGCCCCGTGTGGGAGGTTTGGGCATCCGATACTTCAGGGTTCCGTCTACGCCACCTATTGGGAGGGCTTTGTAGAGCTTGCTGAAAATGTCCGTGCGGGAGTAAGCGAACTTTAAGAAGTCGACCAGCAACGTGGGAGACAGATAATTGTAGTTGGACAGGCCACAACCGTCGGCTATCTTGTAGTCTTTCGGGTTATGGCCCAGTTGCCGCACTAACTTCATGATTTCCACGATGCCGTCTTCGGCACTGATGTGCTTTCTGCCAGAGGCTTGTGCGCCGATGCGGCAGAGCAGGGCCTCAGCGTTCAGGTTGTCGCTATGCTTCATGAGTTGGTCGAGCACTGTTTGCAAGGGAGTCTGCCAACTGGCCAGTATGGGGAAGGAGCTTAGGCTATCGCTGTCGGCTGGTAGCTCGGCGAAGCAAAGCGAGTCGGAAGTACTGATGCCTTGGGTGTGCAAACGGTCGAGGAAGGTGCGGAGGAAGTAGCGGGGGGAGTCGTAGATGCTCACCTGTCCTTTCCGAAGGCCGGCGATGTTTCCTTGCACCACCAACCTGTTGCCTTGTTCCATCCAGTCTCTGGTCAGGATAAAGTCGCCAGCCTCCGGAGTGCGGCTCCGGGTTTCGTTGCGCACACTATAGAAGGAGGAGGTGGGCTTGCATAAGAGTGTGGCCGGCTGGCCCGTTACGGTAGAAGGGATGGCCGTCACCTCCACCGTCCCCTTGCAAAGCATCAAGGGCGAGAGGTAAGGTTGGAAGGCGGCCGGTGCATCGTCCCACGCCCATCCCTGTCCCCAGTATAGGGAGTCTTTCAGTGAGATGTCGGCATATACCCGTCCGGTGATGACAGAGAAGGGTGCCGTGGCGGTTTGCGCCACCAGCGAGTCCATCGCCACGTTGTCGAACTCGGGGTCGAAGCCACCCACCACATAGAGGTTGCCATGCAGCGTATCACCGACTATCACCCCGTCGTGCCGTACCTCCGTGCGAAACGGTGTGTCGGCATTCGGCTGTGAGAGGGCGGTGATGGCTGTCAGTAGCTTCAAGGTCGAGGCGGGTCGGGAGAGTTTGTCGGCTCGATAAGCATAGAGTGGTTGGCGTGCCGTGAGGTCGTAGGCAGCGATGCCGACCTCGGAGCCTGCAGGCAGCATTCGTTTTATCAGCGAGTCAATTTTCGGTAGGGAGGCTGGTTGCGATTGCCCCCACGCCAACGTGGGGAGTAGCAGCAGTAGTCCTAATGCTTGGCGTCGTATTATTCTCATACACCTTCCCGGCTTTTCTTCTTCCCTACGGGCGACTCGAAGCGCTCCTTGCACTCATCGCAGATGAACTCCCAATAAGCACAGTTTTTCCCCAAGGGCGAGGCTGCCATCAAGGCGCAGAAGGCGGCTATCCAAGCTCTCAGCTGTTTCCCTCTCTTGTGGACCAACCGGATGTGGGCGGATCCACACCGCGGACAGTAGCTCAGGTCGTCGCCTATCATGCCGTTTTCCTCCAGCAGTTGTAGGGCGGCTTCTTTGTCCTTTTCGTACACCAGCACATCTACGCCCGAGGTGGCGCTGACGTGGGTAGGGTAGAGGCTCGAAAAGTTTTCGTTTTGCAGCATGGAAGCGATTTGCTCGTTGGCCAATGCTCCTTGCACGATGTGTGCTTGCGCGGCATCGCTGCATGTCATAATTCGTGTAGTCTTCATGATGTTTTGCTTTCTTAGTTAGAGAGCTTCTTTAAAAATCTCGCTCACCGTAGGATGTGGGAAGACGATACGTTTCCACTCGCTTGCCGTCAGCCCCAGCTCAATGGCCATGCCTGCTAGGGTGATGATTTCCGAGGCGGGGTTGCCCAGCACGTGTGCGCCGATGATTCGTTCCTGCTCGTCGAATAGCACTTTGCAGAGGCCATTCACTCCTTCATTCTCGGCCACAAAGCGTCCGGAGTAAGCCATCGGCAACTTCACCACCCGGTATGCGATGCCTTGGGTGGCAGCCGACTCTTCCGTCTCACCTACGCCGGCTATCTCCGGATTGGTGTACACTACGCCGGGGATGGCTCGGTAACTCATCCGGTCGTCCTTGCCGAGGAGGGTGTGTACCGCTACTTCGGCCTCGCGTACGGCCGTGTGTGCCAGCAGCGAGAATCCGGTGAGATCACCGCAGGCAAAGACGTTGGGCAAAGAGGTGCGCATTTGTGGGTCAACTTTCACGCGGCCTCGTTCGTCGACGGCCAATGCGAGGTTCTCCAGTCCAAAGCCTCGGGTTGTCGGTCGTCGCCCTACGCTCATCAGCAACCGTTGGCCTGTTACGCAGCCAGTGCCCTCGCCCGCTTCGTATGTCACGGTGATGCCTTCTGCCGTTTGGGCGAATCCCGTTACCTTGGTCTGCGTCAGGAACCGGATGCCTCGCTTGGCATATTCGGCTCGCAGCAGGGCGGACAACTCGCGGTCCATGCCGGTCAATATCTCAGGCAGCATCTCTACTACCGTCACTTCCGTACCGAGGCTGTTGAAGAAGGAGGCAAACTCCATCCCTATCACTCCGCCACCTACGATGACGAGCGAGGCCGGTAGCTCCTTGCATTCCAACGCTTCGCGATGTGTCCAATAGTCCACGTCGGCGATGCCGGCAATGGGGGGGATGAAGGTCTCCGAGCCGGTGCAAAGTAGCAGGTTCTCGGCTTCGTAGGTCTCCTCGCCGCAGCGGACGGTATGCTGGTCGGTGATAGAGGCCTCGCCTGTCACCATCGTCACGCCGGCCGACGTGAGTTTGGCTTTGATGCCCAGTACCAGCTTGCGTACTATCTTGCTCTTTCGGGCGATGATTTTGGGTAGGTCGAAAGTCACCTCTCCAGTGCCGACGGCATACTTCGAGGCATGTCGGGCAGCGTCATAAGTCTTGGCGGAGTAGAGTAACGTTTTGGTAGGTATGCATCCCTCGTTGAGGCATACGCCGCCTAAATTTTTTTTCTCGATGAGCAACACGCTCAAGCCGGCCTTACCGGCTGTCTCGGCAGCTGTGTAACCCGCTGGGCCGCCGCCAATGATGATGAGTTGGTATTTCATAATATCCTTTTTATGCTTGTTAGCTGATTGTTTCCTTTCTTGGCCTCTCCATCCGCTCCTGCATCAGTTCGATAAACTCAGCCTCCTTCGTCGGCATGAGGGCCACGAACTTGTTGTTGCCGTAGCTGATGAGTAGGTAGTTGGCCACCGAGAAGCGGCCGAATTTCATGGACCGGTAGCGCTCTATGGCGGTGATGTCGACGATGGGGATGATGCGTTTGCGGGCGAAACGTCCCACGTACACAACCAAATCGTCATTGGCCGTCACGGTATAGGTAGTGTGTATGATGCGTTCGATAATGACAAGGAGAAGCAGGGCGAAGATGAGGCCTATCATGGCTGCTTTTACCCAGAACGCGCCAACGGCATTGATGGTGAGCACCGTCAGTAAGAAATACTGGTACCAAACGATGCGTGCGTGGAAGATACGGTTCATTCAGAGTTCCATCTTAAAATTAAGTGCGCGCAAGGTAGCAATTTTCTCCTTTACAGCCAACAAACTTCTCCGTAAAACCACTTTGTGGATAGATAAAACCTTTTGAGAAGAAGGAATCGCCTCCTCCTCGTGTGGCATCACTGCTGACGAGGAGAAAGGCGATTGCTGAATTGTTATCCTAACGATTCTATCTTGATAACCTTAACTAAAGCCTATTGTAAGCCTTCTGTTGCTTAATTTACGAACGTTGTTAGTGCTTTCTTCTGTAATCTAATGTATTTATCTTATTGTCATGAAAGAAAAATCTGTATATAAAGTGATTGCTTGCGTGTGAGCATAACTTACCCTTGGATACTCCGAAGCGTTGCTACGAGGCATCTAAAGTGGTGTACAGCGTATTGCTTCTGTTGAAAATGGTGAAAACAAAAGGTTGGATAGAGTGCTTGTGCCAAAAGGCTGCAGTGATGGCGGGCAACAGTTTCCCGTTCCCGTTGCGTATGCAACCGGCTATGATGACGTGTTGTGCTGTCTTCTTCTTGGTTATGAGAGATATCAATGCTTGTAGCATAAAATCGGCACTACCCAAGCAAAATGCTTGCGTACGCATACCTCTGCTGGGTAGGGTGGGGAAACATGGTTGTGTTCGCATACTAAAAATATGGTTTAATGGTGTACTAATCTTATATAATAAACTATTCTTTCAATCTCGTTTGTCTGTCATCGCGGTTTGCTGTCGGTTGTGTGTGAGAACTTTATTGTGAGGATATGTAAATCATATTCCCGTGCTGGTCTACATCGACAACCGGAAGCTGGTCTATCAGGTTGATGATTCGGTTCATATTTTGATAGCGTTGGAGGCGAGCGCCAATACGTACCTCCCCTGCCGCTTTGTCTTCGAACTTATAGTCGAAATCGTACCACTTGGACAAGTACGAGAAGACATCCTTCAGCGGAGCGTTCGCAAAGGAAAACTCTCCTCGTTTCCAGTCGGTATAGATTTGTGGCACTGCGTTAAAGCGTACTTGTGTGACGCTGGAAAGCGTCAACCGGTCCTTCTTGCCTTGCTTTGCCTTCAATATGGTGGCTGGCATGTCGGGTAGCGAATAACTCTTTGCCTCTGTGGCAATGGTGTCGCCCGTTTCAGTCAGCCCGCTGCACACGAAATAAGAAGCCGGAATGAGGAGGAGCAAGATGGTTGCGGCTATCTTCCATCCCTCTTTCTTCCATGAGAAGTGCGGGGGCAACTGTGTGCCTTCCAAGCTTGGCGATACTTTTGTCCAAGCCTCTTCCGAAGAGAACTGGCGGATTTCCTCCTCATTCTTCTCGAAATGCGCTTCGTCGAGAATACGCTCGGACAGCTTTTGTCGGCCGAGACGCTGACTTATCCATTCGTGGAGTATATGCTCCTCCCTTTCGCTCACCTTGGGCTGAGTGAAGAGGGCTGCGAGGATGGCAGCTATCTTGAAGTTGTCCGTTTGAAATCTCATAGAAATCTTCTCTTTTTTTTCTTATCAATGTACTAATAAGACACATGAACTTGCGGAATGGGGTAATCGTGGAGACGCTTTTTTGCAACTATTCCATAAAATGAATAGAACGCATGGGCTGGTGGTAAGATAAAGAATGTTATAATCGCCCCAATCTTATATATTTTTCAGTAACTTGCGCCCGCTATTTGATAGCGACACGTTTTATATATTAACGACAATAACGATAAAACAATGGTAAAGAAAAAGATTGGAGTCTTTGTGGGAAGTCTGCGCAAAGGCTCGTATTCAAGAAAAGCCGCCAATTACGTGTGCGGCTTCCTCAATGGACAGTATGATGTAGAGTTTGTAGAAATAGGGGCACTGCCTTACTACAACGAGGATCTCGATCAGCCGGGTAATGTGTGTCCCGACTTCATGGCGTTTCGCGAGAAGGTAAAAGGTCTTGATGCTTTCTTGTTTGCTACGCCGGAGTACAACCGTTCCTTGGCGCCGGCGCTGAAGAATGCACTCGACATTGCCTCGCGTGGCGAGAACCTCTGGGACGGCAAGCCGGGGGCCATCATCGCCCAAAGCATCGGGCATATCGGTGGAGCGGTGGGCGCCAGTGCCTTGCGTGTGCCATTGGCTTTCCTCAACGTGCGGTTGATGATGCAGCCAGAGGTATATCTCTCGGGGGCAGCCGGCTTGTTCGACGAGCAAGGCAACTTGGTGAACGACGGTACGGCTAAGTTCTTGCAGAAGTTTGCTGCGGCTTTCGCTGCATGGATAGAAGCCTGAATATTATCCGCTGCGTAGTATAGACGCCAAAGTCGGAATTGGAAAGGGAAGAAGAAAGAGCAAAATGTCAGCACTCTTTCTTTTTCCCTATTTTTCTGTTCAAAATGAAAGTAGAACTGAAATAAATACCTATATTTGCTTACTTTTTGATAAAGGTCATAGAACTAATAAGGTATGATTATGGAAAAGATTGACAACTTGGATAGGCAGATATTAGAGATTATCTCTCAAAACGCCCGTATACCATTTAAAGATGTAGCCGCCGAGTGTGGAGTGTCGCGGGCCGCTATACACCAGCGCGTGCAGCGACTCATTGATTTGGGCGTGATTGTTGGATCGGGCTACCACGTGAACCCCAAATCCTTAGGGTATCGTACTTGTACGTATGTCGGCATTAAGCTGGAGAAAGGCTCCATGTACAAATCCGTGGTGGCTGAACTGGAGAAAATCCCTGAGATAGTGGAGTGTCATTTCACCACCGGCCCGTATACTATGCTGACAAAACTTTACGCACGCGATAATGAGCACCTGATGGACTTGCTGAACAACAAGATGCAAGAGATAGCGGGGGTAGTAGCCACCGAGACGCTCATCTCGCTGGAGCAAAGTATCAAGAAGGAAATACCCATTCGCCCCGAAAAATAACTGTATGGAACTTCTGACAACGTATCATCTGGCTGGACTCTTCATCGGTATTTGCACGTTTCTCATCATTGGCTTGTTCCACCCCGTAGTGGTGAAGGCCGAATACTATTGGGGTACACGTTGCTGGTGGGTGTTCCTGCTTCTCGGTATAGCTGGGGTGATCGCTTCGTTTAGCGTAGAGAATATCATATTAGCCTCTTTGTTGGGGGTCTTCGCCTTCTCCTCGTTCTGGACCATCAAAGAGGTATTTGAACAGGAAGAACGAGTGAAGAAGGGCTGGTTCCCCAAGAATCCTAAGCGTACCTACAAGTTCTGAAGCGTTTTTCTGTACCGTCCGCTTGCGTAAGTCGATAGAATGTATTACTTTTGTCACCGCATCCGAAGGACGGATACATCGGACTTGTAGCTCAGTTGGTTAGAGCAACAGACTCATAATCTGGAGGTCCTAGGTTCAAGCCCTAGCTGGTCCACCACCATAAAGAAACGCCGTTATAATGCTGAAAGTTCCATTATAACGGCGTTTTACGTTAGTAAGCCTCGCCTAAAAAGCATCCCACATTTTCACATTGCGTGAACTAAAAAAAGGTTTTTCTGCTCACTTTTGAGCAGAAATACTTGTCCAAAACTTGTCCTTCAATATTTAGTTCGCAATGAACAATGCTTGCAACGGATTATGCAAAAAGAGCCTCCAACTCGTGGAAGCTCTTCAATACTCAGAATGGGAAGGGGATTTTAGCGTTCAATTAAAAATCCTGTGTCTTTATGCAAATTTCACCCGTTCTAAATTTCTTGTTATTTCTGATAATTTCCCTTGAATTAGATTCTTCTGTTTTTCTCCCGCGGCGACCAATCCACTTTTATACTTCCGCATCAAAGAGGGATTAACTCCAATGCATTTAGCGAACTCCGTCACGTTGATAAAGGGGAACGTCATAAAGAATGCCGACATATCATAGCGGTATTCCACATTATACCCATTTGCGTACCAATCAGGATACTCCCCTTTCCTCTCTTTGTAAAATTCCGCTTGTCCTTCCAAAACCTCGCAGAATTCACTTTTGGCTTCTTGTTCGGTCAGTCCAGAGCTAAAAGCCCCTTGCACCTCATCAGCATAGATGGCATATCCTCCATCATTAGCTTTTTCGATAACAGCGATAATTGTTTTCATAACTTTGTGATTTTAAATATGTTCAATTATAGCCACTCCCCGAAGGGAGTGGCGGAACTTTTACAAGTTCTTCTCTTTGTTTTTTGACTTCTTCAAGCCAGTTCCCTTCAGCATACGTTCAAGAGTTCCAGGAGGAATTTCTTGAGTTTTGTGACGGCCAACTACGATATAGAAATCGAAATCGGGGTGAACATATTTATAATGTCCTTTCCCTTTTCTGATAGTCCAGCCTGCGGCCTCTATCAGCTTGTAAAACTCGGAGTATTTCATAATGCAAAAGATCTCTTTTTAATTGAACGTCACAAAGGTAACATATATGTTCCAATTAAACAAGTGAATGAGGAACTAAACCGTTTCATTAGACAATGTTTAACTAAAAGAGCCGTCCCTCCGTGGTTGAAGGAACGGAAAAAGAAAAAGATACCTTGTAACCCCGCCCATTTTCGGTGAGTGCCCGGCACCGAAAACGGGTGGGGCCGACCGGCAAAAAGCGCAAGCGGGCAGCCCATCCGTACGGATGAGCTGCCTTTCCTTGATGCACCGTCTTCGCTATTCCATTAGTTTCAGCTCTATATCCGAAATCTTCTGCGTTATCTTCTCACGGATGAACTCAATGAACTCCAGAATGATGCCCCGATTCCTAATGTTGAAAACGTCCTCGTCCCTATACCCTCCTGCTGTATTGGTGAACTTTAATACTTCCCATTGCTTCATGGGGCAAAGGTTATCTTTTAACGAATCAACGCCATCATTACAACTGGGTTCTCGGGCTGACCCCCACATTCTCACATTGCGTGAACTAAAAAACCTCAGATCCTATCTGGTCTACCAACCAGTTTGTCGTCTTCCAACGTCAAGCTTTATGGGTTGTAACGCGCTATTTCCCCGTTGCCTAAACTTTATTCCCTCGTTCGCATACCACTATTCCCTAATGTGCAAGTAGCTATTCATTCCACTATAGTGAATCTTTCGTTCCAAAGTAGTGAAAGTTTCGTTCTACTATAGTGGAATGAAACTTTTACTGCTTTGGAACGAATAGCGGTTCGCATATACAGGCACAGTGCTTAGCGATATGGGGATAACGTTTAGCGAGGGAAGGGATAACTTTTTGCAGTTGCGACTACAAAGAGAAACGCCGTTATAATGATTGCTCATTATAACGGCGTTCGCTTATGTGTGTATCACTTTGGGGTGATTATTTCTTTTTGGGTTGGTCTTTCTCGATGCTTACCAGCTCCACGTCGAAGATGAGGGTAGAGAAAGGCTTGATTTTGCCCATGTCGCGGTCGCCATAAGCCAAGTCCTGCGGGATGTAGAGTTCCCACTTCGAGCCTACGGGCATCATGGTCAGGGCTTCGGTCCAGCCTTTAATCACTTGGTTGGCACGGAAGGTAGCGGGTTCGTTGCGCTTGTAAGAGCTGTCGAACTCGGTGCTGTCGATGAGCATACCTTTGTAGTTCACCTTCACTTTGCTGCTATCGGCAGGAATCTCACCGGTGCCTTTTACCAAGATTTTGTATTGCAAGCCGCTGGGGGTTGTCAACACGCCCTCTTTCTCCTTATTGGCAGCGAGGAAGTCTTCGTTCTTCTTGATGTAGTCGGCATATTTCTCTTTCAGGGCTTTAGCCTTGATGCCTTCCATCTTCTCGCGGGTGAAGGCTTGTGCCTCTTCCATCGTCATCTGGCCGCCTTTCTCGAGTGTGCCGGCGATGAATCCTGCCATGAAGTTATCCTTGCTGATGCTCTTGGTTGAGTCGCCGGCAAATACTTCTTGGTTGATTTGTTTAATCATGCCATTGCCGATTTGCTGTCCGATGCCAAGTCCGGCGAGGTAAGCCACATCGCTCTTGGATGTTTTGGAAGCGCCTTCGTTGATGCCGCGGATAAAGTCGGCCATGTAGGCGGTGTCGACGTTCAGGCGACCTACCATGTAAGATTTCAGGCCTTGGGTCTGCGCCATGCCAATGGCATAAGCCAATGAGTCGATTTCCGACGTCATGTTGGCCTTGGGAGCCTGCACGCCACACGAAGAAAGCCCTGCGGCTGCGGCAATCGCCATAAAGATAATGCTCTTTTTCATTTTGCTTTTTACAATTTTAAATTATAATATTTCAAGTAATTCTACTTCGAATACCAATGCGCTGTGGGGAGGTATCATCTCACCGGCCCCCTGTGCGCCATAGCCCAAGTCGGAGGGGATGTAGAGTTTCCACTTCGCGCCTTCAGGCATCAGCTGCAGGGCTTCCACCCATCCGGGTATTACTTGGTTGACACCGAAGACGGCGGGTTGGCCTCTCTTGATAGAGCTGTCGAACAGCGTGCCGTCAATAAGGGTGCCTTCGTAGTGGCACTTCACTTGGTCGGTGGCGAGCGCTTTCTTACCGTCTGCCTTTCCGGGGTTGATGACTTCGTACTGCAAGCCGCTGGGAAGTGTCACTACACCTGCGCGTTTTTTGTTCTCTTCCAAGAAGGCGGCACCTTGCTCGATGGCGGCCGCACTCATTTGGGCTTCCAGCTCGGCAAAGTACTTGTTGACAATCTCACGGGCTTCTTGGTGGCTGATAGCGGGGGTATTGCCTTCCATGATGTCTTTGACTGCTTGGGCGAAGTCGGCAATCACGAGGTTGTCTTTCGTTCCCATGCTGATGAGGTTTTGACCTATTCCAAGGCCAAGGGCATAACTAAATTTGTCCATACATTAATTTAATAAGGGGCAAAAGTACGTGTTTTAATTTGAAACATGGTGTTTTGAGTATTTAAATTTTCTTATATCAGCGTATTAGGAACCAAATATGCCTGATGGCAGTGCCTATCCAACCGTAGTAATGTGCCATAATGTGGAAGCGTTCGCACAACGAAGCCTTATGGTGGCGGGTGGTAATGCCTTCGTCGAGATAGTCGATGAGGGTAAGGCGTGTGTTGAACAGGTTGGTCGCTCGTTTCATGATGCGGATGCACCAATCGAAGTCGGCCGAATAACGGTAGCGCAGGTCGTACGGCTCGGCTGCAGCCAACTCTCGGCTGGCGAAGAAGGCTTGGTGGCATACCAACATACCTTGGCGGAAGCTATGCCATGTCAGCTTCTCGGGCGGGGAGAGGCGGCGCTTGTGGAGGAAGTGCCCTGCTGCATCGACGATGTCGGTGTCGCCATAGAGCACGTCGGGTAGGGGAGTGCCTGTTGGAAGGGAGGCTGCCATGCGCTCCAAGGTGTCGGGAGCGTGGAAGCGGTCGCCGGCATTAAGGAAGCAGAGGTAATGTCCTTTGGCCTGTTGGATGCCTTTGTTCATGGCATCGTATAGCCCGTCGTCGGGTTCACTCACTACGGTAGAGAGGTTCCGTCGGTAACGGGCGATGATGGAGAGGGTGTCATCGGAGGAGGCTCCGTCAATAATGAGGTGCTCTACCTCCGAAAATGTTTGCTCCCTTACGCTACGGATGGTGCGCTCCAGCACGTCGCCGGCGTTGTAGGTGACGGTGATGATGGAGAACAACGGCGTAGGGCAGGGGGCACTGTTATCGTTACGCATGTTTGCCGGTGATTTGGTTGTAGACTTCGGTATAGCGTTTGGCCACGGCGCTCTCGGAGTAATTGGCCAGTACTTTGCGGCGGGCTTGCTCGGCGAGTTCGGCATAGTCGGGGTCGGCGAGCACCCAATGGAGGCCGTTGGCGAAGTCTTCTGCCGAGCGATATTGGGCTACATAACCATTGTGCAGGTGGTCTATCATCTCGGGGATACCACCCGTGTTGAACCCTACGCAGGGTACGCCACAGGCCATGGCTTCCATGATCATGTTGGGTAGGTTCTCTTCGAGCGAAGGGATGGCAAAGAGGTCGACGGCGTTGTAGACATCTACCAGCGTATGCTCGTGGGTGATGTAGGGGAGGGCATATATATGGAAGGGGAGTTGCTCGGCTATCTGTTCGGAATGCTTGCCAAAGACTACGACACCCAGTGTCTCCCGCCATTCGGGATGCTTCTCGGCCAGCAGGCGGCAGGCTTCGGCCAAGTAAGTAAAGCCCTTCCGTTCGTCGGTAATCTTCAGCGAACCGAAAAGTACCAGTTTCTTGCCTTGTGGCAGGCGCGCCTTCTCGCGGGCTATCTGCTTGGTGCCGGGCTTGTAGAGGCTGGTGTTGATGGCGTTGGGGATGTTCACCACATTTTTCCCCACGAAGAGGGCGCTGGTTTGTGCCTGTTCCTTCAGCCAATGGCTGCAAGCTACAAAGCGTATGGGAGCGATGGTGTAGAGCGCTTGTTTCTTGCGGAAGGTGCGGTAGGAGAGGTCGCGTTTGCTTCCTCCTTTGTAGAGGAAGGGGCAGTGGTGGCATTCGGTACGATAGTGGTCGCAAATTCCGGGATAGTGGCAGATGCCAGTACAAGGCCAAAGGTCGTGCATGGTCCATACCACAGGTTTGCCGGAGAGGAGGATGCGGCGAATGGTCTTGAGTGAGAGCATCCCTTGGTTGATCCAGTGGAGATGGATGACATCGGCTTGTCTAAACTCGGGCAGGTGGGTGATGTCACATCCGGTATTGGCAATGTCTACTTCAAAGAGGCGGTGCCGATGGAAGCAGTTGGCTTTCCATATCACCACACGTTCCCAGAGAAAGTGCCACAGGTGCTTCCAGCTTTTGCGGAGGCCTACCACGCTGATTTCGTCGGTCTGTTTATCGCGCACCAGCATGATGGCTTTCACCCCGTTGTTCTTCAGCGCTTCCACCAAGCGTCCGGCTGCTACGGCGGCTCCCCCTGTCCGTTCGGACGTGTTTATTATCAATACTCTCATGGATTCATAAAGCTTTTGGCAAAGGTAGGAAAAAGTATGTAAACTAACCTCTTCTTGGGGTGTTGAGCTGATAAAAAAAGTACCCCCTGCTTACGCAGAGGGTACTTAGAATGTATTTTCAAGAAATTAAAAACAGCCTTTTGAATATAGGGGCTTATTATTTCAGGATGCTCATAAAGTCAGCATCGGTGAAGTACTTCACGAACTCAAGGTCGGTAGCAGCTTTCTTTGCCAGCGTCGGGTCTTTGGCGATAGCGCTCTTCAGGCTGCTTGTTACCATCGAAGAGTTGTTGGTGCGAGCACCCAATACTGCCGTCAGGTAATCGGTGTAAGCGTCCTTCTTCTCTACGCCGGCCAGTGTGGTCTTAGCTTTGCTGTAGTCCTTGGCCAAGATTTGTGCCAGAGCGGCGCTGTTGGTCTTTGCGTCGCCGAATGAGTTAACGGCTCTCTCGTATTGGCCTTGTGCCACATAGAGGTTACCCATCGATTCGTTCAGCTCTTTTGTGCCGGCAGCTTTGCCGAAGTCGGCAGCGGCAGCATCTTTGTCACCTTTAACCAAGGCTACGAGGCCCAAGTTCATGTTCACCTCAGGAGCGTCTTTGATGCTTTGTGCTCTCTTCAGGTAAGACTCTGCCTTGTCGTAGTTGCCTGCTTGGTAGGCCAGCTTGCCAAGGTTGTTGTAAGCGCGGTAGTCGCTGGGGAACTGCTTGGTAGCCTGCGTGTAGATAGCCTCTTGGTTGGCACCCGGCAGTGTGGCGGCGTAAAGCAGCTCTTCGATGTTCAGCTGTGAAGGATCCGAAACGGCCAGCTTGGCGATTTCGTCATCCGACTTGCCGATGATTTCGTAGTTCAACGTCAGGCGCGAACGGCGCAGTTGCGGAAGAATTTCGTCGGCCAGCGTCTTGTATACAGAAGAGATGTTCTTGATCTCTTGTTCGCGCTGTGCGGGGTCTTGGTACATAGAAAGCACACGCAGAATCAGTTCTTTGTCTTGGATGTTCGACTTAGAAACCAGTTCTTGGAAGCCTTCCCAGTCCTGTGCGGTGTACTTAGAGTCTACCGGAGCGTCGATTTTGGCTTTCTTCAGGTCCTTGGCCAGCATCTTCGTGGTGTTGCCTTCGCGGTTTTCGGCCAGCTTGGTGTTCAGGCTCACGCCACCGTCGGGTGATGCGTAGGCAGAAACCTCGATATTGCTGATTTTCTTGTTCTCGGCGCTGTTCACGTTGGCCACTTCCTTGTTGAAGTCCTTAGCCTTCTTCAACTCGCTGCTGCGGATATTGGCTTGTTGAATCAGGAACATGATGTTCGCGTCTTGTTTGTCTTTGATGATGCGTTGGAAAGCGTCCTCGCCCAAGGCGGGGTTGGCGCTGCCCAGCGTACCGTTCAGCAACTCTGAGGTAGAGATAACGCCATCGGCTACTTTTACGGCAGGAATCGTCACTGTCTTGTTGCCGATTGTGGCTTTGAACTCCAGGTAGAGTTCCGACTTAGCCATCTCGGGGACGTAGTCGAATGAGGTCTTCATAGTGTAGCTACCGCCCATCTTGTAAGAGATGGATTGGTCGTTGCCTTCCACTTTTTCTCCTTGGAAAGTAGAGGGTTGGCCTTTGGCCTCGCCGCCGTCCCACTTCAAGACGGGCGTTACTTCCACAACGGCTTTCTTGTTGAAGTACTTCTCTGGGAATTTACCGTTGATAGTCGCGGGGACTTTCCCTCCTACTGCCTCCAGCACTTGCGGAGTTACAGTGAAGTAGTCAGCTGAGAGTTCACCCATTTTTTTGCTGCATGATGTAACGAGTGCAACAAACATTGCCATGAGTAAGGGCAAGTACAACTTCTTCGTCATTTTAGGTATAAATTAAATGTTTGTAACTTATAAATTCATTTGCTTATTACCTGCTTTCCGACAATTCGGAAAATCAGGGCAAAGATATTAATTCTTAATACAATTATACATGTTACGGTCTTATTTTATCATAATTTAATGAACGGAGGGGCTTTTACGCGCTTTTTCCTTCCTGTATTTGATATTACGGGGGTGATGCTCAATGATTTCGTTGCGTAGTCGGTTGCGGTCTATGTGAGTATAAATCTCAGTGGTAGCGATGCTCTCGTGTCCCAGCATGCACTGGATGGCACGCAGGTTGGCACCTCCCTCAAGCAGGTGGGTGGCAAACGAGTGCCGGAAGGTGTGTGGACTGATGCTCTTGGTGATGCCTGCCTGCTCGGCCAGTTCTTTTATTAGGTGGAATATCATGATGCGCGAGAGGGGCTTCTTTCGGCGAGCGCTGATGAAGACGAAGTCTTGGTAGCCGGGCTTTATCTCTATCTGGTTGCGGTCCATGAAGTAGAGCGTCAGCTCGTGGATGGCGCGGGGCGAGATGGGGACGAGGCGCTGTTTGTTGCCTTTGCCCTCTACCTTGATGAATCCTTCGTCGAAATAGAGTTCGGAGAGCTTGAGGCCGATGAGTTCAGAGACGCGGAGTCCGCAGCTATAGAGCGTTTCGAGGATGGCACGGTTGCGCTGTCCCTCGGGTTTGCTCAGGTCTACGGTGGCGATGATGCGGTCTATCTCCTCTACCGTCAGTACTTCGGGCAGCTTGAAGCCTATCTTGGGGCCTTCGAGTAGCTCACCGGGGTCGGCCTCTATATAGTCCGCCATGAGTAGGAAGCGGTAGAACGACTTGACACCCGAGATGATACGTGCCTGTGAGCGGGCATGGATGCCGATGTCGTGCAGCCCGGCGGCAAATCCCTCGAGGTCGGCCAAGGTGACGTCAAGCACGTCAATGTCTTCGAGGAGGAGGTAGCTGAGCAGCTTGTCCAAGTCTGCCAAGTACGCCTCTTGGGTGTTGGGCGAGAACGACTTCTCCAGCTTTAGGTACTGTCGGTACTTCCTGATTATCAGCGCTAACTGCTCCTTCTTTTTCTTTTTTTCGTCGATTTCCATTTCTTTTCGTAACTTTGCGGGCGCAAAATACATGTTCCGTAGGATACAAAGGTATTAAAAAAGCAGAACTGTGGCGATGAAGATACAAATAATTAATGGTCCCAACCTTAATCTGTTGGGCAAGCGCGAGCCTTCCATCTATGGAGCGGGCACGTTCGAAGAGTATCTCTCCAAACTCAAAGAACGGTACAATAACGTAGAGGTCCTCCGCGGACAAAACATCCACGTGGACATTGATTACTTCCAGTCCAACATAGAGGGGGAGCTGATAGACCGCATCCAGCAGGTGGGATTCAATGCCGACGGCATCATTCTCAACGCCGGAGCTTATACCCATACCTCCATTGCCTTGCAAGATGCCATCCGTTCGGTGCCTGCACCGGTGATTGAGGTACACATTTCCAATGTACATGCCCGTGAGGAGTTTCGCCATCGTTCGATGATTTCCGCCGCTTGTCGTGGGGTTATCTGCGGCTTCGGCATGGACTCGTATCGTTTGGCGGTAGAGGCGTTGATAGACATCAAGCATGGAATGCAGGAACTGTAGAGTGACGAGAGGGGAAAGAGAATAATAGAGCAATCAATAGTAGTATTATATAAATAAGGTATAAAAGATATGTTGAAGCAAACCAAAATAGTAGCGTCTATCTCCGATATGCGTTGCGACGTGGATTTTATTAAGCAATTGTTTGATGCCGGCATGAATGTAGTGCGTATGAATACAGCACACGCCGGCCGCGAAGGGTTGGAGGGGCTTATCGCCAATGTGCGTGCCGTGTCCAACCGTATAGCCATCCTCATGGATACCAAAGGTCCTGAGGTGCGTACTACCGGCTGCGCCGAGCCTATCCACTACACCATCGGCGAGAAAGTGAAAGTTGTAGGTGACCCCGGCCGTGACACTGTACGCGAGTGCATCGCCGTGTCGTATCCGCAGTTTGTCGACGACCTGAGTGTAGGTGGTAGCATCCTTATTGACGATGGTGACTTGGAACTGGAGGTTATCGAGAAGAGCGCCGACACCCTCTTCTGCGTGGTGAAGAACGAAGCCACCTTGGGTAGCCATAAGAGCGTAAACGTGCCGGGTGTGCGCATCAACCTCCCCTCGCTCACCGAGAAGGACTACAACAACATCCTATACGCCATCGAGAAGGATATTGATTTTATCGCACACTCCTTCGTGCGCAACCGCCAAGACGTGCTTGACATCCGCAAAATCTTGGATGAGCACAACAGCGACATCAAGATTATAGCCAAGATAGAGAACCAGGAGGGCGTGGACAATATCGACGAGATTATCGAAGCGGCCGACGGCGTGATGGTAGCCCGTGGCGACCTCGGCATCGAAGTGCCCATTGAGCGTATCCCTGGTATACAACGTATGCTCATCCGCAAGTGCATCCTGGCCAAGAAGCCCGTTATCGTGGCTACGCAGATGCTCCATACGATGATAAACAACCCGCGTCCCACCCGCGCCGAGGTGACCGACATCGCCAACGCCATCTATTACCGCACCGATGCCCTGATGCTGAGTGGTGAGACGGCTTATGGCAAATACCCCGTGGAAGCGGTGAAAACCATGACCACCATTGCCGCACAGGCCGAAAAGGATAAAGTGTGGGAGAACGACATCCGCATTCCCTTGGACGACAACAGCAACGACGTGACAGCCTTCTTGGCCAAGCAAGCCGTAAAGGCTACCAACAAGCTGAAGATGCGCGCCATCATCACCGACAGCTATAGTGGGCGTACCGCACGCAACCTCGCCGCTTTCCGTGGACGCTATCCGGTATTGGCCATCTGCTACAAGGAGAAGACCATGCGCCACCTCGCCCTCTCTTATGGTGTGGAAGCCATTTACATGCCCGAGCTGGCCAACGGACAGGAGTATTACTTCGCTGCCCTACGCCGCCTGCTGAAAGAAGGACACCTGCAACCCACCGACTTGGTAGGCTACCTGAGTAGTGGCAAGGCCGGTACGCAGACCTCCTTCCTCGAAATCAATGTGGTAGAAGACGCGCTGAAACATGCCGACGACACCGTACTGCCCAACAACAACCGCTACCTCTAATCAAGGTTTTGCGCGTTCTATCCCACTACGATGCAGGAAAGCGAATCCATCGACCAATACATCTTGCGGCACATCGATCCCGAGAGCGACTACTTGAAGGCGCTCTTTCGGGATACGCACCTCAAGCTCCTCTATCCCCGCATGGCCTCGGGCCACTTGCAGGGACGGATGCTGAAGATGTTTGTCGAGATGGTGCGTCCCCGCCAAGTGCTGGAGATAGGCACCTATAGCGGATACTCTGCACTCTGCATGGCCGAAGGCTTGACCGAAGGGGCCATGCTTCACACTTTCGAGATTAATGACGAGCAGGAAGACTTTACCCGCCCTTGGCTGGAAGGCTCCCCTCATGCCGGCAAGATACATTTTTATATAGGCGACGCTCTGGAGATGGTGCCCCAACTGGGCATCATCTTCGACCTCGCCTTTATCGACGGCGACAAGCGCAAGTACATTGATTACTACGAGATGACGTTGGCGCACCTTACTTCCGGCGGCTACATCTTGGCCGACAATACCTTGTGGGATGGGCACGTGCTGACTCAACCCCGTCCCTCCGATGCACAAACCCTTGGCATCCAATCCTTCAACGACTACTTGGCGCAAGACGACCGGGTAGAGAAAGTCATACTCCCCCTCCGCGACGGGCTGACGATTATCCGGAAAAAGGGATAAAGGTGGTCTGATTCACTCTTACTTCCTTGGGCAACCGCATCAAAATCGCTCCTTACATAAAAGTTGTGTTTTCCTGCTTTCACTGCTTTCACCCGATTGTAACATCCATATTGATAGCCTTTTATGGTGAAAGCAAATGAATTTAAGGGCCTCCATGTGCTTTCACCGACTTCACCCAGTAGAGGGTCAACCTATATCAGGGCAAAACAGATTTGGCAAACATATCCGCAAGGTTTGGCAAACATATTTGCATCATCAGGCAAACGTGTTTGCCAAAAGTTGCGCTCCTATTTGCAACCCTGAGCGGATAGGTAGGTGCTTGCGAGCGTCTTTGAAGGGTAGTGCTAACCGGATGCCAAGGCCATAGCCGCCGTAAGGATGAGGAGATTACGAGCGTAGCGGAAGGCAATCATACTTCATTCGAGGAGGTTGGGTACAATCTGGTGGTACGCCGAAGGGCATCAACGCATGGGCGCATGCCCATCGGCGTTTGGGCGCATGCCCATCCACCCACGAGCCGATGGGCATGCGCCCAAACCTTTCCAAAGGATGTTTGCAAGATACAGGGTAAGCCGCTGTAAGTCACGCAGCATGAACAGAAAAAACATGGCCGTGAACCGATTCATTCACGGCCGTGTTTTTTTTGTTCATGCTGCGTGAATGTAGAACGTGTAGTATAGAATATTGATAGACAGTTAGGACGTCCATCCCGTTCTACCCCTTCTCTACCGGAAGTTTGTGCAACACCCCCCTACGCACTCCTGAATCCGCTTTCTCATCGGGCTTTGCGTGCGCAAGGGGGTAATTGGGATGGTTTTGTGCAACATGGTTCACCTATAAATTGGTGGTTATTATGTTAGTGATTAGTAGTGAGCCGTACACGATTCTGTCACGGCAGTGGTATCTGAAATACTCCTCTCCCGCGGTGGGGAGGGTTTCAGTTACCACTCGCGTGTCT
>JAISIX010000045.1 GCA_031261805.1 Mediterranea sp. (in: CFB group bacteria)
CGCCTGTACGATGGGGTACATGGGAGCGATACCCACACCACCTCCGGCGCATACCACAGTGCCGAAGTTCTCGATGTGCGTGGCCTGTCCCAGCGGACCTACCACGTCGGTTATCTCGTCGCCTTCGTTCAGCTCGCTCAGGCGGGTGGACGAAAGTCCTACCTCCTGCACCACCAGCGTGATGGTGCCCCGCTTGGGATCGGCATCGGCGATGGTGAGCGGCATACGCTCGCCCTTCTCGCCTACGCGTACAATGACGAAGTGTCCCGCTTTCCGAGATTTAGCGATGAGGGGGGCTTCAATTTCAAGCCTGAACACCTTTTCGGACAGGTGCTCTTTACGGATGATTCTGTTCATTCTATATCTTTAGTCGATGATGTCAAAGCCACAATAGGGAACCAATGCTTTCGGGATGCGGATGCCTTCGGGCGACTGGTTGTTCTCCAGCAGGGCGGCCACGATGCGGGGCAGCGCCAGGGCGGAGCCGTTGAGCGTGTGGCACAACTCGGTTTTATTCTCGGCGGTGCGGTAGCGACACTTCAAGCGGTTGGCCTGGTAGGTGTCGAAGTTGGACACGGAGCTTACCTCCAGCCAGCGTTTCTGTGCCTCGGAGTACACCTCGAAGTCGAAACAGAGGGCGGCGGTGAAGCTCATGTCGCCTCCGCAGAGGCGCAGGATGCGGTAGGGCAGCTCCAACTTCTGTAGCAAGCCCTCCACGTGGTTAAGCATCTCCTGGTGCGACTGCTTGGAGTGCTCAGGCTTGTCGATGCGCACCAGCTCCACCTTCGAGAACTCGTGCAGGCGGTTCAGCCCGCGCACGTCCTTGCCGTACGAGCCTGCCTCGCGGCGGAAGCACTCGGTGTAGGCGCAGTTCTTGATGGGCAGCTGCTTCTCGTCGAGGATGACGTCGCGATAGATATTCGTCACCGGCACCTCGGCGGTGGGGATGAGGTAGAGGTCGTCCACCTCGCAGTGGTACATCTGTCCCTCCTTGTCGGGCAGCTGGCCGGTGCCATAGCCCGAGTCGGCGTTCACCACGGCAGGCGGCATAATCTCGGTGTAGCCGGCCTTGTACGCTTCGTCGAGGAAGAAGTTGATAAGGGCACGTTGGAGGCGCGCTCCTTTACCTTTAGATATAGGGACCCCCGCTCCGGTGATTTTCACGCCGAGGTCGAAGTCGATAAGGTCGTATTTCTTCGCCAGCTCCCAATGTGGCAGGGCATCCTTGGGCAGCTCGGTCTCCATGCCTCCCATCTTCTCCACCACGTTGTCTTCGGCGCCGAAGCCCTCGGGTACGCTGTCGTAGGGCACGTTGGGGATGGTGTAGAGCAAGGCTTGCAGGTCGGCTGCAGCCTGTGTCATGGTGGCATCCAGCCCCTTGTTCGTCTCTTTCAGTGCGGAGACACGGGCACGGGCCTCCTCGGCCTCGGCTTTCTTGCCCTCTTTCATCAGCGCGCCGATGGAGCGCGAAAGGGCGTTCACCTCGGCCAGGTTGTTGTCCAGCACGCTTTGGGTACTGCGGCGCTTGTCGTCCAGCGCTATCACTTGGTCGATGGCCTCCTGGGCGTTCTTGAAATGCTTCTTCTCCAAGCCGCGTATCACGGCTTCCTTATCTTCCGTTATCTGTCTTATGGTTAGCATACTTGTATATATTTAGGTGGCTTAAAACAAAGAAAGGAGACGCAATCCGCACGATCGCATCTCCTCTCTGTATCCTATGTTTGGGCGCAATTATGCTTCCGTGGCGGGTACTACAGATACGTATCTGCGGTCTTCCCGGCCCACTTTGAAGCTTACTGTACCATC
This sequence comes from Mediterranea sp. (in: CFB group bacteria), assembly GCA_031261805.1. Taxonomy (GTDB): domain Bacteria; phylum Bacteroidota; class Bacteroidia; order Bacteroidales; family Bacteroidaceae; genus Bacteroides. The sequence continues at coordinate 1,807 of JAISIX010000045.1, forward strand.
TACTAAAGCGAAAAGAGTGTGGTCCTTGCCCATGCCGATGTTCTTACCGGGGTGGAACTCTGTACCTCTCTGACGAACGATGATGTTGCCTGCCTTGCACACTTCACCACCGAATATCTTAACGCCTAATCGCTTGCTTTCTGATTCGCGGCCGTTCTTCGAACTACCGACACCTTTTTTATGTGCCATTTCTTCTTACTGTTTTAATTGATTAAGCTACTACTTCCGTGATTGTTAACTCTGTGAATTGCTGACGGTGACCGTTCAGCTTGCGGTGTCCTTTTCTTCTCTTCTTGTGGAAGACGAGCACCTTGTCGCCCTTTACCAGCGGAGTGACTACCTGGCATACCACCTTGGCACCCTCTACGGTAGGCAGGCCTACGGTAACGTTGCCTTCTTTGTCTACCAGCAACACTTTTTCAAACTCTACTGCCTGGCCGCCTTCCACGCCTTCGATGTGGTGAACGAACAGCTTCTTGCCGGCCTCAGCCTTGAACTGCTGGCCGTTGATTTCTACAATTGCGTACATTGTTTCTTATATACTTCTATAAGTTAGCTCCGGCGGGTGGCCTTTAATCGCTTAAAACGCTCTTCTCGAACCCGTTGCGGAATAATCGGGCACAAAAATACGACTTTCCGCGCAGCTGTGCAAGCGAACGGGCGGTTAAATTATAGTTTTTTGTCGACAAGCGGTTCTCATCCTCCGCAACCCCTACGGCAGAAGCCGGCCGTGCCCCTTTGTGCACCCGCTTTCAGCCTTTGAGAGCACCGTCTCGGCAAACGGGCATCTCCTCTGTTACCGACGGGCATCTCCTTTGTCACCGACGAGCTTGTCCGTCAATCACCAACCCCTCCAACGAGGCGACCGCCCCGGGGCGGTCGAGTGAACGCCGTTCGATGTTCGCTCGTCCGCCGTACGGCGGTCGAGCGTCCGCCCTGGGGCGGTCGCTACCAAGAACGCGGCGAACGACTTCGTAGAAGGGGATGATTACTTGGTTGACGGCCTATCGGAACGTTACTGATACAAGTGTGGCGCTTGGAGCAGTCAGGCGAGGAGTGTCGGTTTGCTGCCTATACCCCGGCTGCCCCCTGTCAAAGTGAAGCTGAATTTTTGTAGTACGACTATTTCTCCTTAACTTTGTACCAAAGAAACAATGATAGACCAAGGTACGATAGACCGGATACTGGACGCGGCGCAGATTTATGATGTCGTGTCCGACTTCGTCACCCTCCGCAAGCGGGGGGTGAACTATGTGGGGCTTTGCCCTTTTCACGACGACAAGACGCCCTCGTTTTACGTCTCGCCGGCCAAAGGGGTGTGCAAGTGCTTCGCCTGTGGCAAGGGAGGCAACGCCGTGCACTTCATCATGGAGCACGAGCAGATGACATGGCCCGAGGCGTTACGGTACCTCGCCAAGAAATATAACATCGAGATAAAGGAACGGGAGCTGAGCGACGAAGAGAAGACGGCACAGAGCGAGCGCGAGAGCCTCTTCATCGTCAACACCTTCGCCCGCGACTACTTCCAGAACATCCTCAAGAACCACGTCGACGGGCGGAGTATCGGCCTGGCGTACTTCCGCAGCCGTGGCTTCCGCGACGACATCATCGAGAAGTTCCAGCTGGGCTACTGCACCGAGAGCCACGACGCCCTCGCCAAGGAGGCCCTACAGAAAGGGTATAAGAAAGAGTTCCTCATCAAGACGGGACTGTGCTACGAGACGGACGACCACCAGCTGCGCGACCGCTTCTGGGGACGCGTCATCTTCCCCGTACATACACTCTCGGGCAAGGTAGTGGCTTTCGGCGGGCGTGTGCTGGCCAGCGCCACCAAGGGGGTGAAGGTGAAGTACGTCAACTCCCCCGAGTCGGAGATATACCACAAGAGCAACGAGCTGTATGGCATCTACTTCGCCAAGCAAGCCATCGTGAAACAGGACCGCTGCTTCCTGGTGGAGGGATACACCGATGTCATCTCCATGCACCAGTCGGGCGTGGAGAACGTCGTGGCCTCATCGGGCACGGCGCTCACGCCGGGGCAGATACGAATGATCCACCGCTTCACGAACAACATCACCGTGCTCTACGACGGCGACGCGGCGGGTATCAAAGCCTCCATCCGGGGTATCGACATGCTACTGGAGGAGGGGATGAACATCAAGGTGTGCCTCTTGCCCGATGGCGATGACCCCGACTCCTTCGCCCGCAAGCACAACTCCGTGGAGTTTCAGGCGTACATCAAGGAGCACGAGTCGGACTTCATCCGCTTCAAGACCAACCTGCTGCTGGAGGATGCCGGCAAAGACCCCATCAAACGGGCGGAGCTGATAGGCAACCTGGTACAAAGCATCTCGGTGATACCGGAGGCCATCGTACGCGACGTATATATAAAGGAGTGTGCGCAACTGCTGCACGTGGAGGATAAGCTCTTGGTGTCCGAGGTAGCACGCCGGCGCGAGGCACAGGCAGTGAAACGCGCCGAGCAGGCCGAACGCGACCGCCGCTCGGCTGAGCGGCAGGCATCGGGGCAGCAACCATCGGCTCTGGCGGGAGCGACACCCGAGGGCGCGCCCCTCTCTGGCGGAGAGCCGCCGGTCTTCTCGCCCGATGGTGAACTGTTGTCGGGCGGAACGGAGGTTTCGCCTACGCTGCAAGAGGCCGCCTACGAATCGTTCATCCCACAGGAGGGACAGGAAGGGCAAGAGTTCTATAAGTTCGAGAGGCTTATCCTACAAGCGGTGATTCGCTACGGCGAGCGGGTGATGTGCAACGTGAGCGACGAGGCAGGGAACGAGGTGCCGGTCACCGTGATAGAGTATGTGGTGAACGACCTGAAACAAGACGACCTCGCTTTCCATACTCCCTTGCATCGGCAAATCTTGCAAGAGGCTGCCCAGCACCTGCACGACCCGGGCTTTGTGGCCCAACGCTACTTCCTGACGCACGCCAACCCGGTAGTGAGCCGGCTGTGCATCGAGCTGGTGAACGTGCGCTACCAGCTCAGCAGGTACCACTCCAAATATCAAAAGCTGGTGAAGGACGAAGAGCGCCTCGTGGAGTGGGTGCCGATGTTGATGGTGAACTTCAAGTCGGCCATCGTGGCCGAAGAGATGAAGGAGATAGCCCGCCAGCTGAAAGACCCGGCGGTGATGCACGACGAGGAGAAATGCAACGCTGTGCTGGAACGACTCAAAGAGCTACAGGACGTGCAGAAGATAATGGCCAAGCACGAGGGCGAACGGGTGGTGCTAAGGTTCTGACCCGGGCCATGCCTGCGCCGCAAAGGCCCTCTTGTCAAGGAGGCTATAGGTTGCTTCCGTGCCGGATGAGGTTCATGAACTCCTCGCGGGTCTTGGCCTTGTTGAAGGCGCCGGTAAAGTCGGAAGTGGTGGTGATGGAGTTCTGCTTCTCCACGCCGCGCATCTGCATACACAAGTGCTTGGCTTCGACCACCACCATCACGCCCAGCGGGTTGAGCGTCTGCTGGATACACTCCTTGATTTGGAGAGTCATGCGCTCCTGCACTTGCAGGCGGTGCGAGAAGATGTCGACGATGCGGGCTATCTTGCTGAGGCCGGTGATGTACCCATTGGGGATGTAGGCCACGTGTGCCTTACCGTAGAAGGGGAGGATGTGGTGCTCGCAGAGGGAGAAGAAGTCGATGTCTTTCACGATGACCATCTGGCTGTATTCCTCTTTGAACTTGGCGGAGTTGAGCACCTCGCAGGGGTCCATCGTATAGCCTTTCGTCAGCGTCAGCATGGCTTTCGCCACCCGCTCGGGTGTCTTCAGCAACCCCTCGCGTTGGGGGTCTTCGCCCAGCAAGGTGATAATACTTTTGTAGTGTCCTTTAAGCTCCTCCAGGTGTGGGGAGACAATCTCTTCTTTTCCTAACATGATGTGATACGTCTATAAGGGGATGTTGATTTGGTCGCGTACGATGGTTACCTCCTTGAACTGGCCGGTAGCCTTCATCTTGCGCATGGCGGCATCGGCCTCCTCGATGGTTTGGAAGTCGCCTACCCGGCAAAGCCAGCGTGGTGGGATGAACGAGGTGTAGATGGGCAGCTGTGGGAAGTAATCCTTGGCACGTGCCGCTGTCTGGTAGGCGTCGTTCTTGGCCTGCCTTGTGTTGTTGCCCGAGTAGGCTTGAATCCTGTAGCCGGGTGCCTTGATGACTTTCTGGTCTTCGCCCGCGGCGATACGTCCTGCGCCCATCAGCTCGGCCACAGAGGGGTCTTGATGGATGGATACGGTTCCCTGTCCGGGCACGGTAGTCCCCAAGCTCTGAACGATGCTTTGCGCCTGCGCGCCTGTCGTCAAAGCGGCAAGGACCCAAAGGGATACAAACAGTTTTTTCATTGTTCTTTCGTTTGGCAAGCTGGCGAGGGAGCAAGCCGGCGAGGGTCTTGTCCCTCGCCAGGCTTATTCGCCCGTCCTCTTGATTTTTAGGCTCTAAAAGCGTCGATGATGCCTTTGAAGTCGGCTACCTTCAGGGCAGCGCCACCAATCAGGCCACCGTCTACGTCGGGGTTGTCGAACAGCTCCTTGGCGTTGGACGGCTTGCAGCTGCCACCGTAAAGGATGGAGGTGTTGTCGGCAATCTCTTTGCCATACTTCTCGGCTACCAGCGAGCGGATGAAGGCATGGATTTCCTGTGCCTGTTGCGGCGTGGCAGTCTTGCCCGTGCCGATGGCCCATACCGGCTCGTAGGCCAATACGATTTTCGCGAAGTCGGCTGCTGACAGCGAGAAGACAGAGGCCAGCTGTGCGGCTACCACCTCATTCTGCTTGTTGGCTTCGCGCTCCTCCAGTACTTCGCCGATGCAGAAGATAGGGGTCAGACCGTGTGCCAGCGCCAACTTCACCTTCTCCTCAAGCATGGGCACCGTCTCACCATAGTAAGCGCGGCGTTCGGAGTGGCCGAGGATGACGTATTTTGCGCCTGTGGAGGCAACCATCGCAGCCGAAACTTCGCCGGTATAAGCACCCGACTCCTTGTCGGCGCAGTTCTCTGCTCCTACACCGATCTTAGCGGCGTCGACCAGCGGGGCGACAGAGGCCAGGTGGATAAACGGCGTGCAGATGATGACGTCGCAATTCGGCTTTTCGTTGGCCAGTACCTCATTCAGTTCCTTGGCCAGCTCGATGCCCTCTTGGAGGGTCTTGTTCATTTTCCAGTTTCCTGCAACAATGTTCTTTCTCATTTTTGTCTTTTATTTAAAGGATTAATAATCGTCTGTTCTTTATCGGCCCGTCCCTACTTCTTGCTTCCTTTCTCTCCCGCTTGCGTGGTGACGGAGGGGGCGAGCTTCTCGCGGCGGCGGACCATCAGGAGGTCGATGCCCAACACCACCAGTAACGGCACGAAGAACCAGAGTAGCACATAGCCCATCACGGTGGCGGTGCTGTGTGGCTTCTGCTTCCCCAGGGGGATGTTCTCCAGCTTGTCCGTCAGTTGGTATTCGTCGGGGATGTCCGTATCGCTCCATTTGTTCAGGATGGTACCATACTTCAGCAATATCAGCCCGGGGTTGGAGCGTATCATCGTCTTTAGCGTGATGTCGTCTACCAGGCAATAGGGGTATTCGGCTCCGGTGCGGTCGGTCCATCGCGCTATCTCTTCGGCGGGCGAAGAGGTAAGGGCATAGAACCGGTAACCGTGCTCCACGGCGTAGTCGTACACCTCGTTGATGAGGTCGATGTAGCCATCGTCGGCCTCCTCCAGCCGGTGTGCCACCAACAGGAAGGTGTATCCCATGTTCGTCAGCACGTCTTCGGTGATGTCCTCTCCCGTCTTCAGGTCTTGCAGGGAGAAGTCGTGAATGGGTGGTTCGTAGCCTTTCTCTTTGAGCACGGAGCGTGAGTCGACGAAGGTCCAAGTACTGTCGGGGTAGTTGTCCAAGGTGAACTCCTTCTTCTCACCGTTCTTCTCTAAGGTGAAGTAGGTTTCAAACACGTCGGGCTTGGCCCCATCGGGGACGGCCATACCGGCCAGGATGTTCTGCCCTATCTTGTAAGGGCGGAAGTCGAGGATGGGGAGGTGCCGCAGGCAGTAGAACGAGAGGGCGAATACGAAGAGGAGGGTATAGAGGGAGGCGGCCCACTGCATCTTCACGCTGATGAAGCGGATGATTTGCCGCTTGTACTTGAACGCTACGATAGCGGCCACGAGGAGCACAACGTTCTTGAGGAAGGTCTGGGTATTGGTCAGCACCCAAGCGTCGCCAAAGCAGCCACAGTCCGACACGGGGTTGAAGATGGCCAAGTAGAGCGTGAGGGGTGTCATCACCACCATCAACGCCAAGGCTAAGCTGGTGGATACGCTCTTCTTGATGCCGAAAAGCAGGCAGACACCGGTGAAAAACTCGAGGGAGGAGAGGCAGATGGCCAGTAGCAGAGGGACGAAGGAGGGCACCCAAGTGATCATGCCGAAGGCAGTCAGGTAATCTTCTATCTTGTATTGGGAACCCAGCGGGTCGATGGCTTTCACAAAGCCGGAGAAGATGAAGACCGCTGCCAGCAGGAAACGACAGGCATTCACCCCTGCCCACCGGGCAAGCCGTAAATTCTTATCTGTTATCCACCGGGCATAAAAAGAACCTTGTCTCGCTATTCGCTTAGTCTCTTCCATTCTGCTTCAAATAGAGCGCAAAGGTAGCAATAATTAGGTGAAAAGAGAAAGAGGGCGCTCTAAATTATCTTTAAAGCACCCTCTTCTATCATTGATTGTATTATTGCTTTCTCTTCTTTTATGCCTTACGAGCAACGCAGCACTTGGCCTATGCGCAAGGTGGTGGTTCGCTTCAGGTTGTTCAGTTTACACAAGGTGTTCACCGATACTCCCTGCAACTTGGCGATGCGCCCCAATGTGTCACCGTTCTTCACCTTGTGGTAGCGGATGATGCCGTCGGAACCGGCCACTTGTATGTCGTGCGAACCGGCACGGCGACGTAGCATAGCCTTCGTCTTGTGGAACGTATAGGTATCGGCTACGATGTCTTGCTTGGGGAAGTCGAACAGGTAGATGGGGTTGATGGCGATGCCCAAGAAGCGAGTCTCAAAGTGGAGGTGCGACCCGGTGGAACGCCCCGTGTTACCTCCCAGCCCGATAGGCTCGCCGGCTTTCACCAGTTCGTTCTCTTTCACCAATTGCTTGGACAGGTGACCGTAGACAGTTTCCAGACCGTTGTCGTGGCGAATCACCACGTACTTGCCATAGCCCCTGCGTTCGTACTTCACGATGCGCACCTTCCCGTCGAAAGCGGCCACGATGGTATCGCCAATATTAACCTTCACGTCCAACCCATAGTGCATCCGCCTCCAGCGTGGGCCGAAGGGTGAGGTAATCTTGGTACTGGCCGTGGGCATGTGGAAACCACGAAGGTCGATAGTATATTCATCGGGGATGATAGCATCCTTCCCGTAGTTGTGAACATACTCATTGTTCCAACTCGGGTAGAGGTTCAAGGAGGGATACTCGGCTTGTTCTGCACGAATTTGCTTCTGCAGAGCCAGCGAGTCTACAGCTTTTAGTTTCTTGTCTATGGGCGCTTGGCGAGCAATCAGGTCTTGAGCGAAAGAGCTCAAGCTCATCATGGTTGCCACAGCAATCAACCCTGTTCTGATAACGCAATTAAAATTCATTCCTTATTTATATCGAATCAATACTCGTCGCTGGCGTACAGATAATCAAAGGTAGCCTGCTTATACTCGAATATCTCTCCGGGTTTAAAAAATCTCTTCAGCTCGACCGCCGCAGTCTCCGGCGAGTCCGAGGTATGCACAATATTCTTTTGATGGCTCATGCTGTAGTCGCCACGGATAGTCCCTGGCGCAGCTTGCCGCCCATTGGTAGCTCCCGCCATCGCATGGGCGACGTGAGCCGCATCTACTCCTTCGAAGCAACATACGATGACGGGGGCAACCCTCATCGCGTCTTTCAACTGTTGGAAGAAAGGCTTGCCGCTAAGGTGGGCATAATGTTCGTTCAATAACTCATCCGTTAGTTGCATCATTTTCATTCCGGCTAAGCGCAATCCTTTACGTTCGAATCGTTGCACTATCTCACCGACCAACCCCCTCTGTAGGGTACCGGGTTTCAAAATTACCAGTGTCTTCTCAAGCATACTGACGTGTAGTTAATGGGTTAAACGATACATTGTCTTTCAAAAATCTCTCCAAAGATAGTAATTCTATGCGTAAAGTCGTACTATTCATTAACTCTTTTTCGCACGGATGTCTGGCAATATGCAAGACTTATGCTGCCCAAAGCACGATAAATAAGTGGTTTCGACGCATAATATGTTTTTCAACATGCAAGCGAACAATAAGCTTGTTCAACGATTATTTTCAGCTATTTACGATGCTCTTAACATTCGTTTCAGCCACCGTCTCACGGGTACATCGTACAGTTTCAGGCACAGGTAGGCCAGCAGGATGCTACCCACCACAAGCGCGGCCGCTCCCGGGAGCGATTGCGCGAAGGTGAGTTCCTCATTCTTGACCCATGCGTAATAAAGATAGATAAAGGGGTAGTGCACCATGTAGAGTGGATAGGAAATGTCGCCCAAGAACTGGCAGACGCGGGCACTCACCTTATCGGTGGTACACCCCGACGCACCAAGGAACACGATGAGCGGGAAGGCGACGAGCACGCAAAGACTGTCGTAGATGCCATTCATCCACAGGTGCTCGCTCCCGCCAATGCGGGGAATAGCCGCCAAAGCTACGAAGGCGATGCCTCCTATCCAGAAGGCGCCCCGTATCTTGACGGGCTTGAACACCCGGGAGAGCAGCAGTCCGGCGGAGAAGGCGAAAAGCAGGCGCAAGCTACCACCAGTGGTATCGACAGGATTGATGGCAAAACCTACGCAGAGGTCGCCCAGCGGTCCCCAAATGGCAAAGGCAGCCAAGGCACAACCCGCTAAAGCCACCCAGATGGAGAGGGCGACGGTGGAGAGCCGGCGAATGAGAAAGACATAGAGCAGATTGCCGATGTACTCGAAGAAGAGCGACCAGCTGGGACCATTCAGTGGATACATCTCTCCCAGCCCCCGAATCTCGACGCCCGGAGTGGCCGGGATAAGGCAGGCGTTGATGAGCGTAGCCACCAGCAATGCGCCGATGGAGACTTTGGAAACATCCCATACCGAACAACCTTGGGTGTAGAACATCGCGGCACCGATGACGGCCCCCATCACCACCATGGGATGCAGGCGGATGAAGCGCCGTTTGATGAATCCCCAAGTTGTCATCTTTTGCCGTTTCCAGCGGTCGTCGTACGCATAGCCTACCACGAAGCCCGACAGGATGAAGAAGAAGTCCACGGCCAAGTAGCCATGGTTGATGCGTTGGTCGAGGTGACTGGTGGCATACGCCTCGAAGAGGTGGAAGCAGACCACGGTAAGGGCAGCCACGCCCCGCAATCCGTCGAGGATGTGGTAATGGGGCTTGGTGTCCGCAAAAGCGGAGAGAGAGGGTTCACTCATTTGGATGTCATTTAGGTTTTGCCGCAAAGATAGGGTTCTCCTCTCTTATCCACAACAGTACAGGTTGTTTTTAGTCCAGCATCATCGGGACGGTACGCGGATGGGCATACTCTCAAAAGCCATCCGTTTACTTTATTAACTACCCACTCCACCCCAATTGAGGGAATTTTCGTACTTTTGCCTCGTAATTTAAGTAGAATATGACAATAACCGAGTTGCAGCAGCGCTATGCCGCCCATCCCAACGTGGCGGCGATGAAGCGACTGCTGGGCGAACCATCCGTTCGGTCTATCTTTTGCGGAGGCTTGTGCGCTTCTGCCGCCTCACTGTTTGCTTCTGTTTTGATAGGGGAGAGAAAACTCCCGTACGTCTTCATCTTGGGCGACCTGGAGGAAGCGGGCTATTTCTATCACGACCTGTCGCAGGTGCTGGGCACGGAGAAGGTACTCTTCTTCCCCTCGTCGTTCCGCCGTGCCATCAAGTACGGGCAGAAGGACGCCGCCAACGAGATATTACGCACCGAGGTACTGAGCCGCCTACAGAAAGGGGAACATGACCTCTGCGTCGTCACCTTCCCCGACGCGCTGGCCGAGAAGGTGGTATCCAAAGGCGAGCTGAGCAGCAAGACGCTGAAGCTGAACGTGGGCGAGAAGGTGGACATCAGCTTCATCACCGACGTATTGCAGAGCTATGGCTTCGAGTACGTGGACTATGTGTACGAGCCGGGACAGTATGCCGTGCGGGGCAGCATCATCGACGTGTTTTCCTTCGCATCCGAATATCCTTACCGCATCGACTTCTTCGGCGACGAGGTAGACAGCATCCGCACCTTCGAGGTGCAGTCGCAGCTCTCCGTCGAGAAGAAGCAGGGCATCGCCATCGTACCCGACCTCGCCGTGGCGGCCTCCGTCACCACCTCCTTCCTCGACTTCCTGCCCACCGACACCGTGCTGGCCATGCGCGACCTCCTCTGGCTGCGCGAACGCATACAGACCGTGCACGACGAGGCCCTCACCCCACAGGCCATCGCTGCCCAGGAAGTGGAGGAGAATGGGCACTTCAGCCTCACGGGGAAGCTGATAGACGGTAGCGAGTTCAGCCTGCGGGCACTCGACTTCCGCCGCATGGAGTTCGGCAACAAGCCCACCGGCACGCCCGACGCCACCCTCACCTTCGGCACCGTGGCCCAACCCATCTACCACAAGAACTTCGACCTCGTGGCCTCCTCCTTCAAGGAGTACCTGGCCGAAGGCTATACCTTATATATATGTAGCGACAGCGTGAAGCAGACCGACCGCATCCGCGCCATCTTCGACGAGCGGGGCGACAACATCGCCTTCACCCCCGTGGAACGCACCGTGCACGAGGGCTTCGCCGACCGTACGCTACGCCTCTGCATCTTCACCGACCACCAGCTCTTCGACCGCTTCCACAAGTACAACCTCAAGAGCGACAAGGCCCGCCAGGGCAAGGTGGCACTCTCGCTCAAGGAACTGAACCAGTTTGCCCCCGGCGACTACGTGGTGCACACCGACCACGGCATAGGCCGCTTCGCCGGGCTGGTGCGCATCCCCAACGGCGACACCACGCAGGAGGTGATGAAGCTCGTGTACCAGAACGACGACGTGGTGTTTGTCTCCATACACTCCCTCCACAAGGTATCCAAGTACAAAGGCAAGGAGGGCGAGGCGCCCCGCCTCAACAAGTTGGGCACCGGCGCCTGGGAGAAGCTGAAGGAGCGCACGAAGACGAAGATTAAGGACATCGCCCGCGACCTCATCAAGCTCTACTCGAGGCGTCGGCAGGAGAAGGGTTTCGCCTATAGCCCCGACAGCTTCCTGCAACGGGAGCTGGAGGCCTCGTTCATCTACGAAGATACCCCCGACCAGAGCAAAGCTACCGCCGACGTAAAGGCCGACATGGAGAGCAACCGCCCCATGGACCGCCTCATCTGCGGCGACGTGGGCTTCGGCAAGACGGAGGTGGCCGTACGTGCCGCCTTCAAGGCCGTGGCCGACAACAAGCAGGTGGCCGTGCTCGTGCCTACCACCGTCTTGGCCTACCAGCACTTCCAGACCTTCAGCGCCCGCCTCAAAGAGATGCCTTGCCGCGTGGAGTACCTCAGTCGGGCACGCACAGCCACACAGGTCAAGGCCATCCTCAAAGACCTCAAGGCCGGCGAGGTGAACATCCTCATCGGCACACACCGCATACTGGGCAAGGACGTACACTTCAAGGACCTTGGCCTACTCGTCATCGACGAGGAGCAGAAGTTCGGCGTGTCGGTGAAGGAGAAGCTACGCCAGCTCAAGGTGAACGTCGACACGCTCACCATGACGGCCACCCCCATCCCCCGCACCCTCCAGTTCTCGCTCATGGGCGCACGCGACCTAAGTGTCATCTCCACTCCCCCACCCAACCGCTACCCCATACAGACGGAGGTGCACACGTTCAACGAGGAGCTGATAACCGATGCCATCAACTTCGAGATGAGCCGCAACGGGCAGGTGTTCTTCGTCAACAACCGCATCGCCAACCTGCCCGAGCTGAAGGAGTTGATAGAACGCAACATCCCCGACTGCCGCGTAGCCATCGGCCACGGACAGATGGAACCGGCGGAGCTGGAGAAAATCATCCTCGGCTTTGTGAACTATGACTTCGACGTGCTGCTGGCCACCACCATCATCGAGAGCGGCATCGACATCCCCAACGCCAACACCATCATTATCAACAGCGCACAGAACTTCGGGCTGAGCGACCTGCACCAGATGCGTGGCCGTGTGGGGCGCAGCAACAAAAAAGCCTTCTGCTACCTGCTGGCTCCCCCACTGAGCAGCCTCACGGCCGAGGGCAAACGCCGTCTGCAGGCCATCGAGAACTTTAGCGACCTGGGTAGCGGCATACACATCGCCATGCAGGACCTCGACATACGCGGGGCCGGCAACCTGCTGGGAGCCGAACAGAGTGGGTTCATAGCCGACCTGGGTTATGAGACGTACCAGAAGATACTGAATGAGGCGGTACAGGAGCTGAAGAACGACGAGTTTGCCGACCTCTATGCCGACGAGCTGAAGGAGGAAGGGCGGCTGAGCGGCTCCGAGTTTGTGGAGGAGTGCCAAGTGGAAAGCGACCTGGAGCTGCTACTACCCGCCGACTACGTGACAGGCAGCAGCGAGCGCATGTTGCTCTACCGCGAGCTGGACACCCTGACGCAGGACAAAGACGTGGCAGCCTTCCGCTCCCGCCTGGAAGATCGTTTCGGCCCTATCCCCCGCGAGACGGAGGAGCTGCTCCGCATCGTACCCCTCCGCCGACTGGCCGCACGCCTCGGTACGGAGAAGGTGTTCCTCAAAGGTGGCCGCATGACGTTGTTCTTCGTCTCCAACCTCGACAGCCCCTTCTACCAAAGCGAGGCCTTCGGCAAGGCCATCAACTACATGATGAAGTACACCCGCCGCTGCGAGCTGCGCGAGCAACACGGCAAACGTAGCATGTTGGTGAAGGAGGTGACGAACGTGGAGACAGCTCTCAGCATCCTGCAAGAAATTATGGAGATGCCCGTAGAAAAGGAGGTGGAGACAACGTGAACGAACACCTCGACCTGAACCACGAACAAGAGATACTATGCTTGGTGGCCGCGGGCGACGCTGCCGCCTTCCGCACATTGTATCTACACTACTACGACCGTCTCTTCCAATTTGCCACCCTCTTCCTGCACTCCGCCGAAGCTTCCGAGGACGCGGTATCCGATGTCTTTTTCAACCTGTGGAAAGAGCGGCACCGCCTCACGGCCGTCCCCAACTTCCGCTCCTACATTTACCGCTCCGTACGCAACGCCTGCCTCAACACGCTCAAGAGTGGCTATGTGTCCAAACGTGACGACCTCACCGCCACCGAGGCCGAGATGCAGGTGGTGCTCCCGCGCAACAACCCGCTCGACGAGCTATCCTACCAAGAGCTGAGACACGCCGTCCAGCAAGCCGTCAACGACCTGCCCGAACGCTGCCGGATGGTGTTCAAGATGCGACGCGAAGATGAGTTGAGCCATCGGGAGATAGCCGACATATTAGGGATTACCGTACGTACGGTAGAGCGCCAGATGATGCTGGCCAAGGAGAAGATTCGGGAAGCACTCAAACGTTTTCTGTAATCACCCACTCCCCCACGTTCCGCGTCTTCTCGTCGAAACAGATGCCTATCTTGAAGAGTTTGCGCGGGTCGGCGCTGAAGGGCAGAGCGTACCGCTTCTCCTCTATCTGACGCATGGCCTCCTCGGCAGTGCCGTGCAGCTTGAACTCCATAATGTAAACGTAGTTGTCCGTCTGTACGACCAAGTCAATGCGACCATCGGAGGTACGATATTCTACTTGGGCATAGAAACCCGTCAGGCGGAAGAGGATAAAGAGGATATTCTGGTAGTGCACCTCGAGGTCACCTCCTGCCAATTCGTACGAGGTATCGGCAAAGAATGCCCGCAGGCGGGTGAGGAAAGCCTCCGGCTTGCCGGCACGCACCTCACGGATGAAATGCTCCACGTTGAAGGAGGAGGTGAATTTGTTCGTGCTGGAATAGAAGGGAAGGATAAACTTCAAGAAACCCTGCTCCACCTCCCGGTTGGGGAAGCCAAGCCGGTAGCTGCTAAACAGAGGGTCGTAATCTTTGATAGTTAAGTACCCACTTTGATACAATACAGGAATGGGCGTAATCTCATGAGCATCGACGCTATCCAGCATATCAGAGGTTATCCCGTCAACATTCGCCACTTCTTCCAGGTCGTAACGGTACTTTCGCAGCAACGTCACCAAGTAGGTGGGTGTGCCTGTCTCGAACCAATAACTGCCAAAGCGCATCTTGGCGAAGGTGTTCAACAGACTGAAGGGGTTGTACATCCCTACCGACTCCTCCGTGAAATGGTAGCCGTCATAGTCTTCTTTCAACTTTGCGCACACCTCGTCGTACGTCATCCGATTTTGGGTAGCCAGTTCGTGTAGCTCTTCCTCGAAGTTCTCGTGTATCTCCTTCTCGGTGATACCACATATTTCGGCATAACGGAAGTCGCGAGTGATGTCCGTGAGGTTGTTCAGGTCGCTGAACACGCTCACCTTGCTGAACTTCGTCACGCCGGTGAGCAGGGCGAACTTGATGTACGGGTCGGCGCTTTTCAGCACGCCATAAAGGGCTTTGAGCGTGGTACGGAACGCCTTCTGCAAGTCGTCATTGTCCATGGCTTGCAACAAGGGCTTGTCATACTCGTCAATCAGCACCACCACCTCTTGCCCGGTTTGCTTATAAGCACGCTCTATGACGCCTTTGAAGCGGGCGGATAGCGTGTTTTCCGACACGTCGTCCCCATAAATCCTTTCGAACGAGACCAATGTGGTGTTCAACATGCTCTCCAGGTTCTCCAACGTATCGAACTTGTCGGGGTTCAAGTCAAGGTGCAGCACCGGATATTCCACCCAATCCTTCTCCAATTCTGCGACAGCCAAGCCCTCAAAAAGTTCTTTCTTCCCTTGGAAGTACGCTTCCAAGGTAGAAATCAATAGGCTCTTGCCAAACCGTCGGGGACGGCTTAGAAAATAGTAGCGGCCCGTTGTTGTCAGCTGGTACATCAACCGCGTCTTGTCAACGTAGCAATACCCATTGCGGCGGAGACTCTCAAAACTCTGTATTCCTATTGGATAAATCTTGCTGCTCATAACTCTACGAAACTTAAAACATGCGTTAATAGGGCAAAGATAGCCTTTTCTTTTTAAGATTCACTAAAAAAAGTCCACTTCTCTTTGCGTAGTTTGGCCCGTTCGGTTTTCTATAGGGTATAAGACTACCAAAAAGAAAGCGCAGATGGGTATAGAAGAGACCACCAACCAAGAGGAAGCTGACCGTTTGATAGACGGGATGCGAATATGTTCGCCCCGCCCGAGTGAAGCCTACTCGGCCGAGCGTTCGCTGGCTTCGTTGATGCACCGGATAGAGGCTGAGAGCCTTGTCGGCGATGCTAAAGACGTGCGTCGGCAGATACGGCGTTACCGTGTATGGCTGGCTGCCGCCACGGTGGCTTTACTGTTGTCGGTAGGTGGCTGGCTCTTCTACGGGCAGCAAGGCGCCGACCCGGTCTA
>JAISIX010000048.1 GCA_031261805.1 Mediterranea sp. (in: CFB group bacteria)
GTGCCCGTCAGCGTCAGCGTGGCCGCTATCGTGTCGGGGTAGCGGAACACGGCGCTCCCCGCTATCAGGACACCCATGACGACCGCCACCGCCGTGATGCCCCAACGCAGGATCCAGGGAGGAACCCCGCCCAGCACCTCCTGGAACTCCTCACTGCGAAGCTCTATCCTATCCTTGCCTTCCACGTTATCGTCCGCCATCCCTTGCCTGCATTTATTTTTTAATTTTCAATTCTCAATTTTTAAATTCCCAACTCCAGCTGGTTCCGCACCAACTCGTAGTACTTCCCCCGCTTGCGGGTCAGCTCGGCGTGGGTGCCTTCCTCCACGATCTTGCCCGCGTCCAGCACGATGATGTTGTCGGCGTTCTGCACCGTGCTGAGGCGGTGCGCCACGATAACCACCGTCTTGCCGCGGTAGAAGCCCGCCAGGTTGTCCAGTATCTCCCGCTCGTTGTTGGCGTCCAACGCGTTCGTCGCCTCGTCGAGGAAGAGGAACTCAGGGTCCTTGTACACCGCCCGGGCGATGAGTAGCCGTTGGCGCTGCCCCTGGCTCACCCCGTTGCCCCCCGCACCTATCTTGCTGTCATACTTCAGCGGCAGCCCCTCGATGAAGTCGCGGATGTTGGCCGTCTCCACCGCCCGCAGCAGCTTGCCACGGTCCACCTCCTCGTCGCTCACCGCCACGTTGCGGGCGATGGTGTCCGAGAACACGAAGCTGTCCTGCATCACCGCCCCCGTGTGGCTGCGCCACAGGCGGGGGTTGAGGTCCGCCAGCGGCAGGCCGCCCACCTTCACGCTCCCCTTGGTGGGAGGGTAGAAGCCCAGCAGGAGCTTCACGATGGTCGTCTTCCCGCTCCCGCTCGGACCCACGATGGCCGTCACCTTGTGGTGCGGGATGCGCAGGGTCAGGTGATCCAGCACATAGTCGCGCTCCGCCCCGTCGTAGCTGAACGAGACGTCCTCGAGCGAGAGGGTGCGGTCGTCGGGCAGCGTGTCGGCCTTCCCCACGCCATCCTGCTCCTCGTCCTCCTTGTTGTGTATCTCGTTGAGGCGCTCCAGCGATATCTTCGCGTCCTGCAGCGACTGGGCGAAGCCTATCGCCTGACCGATGGGGCCGGAGAGCTGACCGATGATGTAGCTCACGGACATCATCATCCCCAGCGTCATGTCGCCGTCCACCACCGCCTTGGCCGAGAGGAAGGAGACCAGCAACGAGGTGGTCTGGCTCAGCAGCAGGCTACCCACCTGCTGGTACTGCCCCAAGGCCATGCCCTTGACGCTGATCTTGAAGAGCCGCACCTGTATCTCCTCCCATTTCCAGCGTTGCTGGCGCTCGCAGTTGTTCAACTTGATCTCCTGCATGCCCGTGATGAGCTGCACCATGTTGTCCTGGTTGGCCGCCGACTGCGCGAAGCGGGCGTTGTCCAGCTTCCGACGGTAGCGCATGAAGGAGAGGATCCACGCCACGTACAGGGCGTTGCCCCCCAGGAACACGGCCAGGATACCGGCATCGTAGTAGGCCATCACCCCGGCGAAGATGAAGAAGTTGAACAGGGAGAAGAGCGTGGTGATGGCCGTGCCCGTCATGAACGACTGGATGCGCCCGTGGTCGCCCACCCGTTGGAGGATGTCGCCCAGGTTCTTGGCGTCGAAGAAGCGGATGGGCAGCCGCATGAGCTTGGCCAGGAAGTCGGAGATGAGGGTGATGCTCACCCGCGTGTTGACATGCAGGGTAATCCAACTTTGCAGGAAGCCAACGCCCGTGCGAGTCACGGTGAACACCAGCTGGGCGATGAGCGCCAGGGTAATGAAGCTGAGGTTGCCCCCGGCGATGCCCTGGTCCACCACCGCCTGGGTGAGGAAGGGAAGGATGAGCGAGAAGAGGCTGCCCAGCAGCATGCCCACCAACAGCTGCGCCAGCTGCGAGCGGTAGGGGCGCAGGTAGCGCACGTAGTACCGCAGGTTCTTGCCCCGCAGCGCCTCGTCGTCCTCCTGCTCGTAGAACTCGGGGGTGGGCGAGAGCAGCAGCGCCATGCCCCACTCCTTCCCGTCCTCGCGCGTGGCCAGCCAGCAACGCTTGAAGCCCGCCTCGTCCATCACGTACTTGCCCTTGGCCGGGTCGGAGATGTAGTAGCTGCGCCTCCCCTCCCCCCGCCCCTTGACGGCGTAGCACACCACGAAGTGGTTCTTGCTCCAGTGCAGCACGCAAGGGAGCGGGGCCTCTTGTATCAATTGCTCCAAAGTAATCCGCACACCCTGCGTGCGCAGGCCGATGCTCTCGGCCGCGTCGCTGATGCCGAGCATCGACACCCCCTGACGGGTGATGAAGCAACGCTCCCGCAGCGTCTGCAAGGAGTAGGAGCGGCCGTAATGCTTGGCGATGATGCGCAGAGCCGTGGGGCCGCAGTCCATCGCGTCAAGCTGTTGGTAGTGGGGGAAGGGGCGTGGCATGGGAGGTATGGATTCGCCATGTCTACTCATATTTACATAGACTTAATTAATACATAAAGAAATGCCACCTTCTTGATTGGGACAAAGATGGCATCTCTTTAAAAGGATTAGTTATTAGCTAAAAACTTCTCTCAAAACGAGACGGAATAACTACCAACAAAAGTTGGTCCAGGGCTAATACCAATAGTGACAGGTGGAGGTGTCGGTTCTGGTGTATATGAAAATGATGGTGTCCTTGTAGGACTTGGGGTAATAACCACTTCTGGCAGTACACCATCGTTTCCACCAAATAATTGTCTCTCTTCCGACATAGAAAGTCTATCCAATTTTAGGATTCTTTCCTTGAATGTTTTTTTTAAGATTTTCTTCATTCATCTTTTGTTTTAAAGTTCAACAATATGTTATATATAGCTAAAATATTCATTATTGATTTTTAAAGTCTTCCTTATTAAAGTCTATTACAAAATTAAAATCTCTATTGAAAATAGAGCCGTAGTATACCTTCTCTTGGCAAATTTCCAGCCTCATCCTCGACAATATACTTATAGCCTGGGAAAACGATTCTTCCTTATATCGATATTTTAAGAATCTAAGAAATTCTATTTTTTCATTTGTTGGGTATAGAAGTTCTATTAGATAGAGTTGATTAAATATATAATCAATATTCCTTATTTCATAAGGGACATCCTTCAAATCTCTGAAAATATGTCCAAATGTAATAGATTTAATCAGTTTGCACATTCCACCCTCCAATAAAGCTTTTAGGCTTATCAGTTGCTCGTCGAAGCCATAGGATCGCAGCCCTTTTAGGCCATGCAAGTAATTCCAATAATTTTTATTAGCCGCATACGATGCGCCCATTATGCAAGGTATATTAATCGTCTCGTTAGAATCTACACAGATGCTGTTCCATGTATAAGAAAGATCTTTAAGGTTCACACGTACGCCAGAACCTTTAGCATTTAGAGATAACGGCTTTCCCTTTTTGTCTATAGAGACTGTTTGACAGCAAAAAATTGCCCTCCAATCTTTTTCTAACTCTTCTTTGAGTTTTGAAGTCCACAATGGAGTAAAAGCCCTCATGTGTGCGTCCAAAAGAATAAAGTAAGTAGTTTGACACAGGCAAATGCCATATTCTCTTGAAGATGCGACTCCGATACTTTCTTTATTCTCAATGTATTTCGCATTAAATTGCATAGATACTTTACGGTAGTCGTAACCGTCATCTGATCCATCATTAATGAGAATAATATCGTACTCACAGTCGGAAAGTTCTTTTATACTTCTGAGCGTATTATAAACCTCATGGGCTTCATTTCTAAATGTGATTATAACAGTCAGCCAATTATCCATACATCTATTATCTTACAGTTAATATCATCCTATTAAAGTCAAATGAAATCTCGCGCAACTGCTTAAAGTAAGAGATTCCTAAAAAACCATCGTAAGGAAGTGTTCCCAGCTCTACAACCATACCTCTGAGATTTGTTTTCTTATCGCCTATTTGAATATAGAAATTTTGCAATCCATAAGCATTATGGTGTACTACTCCCGCGAATCCGGCATACCTCCTTGCTTCAAGTAAATCAGCTTTTTTAATTATATCCGCATGCTTTTCCACGAATTTTTGTTCTATATAGCCTTCCGTTGACATACCAGAATCTAAGCCTAATAGCAAGCGCAACCCTTTATAGTAAGCTTCCGTGAAAAGCAAACGATTCACAATCATTAGATTCGGATTAGACGAGATACGTTTTTCTTCCCTTTCCTCGGGGAAACGAACGGTGTTTTTTGGGGGGCATATTTCCATTTCACCGATAGATTGCATAATATCTACTCCTATGACCAAATCAAGGTCTGAACCCAATGAATCTTGTGCTGCCTTCGGCAAAACACCTTCTTCGCCAGCTATGCAGACAGGTAAGTTGTAACAACAGACATTCCCTATTCTCAGCGAATCAATAATTCCTAATTTCCCCAATCTTATCCCCGAGCCTCCTATACCTCCGAAAGGAATTGAGTCTGCAACAACTCGGATTTTATTTTTCCGAGCTACTTCGGTTGTCATAAAAGTGATTCCAGCTCCTGTGTCCAAGAAGGCGTTGACATTTGCATGTCCCATATTTACAGGCACCACCCATCCGATTTTCGCCAATGGCACATCTATGGTGAGTTTCACTTCATCATCTCCATCTTGCAGACGTTTAACACGCCTAGGGCTAGTATTGCGCAAGCCGTCACACATTTTATAAAGCGAATAGTATTTTTGTATCATTTCACTCGAAGCATGTTGCGTTTGAAGTTGAGAACGTAAAGAATATAAAATATCAGCTGCTTCATCATACTTCCCTATGTCATACAATTGATAGGCCCACAGATGTATCAATGGAAGCAAGGCCGCCCCAAATTCGTGCTGATAGTTACCTATCAAAAGACGCATTTTTTCCACACTTTGTTGTGGCCTATTAAAAGCACAATCCAAATAGGATTCCACAGTTGCAGACAATAGAGGCGGCAAACTGTCTTTCAAACTATTATAGCATTGTGCCAATTTTATAAAATCGCCTGTAGCCAGAAGATTATTAATCTTTGCCTCTATATGATTCTGTCCACATATAGGCAAGCTGAGAATACTGATTATTATTAACAAGATGGCTTTCATATTACAACAATGAATTTATAAGGTGTTTGCAAGATCGATGACAGATAGAATCTCCGAATAATCCTTAGGTGTATAGACTAGACCTTCGTTTCTCAAATTTTCTATAATATCATATAATTCGCAATCTAAAATTCCTCTATAATCTGTTTCACTAATTAGTCTCATCAGTTCCTTAATATCGAGAACCTTCTCACAGGAGTTTTTTAGTATTAGATACTCTAAAGAAGAATACTCGATTTCCAATTCATTGATAATCTCATTGTTAAGCCATTCTTTATACAGAAGGGAGGATTCCATAGCGTAGACCTGATATGTATAATGCGAACGCAAATAGTGTGCTTCCACAACAGAGAACTCGTTCCATGTCTTTTTGGTATTATAGCATAATCGTTCAATAATAGTGCATTTATCCACCTCTTCTTGAGCGACATATCCCTCGGGAAGGAAATCCAACATAACACTAAGATTGAACAAGTGTATATTCTCCTTGGCCGCATTGTAATATCGACTCGAATGCATTATGCCTAAGTTACTCATATTATGCTTAAAAAGCCCTCCCCTGAAAAAAAACCTCAGATAGCGTAGATTCTCAATTGCTTCAAGAATATCCTCATAGGTTTCCTCAAGCAATCCTCTAATAACATTTACTCCTCCAATCAAAATATTATATTTGGAAGCAAATTTGATAAAGAGTAGGTTAGACGCAAATGTATTCTTCTTATCAATCCGATTTAAAAGTGAATTACTGGCAGATTCGTATCCAATCTGCACATGTCGAAAGCCCGCCATTGACATTTTCCTAATGTAGGATGAACTGATATTTTTTGTTATGATTTCCGCTAGTTCAATTTGAAATTCCGAATAATCCTGTTTTATAGCTATAAGCACATCCAAAAGGGATGAGAAACGCTCCCAGTCATTGCCTATTAAATCGTTGTCTAAAAAACTAAATTTGTATACCTCATGCTTTTTTATAGCCTCCCGTATTTCTTCATCAATGGCTTGAATAGACTTCAAGCGATACTTGTAGCCCGTATTTAGATAGCAAAAATGGCATCTTCTCCAATGGCAACTGCGGCTTCCCTCCACGAATAATAGTGTATGTTCATGTGGATTTTCATCGGATGCTGATTGCTGGAAATAATCATCAAAATTAGGCACTATTTCTTTTGAAGATAAATCAATGAATGTATGATTTACAACATTAGACACTTCAACACTGTCGTTATTACGATATGCTATGTGTGGTATTGTGCTTAAACTAGCACCGTTTGAGGTTAACCCTTCAAGACATTCAGCAATTTTTAAGGAACTGGCTTCACCTTCTCCCCATTGAGCAATGTCAAATTGTTTAAAAGCCCTCAAAAAGCTTATTGCGGATTCTCTTGTTCCAATACCTCCAATTACGATAGGAGTATCCACTCCTTTCTCTTTTACTTTTTTCGCGATAATGGATGAGCATATCCATTGATACAAATTTGCGGATATTCCAAAAAATAATATGTTATCAAAGTCTATTTGTTCCAGCTCTTTGTCGATAAAAGTATCTAACTTGTATGCATAGGCATGCATGTGATTGTCAAATAACTGACTACCCTCAGCTAAATATTGAGGCTTTAGAGAGATTAGGGTTGATTTTACTTTTGCATATGCAGTCTCGTCTTTATAACGAATGGCTAAGTAATTGTAAAATAGCAAGCTTCCATTCAGCTCCTCATTCACAAAAGGCCTCCCACTCCTCCAAATGAACTCACTTTGCAATTGATTCAATTTTATATTCCAATAAATAATATCTGTGGGATATCCATTTGAGCTAAGATAGTGTTTCAAGATGGACATAGCCGGTGATGGCATTTGAACCATCCCAGGAGGCATCCAGTTTAATAAGATTTTCTTCTTCATATTTCTCTAAGATTTTCTTGTTAGTGAACATATAATCCCAATAAGATTGACACCACAAAGATAAAGAGGGGCAATCCCATTTCCAAATAAAATACTGGCGCATTCTACCCGATATTAGGGCGTATTTTACCATCTTACTGCGTTTTCCGGAAAGTATTTTTCTGTTCCCAAGATTGCGAATAAAGTTCAAAGAAATTGCAATGCAAAGCATTTGACACGCTCCATAAGATTTCTGTGTTCATATTAGACTGTCTCAAGAGTTTGCTTAGATTGCTGGGATCCATGTGTATTTTTTGGGCAAGCCATGCGTTGGAACGTTCTTGCCGTTTAAGCTCATCCCTAATTGCATTCCCAATGTGTAACCCCGTGATAGAGTTCTCTTTTCTTGCATTTTCCATACCATCCATTTTTAAACCACGAAGAAACCACCATCCTTTGATATATCTTCCCCGCTCCAGACCCTCTGCGAACTCCACCGCCCCGCAGGCACCGTCCAAAAGGGATGGGCAGTCGGAAGTCCCAGTGGCAGCAGTATCAGAGAGGCCATATAGAGGCTGCCCGTATTGGTGTAGTAATCCACGATATGTGGCTGGCAACCATTCACGCCGAGCGTCAAGTAACCATCAGGGGTGAAGTTCTGGTCGCCTGCCAACATCCGTTGAATGACGGCGGTCAGGGCCGAGCGGACTTGCCCACACGACAGATCGGACGGCAATTGCCCATTGAGAGCCAACATGGCCAGAGGTTGGAAAGCGGCGATGCGGTAGGTGGACGAACGGCCGATGACAGGGAAATAGGCTTCGGGAGAGATCAGACGCTCCAAGAAATAGGCGTAACGTTGCATCCGTGCCAACGCTTTCTCGTAAAGTGGACGATAGGAGGAGGAGACATATTCCGACAACGTCTCCAAGCACTCTACGTACATGGGGTGGAGGACGTAGCTGTTGTAGTAATCGAAGGCGAAACGCGGGCCGTCGGAATAGAAGCCGTCGCCCACGTACCACTCCTCCATCTTGTGGATGGCGAGCGAGACGCGGTACATCTCGTACTCCTCCCCCGCCAACATCAGGAAGGTCTCTATCATGGCGGGGAACAGCACCCAATTGTTATAAGGCGGCGTGATGAGGCGGAGCTTCTTGAAGTGTTCCACATAGCGATCTTTTGTCTCTTGGCTCAGTGGAAGCCATAGACTCTCGTACCCTCGTAAGAAGCTGTGCACGAGATAGGCGGCGTCGACCAGCGGTTGCATCTCTTCCCCCCACAACAAGTAGTCGGGGCTGTCAGGGTTGACGGTATTGGCGTAGCTTTGTAAGGCTTGCTGCCGCAAGAGTCGGCGCATCTCGCCTTCTGGCGTATCGTCATCGGGCAACGACAACCAAGGCGCAATGCCAGCCATCAACCGTGCGAAGCACTCCATGTATGCCACTTGTTTGTCGCGCCCATCCCACGTAAGGCTGTACTCCACCGGCATGTTTTGTCGTAGCGTACCGGCGCTCATGTTACTCAATACGGGAGTAGCGAGCTTGTATAGGACGCCGCTCCATAATTCTCTGTCATTCATGATTGGTTGTTTTTACATTATTTCTCTTTCAATCGTTTTATCTCCAGCGCAAGCCGATGGAAGGCATGCACCTTTTGCCCGTCAATCAGTTTTGCCAAGTCCTGTCTCAATGGATTCTTCTTCCATGCCAGCAACCCTGAATACGCGGCCTCATCTTGGCAGTACATCTTTATCCTCTCCGCCAAAGCTTTGGGGGAGGTATATTCCCGAACGTCGATAAACGAATGTGCGCTTGGCGCGAAGGTCTGGATGTTTGGCGCTCCGAGGTAGATGGGTACCGACCCCATCACCAACGGTTCGAAGAACTTCTCCGTGACGTAATCCAGACTGATAGCGTTCTCGAAGGCGATAGTGAATCGATAGCGCCTTATCGCCTCCAGCTTGCTGGTGTAGCCCGTGTCTTCGGGCAGGGAGCGGTTGTGCCGCCAGTATCCGTACGAGTCAATGGGTATGTATTCCATCAATTCCGACAGGTACTCCAGTCGGTGGCTGTTGTTCACAGGGCTGGAAACAAACATACACACGTCGCCGCTTTTCGCGCAGGGAGGGGTGAACAGCTTCTCCTTGAATGTATAATCATAGTAAGGCAGTACGATGTTGGCATCCAGATGGTACGTCATCCAGAGGTCGAACACCTCCCTCAGCTCATCGGACAGCATCCACGGGTAGTTCGCCTCGCTCTCATAGCTCCAGGCAACCCAGACTTGCCCGTCGGGCTTCTCCAAGTCACCTTCCAACTCTTGATAGAGGAAAGGGAGGTTGAACACCACCGCGTCCGCCGATGGCATCCGATCCCGGTCGTAAGTGATTTCTACGTCGCAGGGCAGGAGGGTGGGCAATTCATCCATCCTCAATTGGTCGTATATTGAAAAGCGAGTTTTCCGTATTTTCTGGTAGAACAGGATTAACATTGTGTTTAGTATTTTAAGGTGATTGATGCTATATTTCAACTTTCAGCCAAAGCAGCCGCCATAGGTACCGCATCTTCCAACGCCACGCCTCCCGTCGGTTTTGCGGCCTTAGCAGCAGCAAGTATTCTTGCAGGGAGACGAGCGGCGTACAGCCTGCCATCGTTTCACGATAATAAGTCAGTACCTCCTCGCCCGCCGCGTAGTGCGTCGCGACACGAAGCATTTGTCGGTGGTAGTCCAAGTAAATCCGCGGGCTGATTTCGTCCTCCACACTGCGGATAAATCGAATGCAGGAATGGAAGTCCATTTGTTTCGGTCCGCCGGACAGGTGATAAATCACGGTAGGTTCCAGTAGAGGTACGAGCTTGTACTGCCGGCAGTAACGTACCACGAAGTCATAATCCTGGTGCCGGTTCAGGCTCTCGTCCCAACCGATGGTCTTGGCACTTTCGGTCGTCATCACCAGCGTGGAGGTTTGCGCCCCGTAGCCGGTGGAGAGCAGGAAGTCGATGGTGCTTTCGCCTTCCCGGATGGCACGGGTGACCACCGTCCGGTCGGAAGAGCCGTTCCTAAGGACCAAGCTTCCGTACACGCCGTCGGCCTTCTCCTTGCCTATCAGCCGGAGAGCCGCTTCCAAGTGGCTGGGTTCCCATTCGTCGTCGGAGTCGAGCATGGCAATATAACGTCCCCTGCCATGCTGGATGCCATAGTTGCGGGCCACGTTGGCGTTGCGGTGTTGTTCCAAGCGATGATAGGAGAAACGGGAGTCGTGCATGGATTGGAAGATGGTAGCGAACTCCTCTTCCGAGCCATCGTCCACACAGAGCGCTTCCCATCCTGTGAAAGTCTGCCGTCGCACGCTTTCGAGTGTGCGAACCAGCTGTTTGGGATTATAGCATGGTATAACAACCGAGACTAATGGATTAATTCTCGTTGCGTTCATAGCTTTATATGTCGATATTTAAGTTCTTATTGTTCTGGAGGTCAAAATAGCTGCGCAACTCCTCGACAGAGCTTGTCTCCGTAGCAAAAGCGACCATTTTGGCATTGGCTAACTGGCCGTCGCGAGTATAACCGCTGTTCATTCCCCGGGGATGGGATAAATGATATAATACGCCGTCTGCCCAATAGATGCGATAGCCCATGATGCGCCAACGTTCTGTGCGTTCATCATCTTCCGCCCCCCAGCCATAGAAAGCCAGATTCTCCATCCCTGCCTTCTTGTATATATCGACATTGGCAAATGTAGCTCCCCCACATGACGAATGAGGAATGCCATGTCTGAGATGCATCTTGCCACGTTGCTCATGTAACAGGCCTATCTGTTGTTTTACCGCGAACAACTCCTTGATGCTGGTAGGTACCCCATAGGTACTCCCGTCGTAAGGGATGCCAAATTCGCACTCCTCATTTCGCAACTTATCCATTACTGCCATGATTTGTGTGGGAGCTATTATTATGTCCGCATCCCAAATGCAAAGGTATGGCGTGACAACCATTTGCGCCATCTCATTTTGATATTTTGTCCGGTAGAAAACCGTATCACAATCCTTACGGAAGTGATACTCCACTTTACCATCTAACATACGTTGGAGTATTCCGTTATTATGCCGATCCACCTCCAGAACCATTATTTGGCATTTGAAATGCTTACGCAAGAATCTTATGCTGAGCAAGACATTCTCCAACCGGATAATGGAGTCTATCTTGATAGAGACCATAAATGTCACATCCGTCAAATCATATTTCATACGCCTATATTTTTAATAAGGTTTGATATATTAGGGAGATACCCGGATATCCATCTAACAAGCAGAGGCTATTACCCACATTCGACAAGTCCAAGTCTGAATATTGTCTCCAAACGTCAGATGTCTCAATCCTTTCCAGCATTTTTTGTTTCACGTCTGGTGGCAACTGTTTGCCGTATAGCATCATCAGAAGAAGCCCATAACCTGCCACTCCCCGCCTTAACGTCACACTCTTGTTTCGGAACTCAACCTCGAGAATCCTCTCGTGATTGACATTCGCTTCCAGCAACTGGGCATGGGCTTCCCATTGTGGGAGTTGTACATTCTCCAGCACCGACCGAATGCCATAGAGCAGATAAAGGCGGTCGGCATGTAATACAGGCAAAGAAGAAAGGACAATGGGAGAAAGTTTATCCAAAACCTTCACTATCTTATAATTAAAGAAATCGTACTGATAGATACGTCCCAGCAGCAACAAGTAGAGAGGAAGGCTATTCTTCACCCAATCAAAATAAAGGGGGCGTTCCCACTTAGAATAAGAGTAGTTATCCTCTATATGGTTGACGAGCAGAATGACCGTTTGTTGCATCAACATCTTTTCCACCTCATCTTCAACGGTTCGCAGTCTATCCGAGTAATAGAACAACAGCCACAGGAGCGTATTCCGTCCTTTTGTCTCTTCTTTTAAATAAGTAGAGTGAAGACTACGGAAAAGGAAGTCGTCCACCTCCTGCAACGTGTCGTTGATGTTTCCCGAAACGAATCCATTCTCAAGCAAGTAATGAATGCTCCAAGCTATGCCCGACAACCCATTCGGGAACTCAATATTCGAAATGGCATCTGTGCACGCACAGACATCGTCTAACAACTTCTCTGCAAATGTTTGGCAGGTAGCGTCACCTTTAAGCCTTGAAAGGAGGAAGAAATAGACACAAAGACCCATCTTCCCACCACAAAGGCTCGGGGGCAAAAGGTTGATATCATAAGATATCACAGTTCTATCCAGCAACGAAAGTTGCTCTTTTAAATCATTCTTGCATAATATTAACTCGTCAAATTGGTTCATGTCATTCAAAGGGTTAGTTGGTTATTTGCTTGCAAATATAAAGAAATAAGATGCTATTACCAAATAAATTAGTTAAAAATATATCAAAAGGCAGCACCTCATTTCAAATTGATAGCCGGATAGCCAGAGTAGTAACGAATGTGTATAGCCTATATTCTTGAAGGTAGGTAAACCTACTGGCCCAGCACCAAGGAGAACCCACCTCCACCACGTAGCAGCCACCGGCCTCCGACCTCACCGACACACGCGAGATGGACCGCACCACCCCACGCACCATGCCGTACTCTGCATCGAGGATGTTGTTGAACCGAACGTTCACCCGCTGTCACGTTCTGGTTGCCCGGCTCCAGTAGTTAGTGAAGGGCGTCAGCACTGTCACGAGGGACATCAGCATGTAGCTTATCTCCCACGCCTCCAGCTCCGCCCGCGGCTGCGTGGCGGCGGCCCAAAAGTCCGAGTCCGCCAGCACGTCCTGCAAACAAGGGTTACAAAAGAACAATGGCCTTCATATTTTTTATTCCGTTACGGGTTCTACTTTATATCCTAAGGCCCGCAGTTTGGCTATCAAGCCATTTTCTCCAGTCAAGTGCCTCACTCCTACAGCCATGAAGGAGGAGGCTTTGTGAATATGAGACAGAATGGTGGGCATCCACTTCTCATTGCGTTCTACCCCTACCTTATTCATTATGGCTTGATAAGCTTGCTTTTCTCTGTCTGTCATTTTAGAGTTCCGGTAATATTCAATAGAATCTATGGCCAACATATATTTTAGGCCTGTCCTGCGATACTCGCTCTTTAAGGAATCATACCATGCCTTTATCTCATCTTTCTTCTTAATGACTTCATATAAGCTGCGGGCCTGTTGCTGCAAGGTATGTCGTTGGCTAATAGAGTCTAAACTACTCCAAACATCCGACCACTCTCCTACAGGTTCCATAAAAAACACCTCTTTACTATTCTGATATCCAAGATACATTATACCTTCATCCATCATAGGATCCCATGATTTTTTCTTAGTATATTGAGCTTCATTCAAGAGGGCCTTTATCCAGAAAGCAGGTGTGTATTTGTAATAGGACTTAGTGCGCTTACCCAACAAAGAATCAACAAGGTGAAACACTTCTTTATCATACAACATCTGATAGGTAGTGTCATTAGACATCAGAAACGATGCCATTTTCTTGGGAATATTTTGGTCTACTTCCGGCGATGTAATGTCAACTTCTACAGCCACCTGTTTCGAATCAAAAAAAGCCTTCTTGAAACCAGGTATTTCCCATACAAATTTACGATCAACATTATGCATGCTACCAAGCAGGTAAGAAGTGTCCTTTAATCCGTTACCTGATATGCTCCATAATAGAGCGTTGCTCTCAAGCGAGCCAAATCCCTGTGATGTGGTTGCCTTTTGGTTACAACAGGTCAACGACATAACGACACATAATAATGCGAGTGGAATAAATCTATTCATAAAATATTAATTTAAAAGTTCATGTTACAATAAGAAACATCTTTGCCAATCAGTATATGGAGTATCCCAAGTGGCCAATGCAAGCTATTCTGCAAAATCAGATGATTTACAATTCTCTGCCTCATAATATTAAAATAGTTCTTCGCAAAGGAAGATATTTTTTATCATTTCACCAAAAAAATAGGCAGACAACATATAATACTATCATACAATCACTTAGGGGGATTTTGCCCCGTTGTAGCGGACAAAGTATCGTCTTGTCCCCCCACTTTTTTGATGTATTCGTCGAGAATACATGGTGGGGCCGCAGTCCATCGCGTCATGTAGCTGCACTGCTCGTTGATGATATAGAGGTGCTTCATGTGAGGCTGCTATTTTACTATTACAACAACGGGGTTGCTATCATCTGTAAGTGATTCAAATATCCGCCTCAACGATGATGGCATTTCTTGTTCATCATTGTGCAAACGTTCTACAATATCAGAGGCCTCCAACAACCCAATCCATTCCCCTTCCGACGACACATTCCGTATGGATATGGAGAGAAAATTGTCAATATCGTCGGGAATTGTCTTCCCACTCAAGACCATCGTCTCGCCAGTCCATTTGTTGTAAAAGGCGCAAAAGGGCAGGTTCTTTGCATTGGTGTTCTCATAATAGCCGGTATGGAGATGGAAATAGATGCCTAAATCGTTTTCGTACGCATAGTTAATGTAGATGCGGCTGTCCGAGCCTTCGCTTCTAAAGCGCTCCTCTATAGGCCAAGTCCATTTTCCCAGATCAAGTATCTTATCAGGTATCAAGGCAGAAGAAGCAATCGTATAAATCGTATCTACAAACGCCTCTTTAAAGTATTGCTTGCCTTTATATTCCCATAGTGTAGGAGCTGTTGAAGAATAGCGATAGCGCTCCCCGTTCTTGTAGTAAAGAGTGAATGTGCCAACGCCGCCACCAGCCAAGTAGGAATTATACCAATAGCCGACCTCTTGTACGTCACCAAGAGCTACAAGAGGAACGGAAGATGGGATGGTATCTATCAAGCATCCGGTTTGCCCATCAAAGGAGCAGATATAAAAAGAATTCTCCTTTCCTTCCTTTTGGTGTACGTGTACAGTGTCGCCTGAAATGGATAAGGCACACGCTGGAAGGTATAGTTTCTTTTGCAAGGCTACATCCAGCTTGCAGGTACCCAAGTACTCTCCGTCAATGCTATAACGTACCAAGCCTTGATAACCCACCGACCACAGATAGACATTGCCATTGGCTTGGTCTATCCAGAATGGCATTCCACCCCAGCCGTCGGATTGGATACTACCGGGGCTATCGCCCAAATGTCCTATTTGATTCAGAAAATGTCCACTCTTCTTGTCGAACACCAATAAAGGTTGCTTATTGGATGTGACGACGATTCTGTCCTTCCAGATCGCTACATGGGGATACTTGGATATCAACGAGTTTTCCGTCGTTTCCAATGGGACATACGTAATCTCGCTCCCCATATCAGAAAGGGCAAAGCCTTTGGCTTCATCCATGGCTTGCCCAATGTGTATGGTTACGAGATCTCGCACATTATGTTTCACCTCTCTACAAGAGATAAGACAAAAAGATACAATGACTAATATAACGACTCTATTTATCATAAAAATACGTCACGAAGTGTGGGGATTCCTATCACTATCCCTGTATCAAGACAAAACGGTGACTGTCCCAGTCCGGATATAATCTTTGTCAAACGCTATAAAGCGACCCAATTGTTCCACCTCGGTGGAACTAAATTTCCACCCCGATGAAACTTTTGTTTCACCGAGGTGGAACAACTTAGTCGTTTTAGCGCAAAAACGATACATGTTATACTGCGCCTATAATTGGGTGTATGGTAGCTGTCCGACGCCGATACGGCACAGCCTCGCTATGCGCAAGCTTACTTCATCTGGAACACCAGCGTGCCGCCCTTCAGTATGTCGGCATGCGCGATGCTGCTTTTTGTGTAAGACACGCCGTTGAGCGTGATACTCGCTACGTATTTATGCTCTTTCGAGAGGCCCTCGGCAAGGATGGTGAAGGTCTTTCCATCGGCCAAGTGCATCACGAGCTTGGGAAGCTGCGGGGCACCAAACACGTACTCGGCGCTCACGGGGTTGACGGGGTAGAAGCCCATGGCGCTGAGCATGTACCAAGCGGACATCTGACCACAGTCATCGTTGCCACACAGTCCGTCGGGCTTGTTCTTGTACTGCGTGTCGAAAATCTCGCGAATCAACTCCTGCGTCCGTTCGGGACGGCCGGCCAGCGCATAAAGGTAGGCTACGTGATGGCTCGGCTCGTTGCCGTGTGCATACTGCCCTATCAGGCCCGACACGTCGGCCAGCGACTCACCCACCAAGGGAACGGTGAAGAGCGAGTCGAGCTTGGTGAGGAACGGCTTCTCACCCCCAAAGAGTTTGATTAACCCGGGGATGTCGTGCTGTACCTGCCAAGTGTACTGCCAAGCGTTGCCCTCGGTATAGTCGCCCCCCACGCTCTCCGAGTGTGCCAGACTGCTGGGGTTGAAGGGTGACTTCCACGTGCCGTCGGACTTACGCGGACGCATAAACTGGGTAGTGGGGTCGAAGAGGTTCTTGTAGTAGTCGGCACGCTTGGCGAAGTAGGCGGCATCGTCGGCTTTGCCCATCAAGCGGGCCATGTCGGCGGCAGCATAGTCGTCGTACACCGACTCGAGGGTGGAGGAGACGGACTCCGTCTTGATAAGGTCGGTGGGGAAATAGCCGTACTTGGTATACACTTCCCAGTTGGACTTGAG
Source organism: Mediterranea sp. (in: CFB group bacteria) (assembly GCA_031261805.1). Taxonomy (GTDB): domain Bacteria; phylum Bacteroidota; class Bacteroidia; order Bacteroidales; family Bacteroidaceae; genus Bacteroides. The sequence continues at coordinate 16,577 of JAISIX010000048.1, forward strand.
CGGGTGCGACACCGTCTGGGTGCGTTTGATGATGTGGAAGGCCCGCTCGGCATCGAAGCCGCGGAAGCCCTTGTGGTAGGCCTCGGCAATGACGGAGACACCGTGGTTGGCTATCATGCAGTAGTTCTCCTTGCCCCACAACGCCCAGATGGGAAGGAAACCTTGCACCTCACCCTGCTCTATGAGTGAGTTGACGAAACCGTCGACACGTTCGGGCACCATCAGCGTATAGAACGGATGGGCGGCCCGGTAGGTGTCCCACAGGGAGAAGGTGGAGTAGAAGATGCCGGCGCCGGCTCGTACTACCGAGTCGGCGGCGTTGCGGTACATCCCGTCCACATCGGATATTTGGTTGGGCTGTATCAAGGCGTGGTAGAAGCAGGTGTAGAAGTTGGTCTTCTGCTCGTCCGTACCCTCCACCTCGATGCGGCTGAGGTAGCTGTTCCACTCGTCGTGGGCGGCCTTGCGCACGCCGTCGAAATCCCAAGCGGGGATTTCAGCCTCGAGGTTCTTCATCGCCCCGGCCACGCTGGTGGTAGAGAGGCCCACCTTCATCAGCAGCTCGTCGCCCTGTTTCAGGTCGAAGGAGGCGATGATACGACGTCCCTTCTCGGTAGGTGCCATAGGCAGATAGAGCGAGTCGGTGACGGGACGGTTGAAACGCATCACGAAAAAGTAGTCTTGGTCCACCCACACCCGGTTGTTGACGTGTCCGGCGAGGGTATAGGCATCTTGCCATGCCACCTCGCAGCTCTGCACTTGCGAGTGGTACTGCTTCTCGTTCCAGGCCGGACCATGTTGCAGGTCTATGAGCAGTGAGGCCGAGTCGGCCTTCAGGAAGGTATAGCGGTGGAGCGCCGCATGGACGGTGGCCGTCAGCTCGGCCTTTACCTGCGGGTCGGACAGGGTGACGGTGTAGTATCCCGGAGTGGCGGCCTCCGTCTGTTTGTCGAAGTGGCTACGGTAGGCATCCCACTCCCGTCGGCGCAGCCCGGTGACGGGCGTCACGAGGATGTCGCCCAAGTCCATACAGCCGGTACCGCTCAGGTGCGTCTGCGTGAAGCCCCAGATAAGGGAATCTTGATAGGTGTACTCGGAGCAATAACGCCATCCCACGGCACCCGTCACCGGGCTGGTCTGCACCATGCCAAAGGGTCGGCAGGCACCGGGAAAGGTGTGTCCGTTGTCCGCCGCGCCAATAAAGGTGTTGACGTAGCGGGTGTAATCGTTCGCGGCCTTCTCTTCACCCGAAGAGCAAACGGCAGTCAGCAGCAACGCTGCCCCCGCAGCGACCGCCCAAAGTTTTTTTCGTTGCATGAATCGTATCATAAGTGTTAAGTTAGCCCCTGCCAGAGAGAGGCGGACACAAAGATAGCGCAAAGAACGGGAAACGGAGACGGTTGCCCCACTTTTCAGTACTTTTTTGCGGAGAATAGCCGCCAAATGAAATAAAAAAGCGCCAAAAAGCAACAATCAACATGCAAAAGATACGTCTAAATGGTATTATTCTCTATCTTTGTTGGATGAATGTGTGACAATTAACCCCAAACAGTACCATAAGTATGAAAGATTTTTTAAAGTACACCCTCGCAACGCTTACCGGCATCGTGTTGGCTGGTATCGTATTGTTTATTATCAGCCTCGTCTCGCTGGCGGGCATCATGGCGACTTCGGAACCCGAGACGGTGGTGAAAGACCACTCGGTGATGAAACTGGAACTAAACGGTTCGCTATCCGAACGCAACCAAGACGACGCCATGAGCCTGTTGTCGTCGCTGTGGGGTGACGGGCAGGCAACGTATGGACTGGACGACATCCTCTCCTCCATCAAGAAAGCGAAAGAGAACGATAAGATAAAGGGTATTTATATAGAGGCCAATACATTGGGAGCTTCGCCCGCCTCCCTACAGGCCATCCGCAACGAGCTGGCCAGCTTCAAGGAGAGCGGCAAGTTTGTCGTAGCCTACAGCGACACCTATACACAAGGATTGTACTACCTCTCCAGCGTGGCCGACAAAGTGCTGCTCAACCCCAAAGGTTCCATCGAATGGCGAGGACTGGCTGCCACCCCCATCTTCTACAAAGGACTGCTTGACAAGCTGGGCGTGGAGATGCAGGTATTCAAGGTAGGCACCTACAAGTCGGCCGTGGAACCGTTCATCTCCACCGAGATGAGCGCGGCCAACCGTGAGCAGGTGACAGCCTATACAGGCTCCATCTGGAACCAGATGCTGCAAGGTGTCTCCGCCTCCCGCCACCTCTCCGTGGATTCGCTGAATGCCTACGCCGACCGCCTGCTGATGTGCTACCCCGCCGAAGAGAGCGTGAAGTGCGGGCTGGCCGACACGCTGATGTACAAGAGCGGCGTGACCGACTACCTCAAGAAACAAGTCGGCATCGACACCGACGACCGCCTGCGCCTGCTCAGCCTCGACCAGATGGTGAACGTGAAACGCAACACGCCCAAGGACAAGAGTGGCAACTTGATAGCCATCTACTACGCCAGCGGTGAGATTGTGAACGACCCAAGTGCCGCCTCGTCGACTACAGAAGATGCCATCGTAGGTTCCGACGTCGTCAAGGACCTAAAGAAGATAGAGAAAGATGACGACGTGAAGGCGGTAGTGCTGCGAGTGAACTCCCCCGGCGGCAGCGCTTTCGCCTCCGAACAGATATGGCACGCCGTGAAAGAGCTGAAGGCCAAGAAACCGGTCATCGTCTCCATGGGCGACTACGCCGCGTCGGGCGGGTACTACATCTCCTGCGAGGCCGACACCATCGTGGCCGAACCCACTACCATCACCGGCTCCATCGGCATCTTCGGCATGATGCCCAACGCCAAAGGGCTGGCCGACAAGGTAGGACTTACCTTCGACGTGGTGAAAACCAACCGATACTCTGACTTCGGCAACTTGACGCGCCCCTTCAACAACGACGAGAAGAGCCTGATGCAGATGATGATTAACGAGGGCTACCAAACCTTTGTGGGACGTTGCGCCGACGGCCGACATACCACCCGCGAAGCCATCGAGAAGATAGCCCAAGGACGGGTATGGACCGGCGAACAGGCACAGAAGCTGGGATTGGTGGACGTGCTGGGAGGCATTGACGAGGCACTGGCCATCACCTCCGCCAAAGCGGGTGTCGAGAGCTACTCCATCGCCACCTATCCGGACAAGAAAGGCCTCTGGGATACTCTGTTCAACAACATGTCGGCAGGCGGCGCGCAGGCTAAGTGGCTGAAAAGCCAACTGGGTGAGTTCTACCAGCCCATCAGCTTCTTGAACAACCTCCAGAAAAAGGATAAGATACAGGCGCACCTGCCGTATGAGTTGAACCTCCGATAAGAGATAGGCATCATGGGTACAGCTTCTCTGACATTGCATACAGGACTCGCACCGCTGGCGTGGATATACGGGGCGGTGACGGCGATACGCAACAAGCTTTTCGACCAGGGCATCCTCCCCTCGGAAAGCTTCGACATACCCATCATCTGCATCGGCAACCTGGCCGTAGGAGGGACGGGGAAAACGCCACACACCGAGTACTTGATAAAGCTGCTCCAAGATTGCTACCAAACGGCCGTACTGAGCCGGGGGTACAAAAGGCGAACAAGCGGCTATCTCCTGGCCACCCCCCAAACCAAGGTGGAGGAGATAGGCGACGAGCCGTACCAGATGCACCGGAAGTTTAGCTCTGTCTTCGTAGCCGTGGATGAGGACCGCCGTCACGGCATCCGTCAACTGCTACAGAGTGAACACACGGGCGGCATAGAGGTCGTCTTGCTCGACGATGCCTTTCAACATCGATACGTCAAGGTCGGGCTGAACATCCTGCTCACCGACTACCACCGCCTGTTCTGCGACGACAAGCTATTGCCCGAAGGACGGCTGCGCGAGTCGGCCTACGGAAAAAGCCGTGCGCAGATCGTCATCGTTACCAAGTGTCCGGACGACATCAAGCCGATAGACTTCAACATCATCGCCAAACGCCTCGACCTATTCCCCTACCAGCACCTCTACTTCTCGGCCGTGCGCTACGGGAAACTGACACCCCTGTTCGAGAAAGATGGCGCGCCCCTTCCCCCTCTGAAAACGACAGAGGTGCTGCTGGTGACGGGCATCGCCTCGCCTGACGACCTGCAGGAGACGCTGGAAAGAGAAGCCAAGAGGGTGGTATCGCTCCCCTTCGGCGACCACCACCGCTTCACCCCCCAAGACCTCGACCTGATAAAAAAGCGCTTCGAGGAGCTGCCTGAGGGACACCGACTGATAGTAACCACGGAGAAAGACGCCACCCGGCTGGAGACGCACCCCGCATTGGAAGAGTGGATGAAGGCGTACCTATACGTGTTACCCATCGAGATAGAAATATTGCAAAACCAACAAACAACGTTTAATAAACAGATTTTCGATTATGTTAGAGAAAATAGAAGAGACAGCAGCTTTCCTGAAAGGGAAGATGCACACCAGCCCTGAAACCGCCATCATCCTGGGCACCGGACTGGGCAGTTTAGCCGATGAAATCACGGAGAAATACGAGATAAAGTACGCCGACATCCCCAACTTCCCCCTATCAACGGTGGAAGGGCATAGCGGGAAGTTGATTTTCGGCAAGCTCGGCAACAAAGACATCATGGCTATGCAGGGACGCTTCCACTTCTACGAAGGCTACTCCATGAAGGAGGTGACCTTCCCTGTACGGGTGATGAGCGAGCTGGGCATCAAGACGCTCTTCGTGTCCAACGCCAGTGGTGCCACCAACCCTGACTTCGAGATTGGCGACCTGATGATTATCACCGACCACATCAACTACTTCCCCGAGCATCCGCTACGCGGCAAGAACATCCCCTACGGTCCTCGCTTCCCGGACATGAGCGAGGCGTACGACAAGACACTCATCCGCCATGCCGACGAGATAGCCCAGGAAAAAGGTATCAAGGTGCAACACGGGGTCTACCTCGGCACACAAGGACCGACGTTCGAAACGCCGTCGGAGTACAAACTCTTCCGCATCTTCGGGGCCGACGCCGTAGGTATGTCGACCGTGCCCGAAGTCATCGTGGCCAATCATTGTGGCATTAAGGTGTTCGGCATCTCCGTAGTGACCGACCTGGGCGTAGAAGGCAAAATAGTGGAAATCACGCATGAAGAGGTACAGAAGGCAGCCGACGCCGCCCAGCCCAAGATGACGACCATCATGCGCGAACTTATCAACCGCTCGTAACCCTTAAAGGAGCGATAAAATGAGAACCGAAATAGCAACCCTGGGTGAGTTCGGCCTGATAGACCACCTCACCGAGGGCATCCGATTAGAGAACGAATCGAGCCTATACGGGGTGGGCGACGACGCTGCCGTCCTCGCCTACCCCGCCGGAAAGCAGGTGCTGGTCACCACCGACCTGCTGATGGAGGGCATCCACTTCGACTTGGTGTACACGCCCCTGAAACACTTGGGCTACAAGGCCGCCGTAGTCAACTTCTCCGACATATACGCCATGAACGGCACGCCCCGGCAAATCACCGTGTCGCTCGCCCTCTCCAAACGCTTCAGCGTGGAGGACATAGAGCAGCTGTACGCCGGCATACGCCTCGCCTGCGAGGAGTACAAGGTCGACATCGTAGGGGGCGACACCACCCCCTCGCTCACCGGACTGGCCATCAGCCTCACCTGCATCGGCGAGGCGGAGCAGGACAAAGTGGTGTACCGCCACGGAGCCAAGGAGAACGACCTCATCTGCGTGAGTGGTGACCTTGGCGCCGCCTACATGGGCCTACAACTGCTGGAACGTGAGAAGGTGGTGCTCCGAGGAGAGAAGGATGCCCAGCCCGACTTCGGCGGAAAAGAGTACCTGCTGGAACGCCAGCTGAAACCCGAAGCCCGCAAAGACATCGTGAAGAAGCTGGCCGGCGCCGGTATCCTCCCTACCGCCATGATGGACATCTCCGACGGCCTCTCGTCCGAGCTGATGCACATCTGCAAGCAGAGCCACACCGGATGCCGCATCTACGAGAAAGAGATTCCCATCGACTACCAGACGGCCGTAATGGCGGAGGAGTTCAACATGAACCTCACCACCTGCGCGCTGAATGGCGGCGAAGACTACGAGTTGCTCTTCACCATCCCCATTGCCGACCATGAGAAGGTGCTGGAGCTGGAGGGCATCAAAGTGATAGGTTACATCACCAAGCCCGAGCTGGGATGTGCCCTCATCACTCGCGACGGACAAGAGTTCGAGCTGAAAGCACAAGGGTGGAACCCGCTGGAAGAATGAAAAAAAGGCTCCACATAGGTTTATTGGCCAGAGTCGTCATAGCCATCGCACTGGGCATGGTGGCAGGGAACTATCTCCCTGCCCCTGCTGTGCGCCTATTTGTCACCTTCAACTCACTCTTCAGCGAATTCCTCAACTTCTCCATCCCGCTCATCATCCTCGGATTGGTGACGGTAGCCATCGCCGACATTGGCAACAAAGCCGGCCGCCTGCTCCTCACCACCGTACTGATAGCCTACGGAGCCACCATCCTCTCGGGCTACATCTCCTACTTCACCGGCGAAGCACTCTTCCCTTCCTTGATAGAGCACACCACACTCCCCGCCGATACGGCACAGCAAAGCGGCCTTCAACCCTACTTCACCGTGGCCATCCCTCCGCTTATGAACGTGATGACAGCCCTCGTGCTGGCCTTCGTGCTCGGATTGGGATTGGCCAGTCTGCGGAGCACGGCCCTGAAAGAGGTGGCGCACGACTTTAGCGACATCGTCACCGCCTTGATAGCCAATGCCATCATCCCGCTGCTACCTATCTATATATTCGGCATCTTCCTCAACATGACGCAGTCGGGGCAGGTCTACCCTATCCTCATGGTGTTCGTCCGCATCATCTTAGTCATCTTCGGTGTACACATCTTCGTACTCCTGCTTCAGTACACTGTGGCCGGCATCATCGCCCATCGTAACCCCTTCAAGGCCTTGCTCACCATGCTTCCCGCCTACTTCACCGCACTGGGCACGCAGTCGTCGGCCGCCACCATCCCCGTCACCTTGGCCCAAGCCGTCAAGAATGGCGTGTCCGATCAGATAGCAGGTTTCGTCATCCCGCTCTGTGCCACCATCCACCTCTCGGGCAGCACCCTCAAGATTGTGGCCTGCGCCTTGGCACTGATGATTATGCATGGCATGCCCCACGGCCTCTCCCTCTTCTCAGGCTTCATCTTCCTGTTGGGCATCACCATGGTGGCTGCACCGGGTGTGCCGGGTGGCGCTATCATGGCCTCCCTCGGCGTCTTACAGTCCGTCCTCGGCTTCGACGAGTCCATGCAAGCCCTCATGATAGCGCTCTACATAGCCATGGACAGCTTCGGCACTGCCTGCAACGTCACCGGCGACGGAGCCATCGCCCTCATCGTCGACCGCATCTCCAAAGGGAAATCAAAAAAGTAAAGAAAAGCTTTCAGAAGTGGAAAAAGGTTCCTATCTTTGCACCCGCAAATGCATAAGGTGCCATAGCTCAGTTGGTAGAGCAAAGGACTGAAAATCCTTGTGTCCCCGGTTCGATTCCTGGTGGCACCACACGAAAGAGAAGCAAAACATTGCAAGTCCCTGAATTTCTAAGGAAGTTCAGGGACTTTCTTTTTGGCGGCGGTGCAAAATCGGGGGAGTTTCGAATTACCCGAAAATCTCCAGATTTTTAAATCGCACGTTCAACGTTCTATTAAAGAGCACGCCGTAATTACTATTCCAACCTCACGACTCTATCCGCATACCTTTCTACCAAATGCAATCGGTGAGACACTACGATGATAATCCTGCCCGGCTTCAGCCTCAATAGAATCTGCATAGAGAACCGTTCCAAGTCTTTATCCATTGCCGAAGTCGGTTCGTCAAGTATCATAATCGGAGGCATCTTGATGAGCAAACGAGCCAATGCAATCAGTTGCTTCTGCCCGCCAGACAGGTTAATTCCATTCTCGCCAACCACAGTCGCATATCCTTGCGGCAACAGCTCGATGTACTTATCCAACCCATATTCCGAACAGCGACTGATTGCTGTTTGCGCATCACGTGGAGGCAGGCCCAAGCAAAGGTTGTCAAGTACGGTACCATTAAAGATATAAACCTCCTGCGAGATTATACCGATGTGCTTGCGCCAATCACCAACCGCTATCTCTCCCAAATCAATTCCATGATTGATTAGTATCCTGCCATCTTCAGGAATATAGAACTTTTCCAAAAGGTGACATAGGGTGGTTTTACCCCGTCCACTCTCACCAAGGATGAAACTTAATTCTCCCGCTATAAACTCAGCGGAGATCTGATGAAGAATCTGCCTGCTCCCTGCAAAACGGAACGATACCTCTCGAAGCGTAATGGAACAAATTGGCTCTGTGACATTTATCCCCCTCTCATTTTCTGGTTCCAAGCCGATAAACTCAAACATTCGATTGAACGCTACTTTCGCTTCATTGATAGGAATAGTGATAAGTGCCAAACTGATAATAGACGGAGTTATACTGGCTATCAAGCTAACAGCAGCCATTAACTCACCTAATTTAAGCTGCTCCGAAAACACCAAACAAGCCCCATAAACGATACTAAAGAGGGTTATACATATACTAAGGAAGCCCGAAAACAGTGAGAGGTGAATACTTATCTTGCCCAATTTCAAGATGCGGTCTTGGTAGGCATTGTACAAAGTACGGTTCAGCTTTCCGAACGTTGCTTGCCGATTAAAGCTCTTGATAGTATCAATGCCCTGCATCGTGTTGATGAAGTTACTTTCACTATGCGCATACCACACCATCACCTCTCGTTGCGCTTGGATAATGGGTTGATTATAACGATAGACAACATAAGACAGCAGAGGTATAAAGAGCAAAAAAGCAGCGGCCATACTCATAGAATAGTAAGCCAGAAAGCCTAAGGTTGCAAGGGTGGATAATACACTAATAATGACATCACCCGCTACAGTGCTGATAACCGATTGTATTCGGGCGGTATCATTCAGGCGGGCTACCATATCGCCAACCTTACGGGTGTCAAAGAACAACTTTGGAAGCCGGAGCAACTTGCCATAGAAGAAAGCGATAATGCGATTGTTGAAGTTCTTACTTTGTATATAGAGCAAGTATTGCCGGAGTGCGGACAGACCTAAGCGTGCAAGGAGCAAGACAGACACCAACCCTGCCCCAATCCACAACATACGGTAGTCTTTGTTGGGAATGATGTCATCAATCAGCTTCTGCGAGAAGATGGCAGTAGTCATACCAAGCACTGCGATTACCACGCCTATCAGCAAGCTTATCCCCAATATTCCAAAGTCTTTGTGTATAAGATGTAATATCCATTTGCGCTTCTCTATCGAAGCATCAGTCACCTTTTGAAACTTCTCATCAGGCGATAATGTCAGGCAAGCGTGAGATTTCCAACATGATTCAAGTTCCTCTCGAGTATAGAAACACAATCCCTTGCTTGGGTCTCCGATAATAAAACATTCCTCTTCATATCCAAAACAAACGACGTAATGTTCCAAACGTTCCTCTACTAACAGATGCAATATAACAGGCTTGCCATGGGCTATCAAAGAGGGAATATCGGCCTCACACCCTTCTGCGGCAAAGCCTGCGGACTGGGCTGCTTGATATAGGCCTAAAAGACTTGTGCCTTGTTTGCTCGTTCCACTCAGTTCACGCAATCGTTCCAGTGAGACGTTACCTCCATAATAGCGGATAAGGGTGAGCAAACAGGCCACACCACAGTCTGATTGATCTTGCTGCAACACAATGATACGTTCTATTCCCTTCCTATCTATTTTCATAATACTCCATCTCTTTTAGAATAGTTCCTGCCAATACTTGCCCGTCTATGCGCTTAACCAGTTTTCGATTGCCATCGTAAAGCAGAGTACACGGAGAAGACTTTATATGGAATTGACTTGCGAATTCCAGCCGTTCATCTCGTAGTATCACGAATGTAGAGTCGTCTCCCAACTGCCTTTCGCTCACAATTTTTTTGAGGTCTACAAGCTCATCCGGGGAGACAAATAATAACTGCGCCCGCTTGAAATTTGCCGAGTTCTCAGCAATGCTCTCTATTTCATGTCGACAGAAGTCACAATCGGCATGAAAATAGAGGAAAAGAGTAAAAGCTTTGTTCGCCAAGCTATCCTTAGTAAAAGGCACATCATTTAGTCGACTTACACCAAAGTTTGGCATCTGTTCCAATTGCCTCTCCGCAGTCTTTTTGTCTGCACTGAGCATCACTATACCATACAAGATAGACAAAAGAGCCACCAAGAGAAAGCCAACCAAGATTAGTCTTATTCGTTTATACGTATTCATTTGCTCAAACTCAATGTTATAAATACAATGCCAACTACCCAAATCAAGAGTCCTGCTCCGTAGCTGCCTGCCACAATGCTCAAAGCCTTGCTTTTAGAGAGTCGAAGTGCCTTCGACAGAAGCACGACAAGAACAAACCAGTAAGCTACTTCGAACAAGTTGACAATCTGCATCGGATAGATATACCACGCCTCAAAGTTCTTATAGCCAAAAAGACTCTCAAGCGACAACGGCATATAGTTCCCCAAGTCGGTCAACGAATATCCTTTATCAAAGAAATAGAACTTGATGGTCTTGAAGCACAGTGCCAATAGAAATACAAACTCTGCCTTTAGCACGATATTCAGTACATACTTGAATTGGAGTTTCCTTTCGGAGAGAAATATTCCCATAAAAAGTGCTGTACTGATGAGTAACACCTTAATATAAAGTAGCAACGGCATTGCCACATAACCCACCCACTGCCATCTTTGACTTTGCTGAAGGACACTTTTTATTTGGTCGCCTGTAAGACGCTCCGCCAAAGAGTTGTATATAAGTTGGTCAACTCCCATTAGTTCGCGAGAGAAAATAGAAGTGCTGAAAGTGAGGACGTAAAGGGCAAAAAAAAGGATAAAATTATTAGTTCTCATTATACTCAAGGTTAAAGACACCTCTCCCATACCGTAGTGGAGAAAGTTCTCGATTAGTTCAATATTTTGTTCTAAATACGGCTAATTCAAATAGTCACTGTCATTATGAGGTACAGACACAAGGACTGGAATCTGAAAGATAGTCATCAACCATTTTTGTTCTTATAGGCCCAGATAAGACGTGCTGTATTTACAACGATTAATGACGCCATTACAAACCAGCCTAATGGGCTTATTGAGTCTGCAACCAAGACTGATAGAATACATATTCCTAAAACAAGGATTAAAAACGACCAGCAGATATAAATAGTTTTCTTTGATTTCATGATTAATGGCGTCTATCTAATTTTCTTAATGAATTATACGTCAAAAGTGCACAAATGACATTCAAAATGATATTAAAATATGCAGTAATATGTCCTACGGCACTTGCATCATCATCGAATATCATAGAAGCAATATTTATTGCCACTACAACTATGAATATATAGAGACACACTCTAAGAACAGCGCGCCGTTTTTCTACCTGAGTTTTTTGGCTCCCCTCCATAACTACATCATTTAAAGGAGGAAAGGGATAATCCATAGAATCTCCCCTCCTCCTTATAAGATTATCTTTTAAGAGCTCCAGCGCAAGACATGCCTACACCTACGCCAGCACCTCCATATAAAGGTGCAAAAGCTAATGCAGCTCCCATAGTAATAGTTGTTGCCGTAGCATAACTTGCCGTCAACGCTACCATACCAAGAATAGCACCCACACAACTTAATGCTGTCCAGCCGCCTCCATTAATGGTCTCCATTTGGGTAAAATTTAATTGTTTCATATTCGTCATTTTTTAGTTAACGACATGCAAGACCAGCATCCACAGCCCCTATCAAATATGAAGCAGAAGAAGCTGCAAAAGCCCAACCTGGGCCTGGCAAAAAGAGAGATGCACCAGCGGCAACCATGACAGCAACGGAGATAGCACATTTCAAAGATCGCCCTCCACTTACTAATTCCATTTGACTCAAATTCAAAGTTTCCATAAAAAATAAGTTTTAAGTTTATAACTATACAACATAGACAAAGTTTATGCGCATTCTTTGTGTGCAGCAAATATATGAATATAATCTTTAGCAAAAGAGAAAATGAGAGAATTATCGTATGCAATAACGATATTTAACATTTAATATTGCATTATTAGATTAATCACGTCTGATACCATTAGTTAGAATGTAAATACTCCTATATCTGCGTACAAATTGACCAACCCCTTTCCAAACGCAAGAAGCCCCGCCCGCGGATTTGACTCCACAGGCGGGGCGTTCCCTAAAGACGGCGGCTACCTACTCTCCCACTGTTACGCAGTACCATCGGCGTGGCGGGGCTTAACTTC
>JAISIX010000054.1 GCA_031261805.1 Mediterranea sp. (in: CFB group bacteria)
ACGTAGGTGTTGCCGTGGTTGAACCAGTCGGGCGCGGGCATGTCCTTGAAGAGGTAGTTCTCCGAGCCGCAGTGGTTGAAGATCATGTCCATCACCACCTTCAGCCCCTTGGCGTGCGCCTGCTCCACCAGTTGGCGGAACTCGTCGTTGCTGCCCAGCCGGCGGTCTACCTGGTAGTAGTCCGTGATGGCGTAGCCGTGGTAGGAACCTTCGGCCATGTCGTTTTCCTGCACGGGGTTGAGCCAGACGGCCGTCACGCCGAGGTCGGCGATGTAGTCCAAGTGCTGCTCGATGCCCCGCAGGTCGCCACCATGGCGGGCGAAGCCGTCGGCACGGTCCACACGTTGTTCGCGCATGCCGGGCACACGGTCGTTGGTGGGATCGCCGTTGGCGTAGCGGTCGGGCATGATGAGGTAAAGCACGTCGCTGGCATCGAAGCCCTGTACGTTGGAGGCGTGGGGGCGGCGTTGCTTCAACTCGTAAGGCACCACGGTCTGCCGCCGGCCTTGCTTGAGCGTGATTTGGAATGTTTGGGGAGCGGCCTCCGTGAGGTCGAAGTAGAGCAGTAGGTAGTTGGGGTTTCCGGGCTTTATCACCTCTTTGAGCTTCACCTCTTTACTATTAGAGGAGAGGCTCACTTCGGAGGTGGCAATGTGGTCGCCGTACAGCAACACTTCCAGTTCGGGATTCTTCATCCCCGCCCACCAAAAGGCGGGTGCCACCTTCTTTATAGCCGAAGAAGGTTTCGACATGGCCGCCATGGAGTGATACGGCAAAAGTAGCGCTATCAGTAGCACTAACAAGGATAGTCGTTTCATTATCTGTTACGTTATTAAGGTTCCTTTAGGAAGTTGGTGATAGGACAAATTTAGGGTGTTGGCGTACGCCTTGCACCGATTAGAATAAAAATATAAATGGAATATAAGCTCATCTACCTTAGTAACAGCAGGTTAATAAATAAGCGCATGGCGTGAAATATAAGCGCTAATGAAAAATAATCCGGCGGATATGCAGCCTATTCGGTTCTCTTTCCCTATATTTGTGGAGCAGAAGAAGTATAACCATTTGTCAGAGGAGGAACATCACAGTATGAAGAAACGCACCTGTCTCTATATCCTTGGCATCCTTTTGGGGATGGCCAGACCTTACGCCCTGTTGGCTCAAGATAACGATTCATGCACCTCCTCCCTGAAGGAGCTGGACGAAGTCATCAGCCAAAAGGAGCACTTCTATACCCAAAAGGAGCAACGCATCACCTACCTGAAGAAGCAGTTTATCCACGTCACCACCCCCGCGGAACTATACGGACTGTACACCTCCCTCTCCTCGCTCTACCTCCATTACCAGACGGACTCCGCCCTCTACTACATCAACCGGCGGCTGGAGCTGCTGCCCCAGCTCCAACACCCCGACCTGAAAGCCGAGATAGAGATAGACCATGCCACGGCGCTGGGCGTGATGGGCATGTACAGCGAGGCCCTCCGGCTGCTACGTGAGATGGATGCCTCCACGCTCGGCCCGGAGACGCAGATAGCCTACTACCAAGCCTGCCGTTCCTGCTACGGCTGGCTGGCCGACTACACGACCGGACGGGAGGAACGCTCGCGGTTTATCAGGGGGACGGACCTCTATCGCGACTCGCTCATACACGTGGTCTCTCCCGGGCCGAACATCAACCAGACGGTAGCGGTAGCCGAGAAATCAATCGTGACAGGACATCCCGAAGAGGCCATCGACCAGCTACAGAAGGCGCTGAACGACTCCAGCATCAACGAACGGCAACGGGCCTACCTCCACTTCACCCTCTCCGAAGCCTACCACGAGAAGGGTGACATACCCCAGGAGACCTACTGCCTGGCCAGGGCCGCCATGGCCGACCTCAAGTCCGGCGTACGCGAATACGCCTCCCTCCAGAAGCTGGCCTACCTCATGTACGAGCAGGGCGACATCACCCGCGCCTACCGCTACCTGAGCTGCTCCATGGAGGATGCCGTGGCCTGCAACGCCCGCCTCCGCTACATCGAGGTGACGCAGTCGTTCCCCATCATCGACAAGGCCTACAAGCTGAAAGAGAAGAAAGAACGGATGGTGTCGCACGCCATGCTCATCAGCGTGAGCGTGCTATCGCTGCTCCTGCTGGCCGCCGTGTTCTACCTCTACCGCTGGATGAAGAAGCTCTCCGCCATGCGGCGCGACCTCTCCGTGGCCAACAAGCAGCTCCAAGCCATGAACGACGAGCTGGGACAGACGGGGAAAATCAAGGAGATGTACATCGCCCGCTACCTGGACCGCTGCGTGAACTACCTTGAGAAGCTCGAGGCCTACCGCCGCTCACTCAACAAGCTCTCCATGGCCTCGCGCTGGGAGGAACTGCACAAGGCGCTCCGCTCCGAACAGTTCATCAAGGACGAGTGGAAAGCCTTCTACGACGAGTTCGACAAGACCTTCCTCAAGCTCTTCCCACACTTCATCGACTCCTTCAACGACTTGCTGGTACCCGAAGCCCGCATCGCCCCCAAGTCCGACGAGCTGCTCACCACCGAGCAACGCATCTTCGCCCTCATCCGCCTCGGAGTGACGGACAGCAACCGCATCGCCCACTTCCTCGGCTTCTCTCTTGCCACCATCTACAACTACCGCAGCCGCATGCGCAACAAGGCCGCCGGCGACAAGGATAGGTTTGAGCAACAGGTGATGGAGCTGTAAGCTCACTCTGTTGTGCAGCCATTCTCTCCAAGCTCGGTTTGGCTACAGAGGTGCGTAAGGGAGGGGTGCACAAACTCCCAAACAAAGAAGATAAAGGGTGTACCCCAAATAACCCGTAACTTACTCCCAATCTACGTGTACATTGCCCCCCAATCCACGAGTACTTTGGGGGTCAATGTACACGTAGATTGGGGGTCAATCCTCCCGTATATTGGAAACAACTCTCCCGTACATTGGGGAAAGGTACCATGAGAGTAGAAATGCAAAAAAACACGTAGGGAGAGAGGGACGGGCGCTTGCAAGCGCCCCAGGAAGTCAGGCTTTCGTTTCCCCCTCCACGTACTCTTCCAAGAAGAGGTTCGCGCCATCGAACACAGCGTAGGAGTAGTAGCTAATCCAGTCGCCGAGGATGAGGACGCGGGCCGTGGCACTCAACATAAGGTCCAGCTCAATGTGTCGGTGACCGTAGAGGAAGAAGTTGATGCTGGGATGATCGCGGAGGTACTCCTTGGTGTATCGCACGAGGTACTCCTTGTCCTCGCCCAGATAGCCGGGTTCCTTGCCATCCTCCCGTTTCAGGCGGCTGCGCTTGGCCCACGAGAGGCCCAACTCCACACTCCAACGGGGGTGGATGGCGGAGAAGAGGGTTTGCATCGTTTTGTTGCGGAAGAGGCGGCGCAGGAACTGGAATCTCCGGCTGGGGTCGCCCAGCCCGTCGCCATGCGCCAGGTAGAACTCCTTGCCGTAAATCTCCACCGTCTCCGGCTCACGGTGGACGATGACACCACACTCCTGGGTAAGATAGTCGCCGCACCAGATGTCGTGGTTGCCGATGAAGAAGTGCACCTCTACCCCCATGTCAGTCAGCTCGGATAGCTTGCCCAGGAAGCGGGTGTAGCCTTTGGGCACCACGAGCTTGAACTCGTACCAATAGTCGAACATGTCACCCAGCAGGTAGATGGCGGCGGCCTTGTGCTTGATACTGTCGAGGAAGTTCACCAGCCGCCGTTCTTGCGTGCGGCCATGCTCGATGGCGCGCGAGCCGAGGTGGGCATCCGAAAGGAAATATACATTCTTCATAGGGCTTACTTTCATTGGGGGTTATAGGAATCCAAGCTCGAGTTTGGCCTCGTCGCTCATCATGTCTTTGTCCCACACGGGTTCGAACACCAAGTTGATGGTGGCGTTGGTCACCCCCTCTATGGAGTCCACCTTTTGCCGCACGTCTTCCATGATGAAGTCGGCCGCAGGGCAGTTGGGGGCAGTCAGGGTCATGTCTATCTCCACCTCGCCCGTGTCGGCCACGTCGATGCGGTAAATCAGTCCCAGGTCGTAGATGTCCACCGGTATCTCGGGGTCGTACACGGTCTTGAGCATCTTCACTATCTTTTCTTCTATTTCTATCTTTTCCATTATGGTTCGTTGTTTGGTTGGCTCACCTGCCTTTGCTTTACAGCAAGTGCGCCGTGTTATGGTTATTATCTATATAACGAATGAGGTACACTAATTCCTCATTCTGGCGGTAAACTTGGTAGAACACGTACCATTGCGTACGCTTGCTCTTGCGGAAGGTGGCGTAATACAGCCCTTTCCCATACTTGTTGAAGTGGGGCGGGGCGAGCTTCCTAACCTTACGGGGGAGGTTGACGCGGATGTCTTTTATGAGTCCTTCCACATACTTATTGGCCGAGTCTTCAAACCCAAAGTACTCTTTATCGTAGAGTATGCGCATTAAGCTAAACAAGTAGTTCTCTACTTCCGCAGACGAGATGACTTTTGTCATACCAGCTCCTTCTTCTCTTTGAACATCTGGTGGATGTCTTTTTGTACGCGAGCCAATAGCTCTTCCATGGAAATAGCATTTTCGAGCGCCTCGTCCGGTTCCAGAATGTACTCCTCTGGAATATCCGTGGTCGGCATGTCGGTGGGAACAATCTCGTAGCTCTGTCCACCTTCACGTCGGATGAACACTTCCTGCCCCTCGTCAACCTTGTCGAGATAGGCGTTCTGCTCCTTCTGGAACTCTTCGGGTGTGATGATCAGCATATCCTTCTTTTGCTTTAGTGTACCTACTGAATACAAAAGTAGCCTTATTTTCCATATACGCCAAGTGTTTGCCGGCTTTTCAACTGCCTTTTGTGGCGGTATGTGCTTTAGCACACTATCAAAATAGTATCCACTATTATTGTATATTACAGCGGAATGGTATATATTTGCGGCAAAAGCAGGGACTTAATGGAGATAATATTTGGGGTACAGATATGCAATATTATAGAATTGTCTAACCATTATAAATGAACAGTATGGGTAACTTAGGTAATGGCTTTTGCCCTACACATCCGGGCGAAGTATTGAAAGATGAGGTAGAATACCGTAAGATTTCTCAAAAGGAACTAGCCAAGAAGATGGGGATGTCTTATCATGTACTGAATGATATATTGAATGAGCATCGACCCATCACGGCTTCCACCGCTATGATGTTTGAGGCTGCTTTGAATATACCGGCCGATACGCTGATGCGTCTCCAGTTAAAGTATAATATGGCTATGGCAAACCAAGATAAGAGGCTGGCCAAAAAGCTGGTAGAGATTAGGAAACTGACTGCTTCTTTGCTCTGAAGCATCTGTTTGCGATATAAAGTAATAGGCGTGGCTTACACGGATTGCACTCTGTACGGCAGTGCAATCCGTATAAGCCACGCCTCATTAATTTACGACTTCGCCTACTCAATGTGTGGCATCACGTACTTGTTGGCGTACGAGGTGAAGCAGATGCCGGGCAGGCCGGTGTACTTCGTCTTGCTCTCGAAGCTCTTGATGAGCGAGTAGTCGTTGGCGTTGAGGGCGTAGTAGTTGTCCTCCTCGGGGCCGGTGACACGTACCGTCCAGTCGAACATGTTGCCGATGACGGTGAGCACCTGTGTCTCGGGGTTGTAGGAGGGGATGCCGGTCTTTACCACGTTGTAGCCCTTGTCGAGCACGTAGAGGTGGTTGGCCACGTCGGTCATCAGGGCGAGGGTCTTGCGGCTACGGAACTCGGTGATGTAGAGGTGCTTCAATGTCAGCCCCTCGGGGAGCACTACGGCACGTACGTAGGGACGCCCTTTCACTTGCTTGAGGTGGAAGAGCTGGTGCTTGGCATCGAGTAGCACATAGCCTTCGTCGTACTCTTTCTTCACGGTGGGGTTGCCTGATATTTCGGTCATCGGGAACTGGAAGCCTTTCTTCGTCATGGCCTCGGTGAAGAGTTGGCTCTTAGCCTCATTCACACTGTTGGAGGCCATGTCGATGAACTCCACACCGTGGGGGGTGAAGCGGCATACGTCGTCGGGCATCACCAGGTCCACCCGTCCGGAGAGCGACTCAAGCAGGGGGTATAGCCCTATCTTGGGTGCGTTGATGTCTTCGGGGTTGTTACGTAGGTTGAAGTTCTCCGTCTGTATCATCCGCGGGGTGACGGCTATGCCGTTGATGCTGTCGGGGAAGCGCTCGTCGGAGATGAGCTGGCGGTAGTAGAACATGGGCAGTATGCTGTCGAACTGGTCTTCGGTGTAGATGTTGCCGGCCAGGTCGCTGCGTACCATCCCTTTGTCGCCTTGGAC
>JAISIX010000139.1 GCA_031261805.1 Mediterranea sp. (in: CFB group bacteria)
TGCTCCTACTGGGAGGCTCGAACAACTGCTTAGCAAAAAACAACGTCAAAGTACCTTACTCTCCTATCAAGGTAGAAACGCCGGCTCGTCCTGCCGGCCAGAAGGATGTCATCAACCTCGTCACCCCTAAGCTCGACACCGTGCGTGTAGGCTTTATCGGACTGGGCATGCGTGGCCCGGGCGCCGTGTCGCGCTGGACGAAGATTCCCGGCACCAAGATTGTAGCCCTTTGCGACCTGCGCCCCGAGTGTGTGGAGAAATCGCAAGCCATCCTCACCAAGGCCGGCCTGCCCAAAGCGGCCGAGTATAGCGGCACGGAAGATGCCTGGAAGAAGCTGTGCCAACGCAAGGACATCGACCTCGTCTACATCGCCACCGACTGGAAGCACCATGCCGAGATGGGCGTGTATGCCATGGAGCATGGCAAGAACGTGGCCATCGAAGTACCGGCAGCCATGACGCTCGACGAGATTTGGAAGCTCATCGACACCTCGGAACGTACCCGCCTCCACTGCATGCAGCTGGAGAATTGCGTGTACGACTTCTTCGAGCTGACCTCCCTGAACATGGCACAGAAAGGCCTGTTCGGCGAAGTGCTCCACGTAGAGGGTTCGTACATCCACAACCTCGAAGACTTCTGGAATGAATACTGGAACAACTGGCGCATGGACTACAACCGCCAGTACCGTGGCGACGTGTACGCCACACATGGCATCGGGCCGGCCTGCCAAGTGCTCAACATCCACCGCGGCGACCGCATGAAGACCCTCGTCTCCATGGACACCAAGGCCGTGAACGGCCCGGCCTTCATCAAGAAGACCACCGGCGAAGAGGTGAAGGACTTCCAGAACGGCGACCAGACCTCCACGCTCATTCGCACGGAGAAGGGCAAGACGATGCTCATCCAGCACAACGTGATGACACCCCGCCCCTACAGCCGCATGTACCAGATAGTAGGTACCGACGGCTACGCCAGCAAATACCCCATCGAGGAGTACTGCCTGCGCCCCTCGCAAGTCGACTCGAAAGAAATCCCCAACCACGAGAACCTCAATGCCCACGGCTCGGTATCGCCCGAGGTGAAGGCCGCACTGATGAAACAGTACAAACACCCCATCACCAAAGAGCTGGAAGAGACGGCCAAGAAGGTGGGTGGCCACGGTGGCATGGACTACATCATGGACTACCGCTTGGTGTACTGCCTGCGCAACGGACTGCCCCTCGACATGGATGTGTACGACCTGGCTGAATGGTGCAGCATGGCCGAACTGACCCGCCTCTCCATCGAGAACGGCTCCGCACCGGTAGAAGTACCCGACTTCACCCGCGGACACTGGAACGACCTCCAAGGTTTCCAACACGCTTTTGTGAAATAGAGTAGTTAAAGTATCAATGAGAACAATCATCAAGAATACTCTTGCCACACTCCTTGCCCTCACCGCCCTACCGAGCATCGTCTCCGCAGGCAGCGAGGGCAAGCTGCCTTATTGGCAAGACATACAGACCACGGACGTGAACCGTGAGCCGGCACGTACCTCGTTCATGACATACAGCGAGCGGACCAATGCCCTCACCGGCAAGTACGAGAAGAGCCAATACTACCAACTGCTCAACGGCACTTGGAAGTTCTACTTCGTGAACAGCTACAAAGAGCTGCCCGCCAACATCACCGACCCATCGGTGAGCACTGCCTCCTGGCACGACATCAAGGTGCCGGGCAACTGGGAGATGCAGGGCTTCGGCACTGCCATCTATACCAACCAGCCTTATGAGTTCCAACCCCGCAACCCGCAACCGCCGCACCTGCCCGAGGCCAACCCCGTGGGCGTGTACCGCCGCGACATCGAGATTCCGGCCAGCTGGGACGGGCGCGACATCTACCTCCACCTCTCCGGTGCCAAGTCGGGCGTGTACGTCTACCTCAACGGACAAGAGGTGGGCTACAACGAGGACTCCAAGAACCCCGCCGAGTTCCTTATCAACAAATACCTGAAGCCCGGCAAGAACGTGCTCACGCTGAAGATATTCCGCTGGAGCACCGGCTCGTACTTAGAGTGCCAGGACTTCTGGCGCATGAGCGGTATTGAGCGCGATGTCTTCGTCTACTCGCAGCCCAAAGCCGCACTGAAGGACTTCCGCGTCAGGTCCACCCTGGACGACAGCTACCGCAACGGCATCTTCGGCCTGAGCACCAGCCTGCGCAACCACGAAGCCACCCCGGCCAACCTCACCCTGCAATACGAGCTGCTCGACGCGCAAGGCAAGACGGTGGCCACCGAGGAGAAGACCGCCTACATACCGGCAGGTGAGACGCACACCATCAGCTTCGACAAGGAACTGCCCGCCGTACTGACATGGACCTCCGAGGCCCCCAACCTCTACCGCCTGCTGATGACGGTGAAGGAGAACGGCAAGGTAAGCGAGGTAGTGCCCTACAAGGTAGGCTTCCGCCGCATCGAGATAAAACCCATCGACCAGAAAGCCGCCAACGGCAAGCCCTACGTGTGCCTCTTCATCAACGGACAGCCGCTGAAGCTGAAAGGGGTGAACATCCACGAGCATAACGAACACACCGGACACTACGTGCCCGAGGAGCTGATGCGCCGCGACTTCGAGCTGATGAAGCAGCACAACCTCAACACCGTGCGCCTCTGTCACTACCCGCAGGACCGCCGTTTCTACGACCTTTGCGACGAGTACGGCATCTACGTGTACGACGAGGCCAACATCGAGAGCCACGGTATGCACTACGACCTGCGCAAGGGCGGCACGCTGGGCAACAACCCCGAATGGCTGAAGCCGCACCTCTACCGCACCATCAACATGTTCGAGCGCAACAAGAACAACCCCTGCGTCACCTTCTGGTCGCTGGGCAACGAGGCCGGCAACGGATACAACTTCTACGAGACCTACCTCTGGCTCAAGCAAGCCGACAAGGGACTAATGGACCGCCCCGTGAACTATGAGCGCGCCCTGTGGGAGTGGAACACCGATATGTTCGTGCCCCAATACCCCAGCGCCGGCTGGCTGGAACAGATAGGCAAGAACGGCAGCGACCGCCCCGTAGTACCCTCCGAATACGCACATGCCATGGGCAACTCCACCGGCAACCTCTGGGGACAGTGGCAAGCCATCTATAAGTACCCCAACCTGCAGGGTGGGTACATCTGGGACTGGGTGGACCAAGGCCTGCTGCAGAAGGACAAAGACGGACGTGAGTTCTGGGCGTATGGCGGCGACTTCGGCAAAGATGAGCCGAGCGACGGCAACTTCCTCTGCAACGGACTGGTAAACCCCGACCGCACCCCGCACCCCGGCCTCAGCGAAGTGAAATACGTGTACCAGAACGTGGGCTTCGAAGCCACCGACGTGACCGCCGGCAAGTTCCGCATCACCAACCGCTTCTACTTCACCAACCTCAAGAAGTACCAGCTACGGTACAGCGTGCTGTCGGACGGCAAGGTGCTGCGTAGCGGAAAGGCCACGCTGGACATCGCCCCGCAAGCCTCGCAAGAGTTCAGCGTGCCCGTAGGCGGGCTGAAAGCCGAAGCCGGCAAAGAGTACTTCGTCAACTTCAGCGTCGTCACCCTGCAACCCGAAGCGCTGGTGCCCGTAGGTCACGAGATTGCCTACGACCAGTTTGAGCTGCCCGTCAAAGCTGACAAGATAGCCTATAAGGCAAGCGGCTCCAAGGTAGCTATGAATACCACGCCCGATGGAGAGTTCATCTTCAAGTCGCCCAAGGCAACCTTCGTATTCAACCAGAAGGAGGGCATGGTAACCTCCTACAAGGTAGACGGAACAGAATACATCAACGAAGGCTTCGGCCTCCAACCCAACTTCTGGCGCGGACCGACGGACAACGACTACGGCAACGGCGCCCCCAAGCGCCTGCACACGTGGAAGCTGGCCAGCAAGGACTTCAAGGTGATGGGCATCAAAGTTTCCGATGCCAACGACGGACTGGAAGCCACCTACCTGCTACCAGCCGGCAACGAGTACATCGTGAGCTACAAGCTCTACCCCAACGGTGCACTGAAGGTACACGCGGAGTTCACCGCCGTGACCGCCGACCAACCGGCCGCCAAAAATGAGGTGCCCCGCATCGGCATGCGCTTCCGCCTGCCCGCCACGATGGACCAAGTGACCTATCTTGGCCGCGGACCGGAGGAGAACTACATAGACCGCAACCATGGCACGATGGTAGGCCTCTACCAGACCACCGCCGAGAAGATGTACTTCCCCTACGTCCGTCCACAGGAGAACGGCCACCACACCGACACCCGCTGGCTCATGCTATCGACGGGCAAAGGCCAAGGCTTGGCCGTAGTGGCCGACCAAACCATCGGCTTCAATGCCCTGCGCAACTCCGTGGAGGACTTCGACTCCGAAGAGAATACCAACCGGCCCTACCAGTGGAACAACTACTCGCCCGAGGAGGCCGCCCACCACGACGAAGCCGCCGCACACAACGTATTGCGCCGCCAGACACACGTGGACGACATCAGCCCCCGCAACTTCGTGGAGGTATGTGTGGACCTGAAGCAAGGTGGACTGGGAGGCTATGACAGCTGGGGTTCGCATCCGGAACCCAAGTACCGCATCGCCGCCAACCAAGCGTATAGCTGGGGCTTCACTCTGGTACCCGTCCGCTCGGCCGAACAGGCTGCCAACGCTGCGAAATACACATATTAAACCAATAATGAATCGTATTAAAGAAACAGTATGAAAGACCTTTCGAACATTGTGTCCCACTTCAACACCCAAGGCACGGTAGACAGTATCAAGCCGCTGGGTTCGGGACTGATTAACGACACCTACAAGGTGACCACACAAGAAGCCGATGCCCCCGACTACGTGCTGCAACGCATCAACCACGCCATCTTCCAGGACGTGGACATGCTGCAAGCCAATATCTCCGCCGTGACCCATCACATCCGCCACAAGCTGGAGGCGGCCGGCGAGAGCGACATCGACCGCAAAGTACTTACCTTCCTCGACACCGAGGAAGGCAAAGGCTACTGGTACGATGGCGAGAACTACTGGCGCATGATGGTGTTCATCCCCCGTGCCAGCACCTTCGAGAGCGTGACGCCCCAATACTCCAACTACGCCGGCGAGGCCTTCGGCAACTTCCAAGCCATGCTGGCCGACCTGCCCGAAGAGCTGGGTGAGACTATCCCCAACTTCCACAACATGGAGTTCCGCCTGCAACAGCTGCGTGAGGCCGTGGCCGCCAACGCCGCCGGACGGGTGGAAGAGGTGCGCTACTACATCGACGAGATGGAAAAACGGGCCGACGAGATGTGCAAGGCCGAACGCCTGCACCGCGAAGGGAAACTACCCAAGCGGGTGTGCCACTGCGATACGAAGGTGAACAACATGATGTTCGACGAAGATGGTAAGGTACTCTGCGTCATCGACCTCGACACGGTGATGCCCAGCTACATCTTCTCCGACTACGGCGACTTCCTGCGTACTGGTGCCAATACCGGCGACGAAGACGACCGCGACCTCGACCGTGTGACCTTCAACATGGAGATATTCGAGGCGTTCACCCAAGGATACCTCAAAAGGGCGAAGTCATTCCTCACCCCCATCGAGATTGAGAACCTGCCGTACGCCGCAGCCCTCTTCCCCTATATGCAATGCGTACGCTTCCTGGCCGACTACATCAACGGCGATACTTACTACAAGATTCAGTATTCCGAGCACAACCTGGTGCGTACCAAGGCGCAGTTCAAGTTGCTACAAAGCGTGGAGGAACATACACCGCAGATGACGGCGTTCATCAGCGGGTGCTTGGGATAAACTTCCCATCCACCCAGTGGTAAACCAATGGACGGCGGAGGAACGGCTTCAGTTTCTCCGCCGTTTCTGTTGCCATATACGCAGGAGTGGTGAGTGTAAGGGTCAGGTCGGTGCCCTCCTTGGCGAAGTTGGCCTTCATCAGCAGCATGTCGGCCGAGCGGCGCGCGTCATCGTAGGCATAGAGGGCGGTGGAGTCGGGCCGGTTCAGGAAGTCGCCCATAGCGGGCAGGCTGATGAAACGGGCGGCAGGCAGCGGCTTCCAGTCGGTGGTGTAGAAGCGCAGGTCGCTGTCGCACGCCGGCCCACAGGCCGTGCTCACCTCACACACCACACGGGTGGTGTCGTTCAGCGCCAGCAACTTCAGCTGCCAAGTGGAGAGCGACGAAAGCTGCATACGCACGTAGTCGGTTCCCAGCACAGTCATCTCCGAGGGCTTGCCGAAGCGGTTGTTCACCTGCGCCTTCATCTTGCTGTCCATAAAGTCTACGCAGTCTTCCCGGTTCACCTTCGTCAGGAGCGGGCAGAGCGAATCGGGCATGTTGATGAACAGCGTTCGGGCTTCCTGCGCCTGCAGGGAGGCGTCAGGAAAGAGGGTTGCCAGCGCGAGGCAGGCCACGGGTAGGAGTTTGTTTACTTTCATTGTTACTCAGCTTTTCGTCCCCAAATATAAGAATATCATTCCGATTAGCACCAGCGCGAGGTCGATAGCCTTGCTTTTTAAATTCTTTTCACGGAACACCATCGCCCCGAAGAGGAACGACACCACCACGCTCCCCCGGCGAACCATGGAGACAATGGAAATCATGGAGTCCTCGTAGCTCAAGGCATAGAAATAGGCAAAGTCGGCTGCCGAGAGGAAGAGGGAGATGAGGATAATGGTCCACTTCCAGCGGAACGGCGTGGTAGACTTCCGCTTGGGCCACCACAGCAGCAACAGGATGGGACACATGATGAACACCTGATACACGTTGTACCACGACTGCACCAGCATGGGGTTGAGGTGCTTCATGAGGTACTTGTCGTACAGCCCGCTGATGGCGCCCGTCACCGCTGCCAGCACGATGAAGTAGATCCACTTGTCGTGCTTGAAGTCGATGCCCTCCTTCTTGCCCGAGCGGCTCAGCATAAAGAACGAGGCCACGGCCAGCAGCACGCCCGCCCACTGGTAGAGGTTGAGCCGCTCGCCAAACACCAGCATGGCGCCTACGAGCACCATCACCGGACGGGTGGCGTTGATAGGCCCCACGATGGTGATGGGCAGGTGCTTCATGCCGAAGTAGCCGAACACCCACGAGGAGAGCACGATAAACGACTTGACGATGATGTACCGATGCTCCTCCCATCCGGCCAGGGGGACGTGGAAGATAGTGCCGTCGAGCGTGCCCGGCGCCAAGGCGGAGAGCAGGATGAAGGGCAGGAAGACAAGGCTCGAGAAGAGCGTGTTGAGAAAGAGCACCGGAAGCACCGCGTTGTCTTTCAGCGACTCTTTCTTGAATACGTCGTAGAATCCCAGCAGTGCAGCCGAGAGGAATGCCAATAATAGCCACATAAGCGTCTGTTTTTATAAGAAGAGGTCCGCGGGATACTCCACGTCCACGAGGAATAACGCTTGCGCGGGGGCGGATGTTCCCGCCTCTCCCCGGTCTTGTTGTTCGATGATGCGGCGGAATCCCTCCACCGATAGCTTGCCGCGCCCCACCTCCACCAATGTGCCCACGATGGCGCGTACCATGTTGCGCAGGAAGCGGTCGGCCCGGATGGTGAACACCCACGTATGGTTGTCGGTCTGTCGCCATTCGGCTGCCGTCACACGGCAGTTGTTCGTCTTCACGTCGGAGTGCAGCTTGCTGAAGCTGGTGAAGTCGGTGTACTCCAACAGCGTACGGGCTGCCTCGTTCATGCGGGCGTAGTCCAGCGGGGCGCCGATGCGCCAGCTGTACTGCCGGTTGAAGGGGTACTTGATGGTAGAGATATAATATCGGTACGTGCGGGCCGTAGCGTCAAAACGGGCATGAGCCTCCGCCTTCACGGGGCGTACCTTGTACACGGAGATGTCGCGGGGTAGCAGGCGGTTAAGCTTCTCCGTCACGGCGACGGGATTGAGGGGTACGTCGTAGTCGAAGTGCGCCACCATAAGCGAGGCGTGCACGCCGGCATCGGTCCGTCCGGCTCCCACCACCTCAATGTCCTGCCGTAGGAAGGTAGCCAAAGCCCGCATCAGGCACTCTTGCACGCTCAAGCCGTTGGGCTGTATCTGCCAGCCATGGTAGTTCGTGCCGTCGTAGGCCAAGTATATAAAGTATCGTTGCATCTATCTTCTCTGTTCGATTTCCGCCGCAAAGGTAGTGCTTTTCCTTGACGGTTGTGCAATAGCTCCGACGAATATCGTGAAATAGGAGGGCAGCGAGCAATTGGAGCTTATGTTAGTGATTAGCGGTAAGTGATGAGTGATTAGCCGTACACGATTCTGACACGGCGGTGGTAACTGAAATGAGGCTGTATCATAAGTGCTTTTAACCAGCATTCTCAGTATCGGTCCGGTTAGTCAACTGTTTTCCTAAGCGGCCACCTGATATTCAGTGCGGAGAAAACGGATGAGTTTGGACACGCC
>JAISIX010000141.1 GCA_031261805.1 Mediterranea sp. (in: CFB group bacteria)
GGCCGTGCTGAACGAGGTTTCCAGCGTATATAGCGTGGGGTCGGTGGCATCTTGCGTGAAAGACAGCAAGTTGTTGGACTTCCAGTCGTTGAAGCTACCTATGAGGTAGTATCCGCTGGGGTCGATGCCGGGTAGGGTGGGTGGGGTGAGCGTGATGTTCACATCGCTGCCCGTGAGGCGGAAGGCCTCCCCGTCGGGGCTGACTGCCGCGGCGTCCATCGTAAGGGTGAGCGCACGTGGCACCGACCGACGGCTCTGGTAGGTGGTCTCCGTGAGGCTGTCCAGGTCGGCGGCATGCACCTTCACTACGTTCCCTACCAAGGTGTAGGGGATGGAGTGGTCGCCGTTGATGGTGAGCTTGCTTACCCGGAGCGTGCTCCCTTCCTTGGCCACGAGGTTGGTGATTTGCGCGATCTCCACCGAGTCACTCGTGAGGTTGTCCACCACGATGGCGGCATCCTTGCCGGCCTCGAAGGTAGCCGTGACTTCTGCCGTGGCCTCCTCCTGGGGATTGGACTGGGGCGATGCCCAGTCCGTGTAGTCTTCGTTGCAAGCGGCGAACGTGGTTGCCAGCAGCCACGCGCCCATATAGATGAATTGTTTCTTCATTGTCTCTTTACGTTTTAAGGGTTCGTTACTTTATTTCGCCCGTGCCGTTGGTGAAGTCGATGTACATCTGCTTACCCGCATCGCCTGCCACGGAGTAGGCGGCACCCACGTCTTGGGACCAACTGTCGTTGACACTGGCATCGCCACGGTAGAAGATGGCATTGTTGTTAAGCGTAAATTCCGTCTTCCACCAGTCGTAATCCCCTACGGCAATGTGCATACGTACCTCACCCGCGCCCGTCATGGCTGGAGAGACGAATACGCCCACGCCATCTGCCGGAACACTAAACTTCCATGCATCGGCCACGCCCCATGAGCCGCCGGTAGCGTTGCCGCTGAGGTAGACGTTGGGCGGGTAGAAGTTGAAGGTAAAGTCGTAGGCGTTGCTGATAATCTTAACGGCAATGTCGACTACGTACCAACCCTTGTTGGCAATCTGTACCATCTGGCCGCCCGTGCCATCGTCGGCTATAGCCGCACCTGTACCGCCATCGGTGGCGATGGTCATGGTGCCTACGGCTGCCGTGCCTTGCTTCACGCCGAACTTAAAGTTTCCGCCGTCGTCGAAGTAGGCGATGGTAAAGAACTCATCTTGGCCGTTCACCTTCCCCATCTGCGACCATTGGTCGCCATTGAGCAGGAAGAGCTTGGAGGGCATGGTGAGCGGCGCGCCCTTGGCTCCCAGCACCTTGGGCAGCTCCACCACGTTGGAGAAGGCTACGCCACGGCTGTCGCTACCGGTGATTTGTGCCCGCAGGCGCAGGTAGACGGCGATGGGAGTATCGGGGAAGATTTCGGTGGGATGTGCCGTTCCCCACAGGTCCATGAGGGCATCGTTCAGCTCCGAGGCACTGGCTGCCACTCGCGCTGTCGTGGAAGTGGTGGTCAATGTCAGGTAGTTGGCGGGTGTGGCGTCGGTTGCCTCCACGAAGGTGCCGTCGAGCGCCACCTGCACGGAGTAGGTGGTGGAAGCCGGGAAGCCGTAGTCGGGCTGCGAGCAGGTCAGCTCCACGGTGGAGGCGCTGCCCAGGTCGTACACGTTGTTGGCGGCATTCGCCGGGGTGTTCAGCACGAAGGAGGTAGGTTCGTTGAGCACGGGGTTGCTGTCGGTATCGCTGTCGCAAGCGCCGAGGGCGAATGCTCCCAGCAGGCTAAGCGAGGCGATGAGCCAAGTATGGTTGAATATCTTTTTCATGATTCATTTCCTTTCTGTTAGGGATTAATAACCGGGGTTCTGCGTCATGTTGCGGTTGTTGTTCAAGTCCGACGCAGGGATGGGATAACGGTTGTAGAACGAAGGCACGGCGCTGCCGTCCTTTGTGCCACCCTTCCAGTCCCACAGGTACTTGGTGGTGGTGAACATGCCGAAGCGGATAAGGTCCGACCGGCGGCGACCCTCCATGTAGAACTCACGTGCCCACTCGTCGATGAGGTTCTGCTCGGTGACGTTGGTGTTGAACTCCGTGGCATGAGCACGGCGGCGCAGCACGTTCACGTCGTCGGTAGCCAGGTCGGCCTGTCCCAGGCGGAAGTAAGCTTCGGCACGGGTCATGTAGGCCTCAGCCAGACGGAAGAGGGGAATGTCGGTATCGGGGTACTGCGTATCGTGTGTGGGTTGGCCGTCGGAACGGATATTCTGCCACTTCACAATGGAGAAACCATCGGTAAACGCACCAATCTTGTCCGTCACCAGCTTACGCACCTTGCCATCGCCACCCGCTCCAGAATAGAAGAGTGCCCGGTCGTCGCCAGCAGCGGCGATGAGGTCTACGGTACGGGCGTTGTATTGTGCATCGAAGGCATCAATCGCTGCGTCAGTATCGAACTCTTTTATCGGGATTTCAGTTCCTGCAGGAATCATGGGTGGATTGAGCGAGGGGAAGAACTTCTGTATCATCGCTTCACGGGCGAAGAGGCAGGACCACCCGTTGGTCGTTCCCATACGGGGCATCCCCCCGATACGCGTTCCGCAAATAAGCATCGTGGAGCCGCCGTAGTTGCGTGTCTTCAACCCGTCTTGACGGATGGGGAGAATTATCTCTTGCATGGCGTTGGCGTTCTCGTCATTGTCGGCCATAAAGAGTTGCGCATAGCTGGGCGACAACTTATAGGCGGACTGTATGACTTCGTCGGCATATTTGCGTGCATTGTCCCAGTCGGGCGTGCCGGTATAGACTCCTGCATTGAGGCAGAGGCGTGCATGTAGTAGCCAGTTGGCTGCTTTGTCGGCGCGTCCGAAGGGTGCTGTCCCCGGGGCGAGCATGTCGTTCTCGCACTCGTTCAGTTCTGTCTGTATAAAGTTATAGAGGTCGGCTCCGCCCTTTTCTACGGGTAGTTCTTGGCTGAAGTGCTCCTTGAAAGGTGCTTTGCCGAAGAAGTCGAGGAAGTAGAAATAGTGCAAGGCACGTAGGAAGCGTACCTCGGCCCGTTGGTGCAGGCTCTCGGCATCGGTCAGTCCCTCGGTCTGGTCGAGGAAGAAGTTGAGCTGGGTGATGTTGTAACCCAGACGGGTATAGAGCCATTCTACTCGTTGAGTGGACGAACTCCAGTTGCTGAACGTCATCTCCGGGATGCCTACGTCGTGCTGCCAAGCCCAAGCGCACTCGTCGGTCATCAGCTCATTGCAGTTGAAGACCGTGCGATAGAATCCCGACTCGCCTTCGTCCTGTCCATCAAGGTCGGGCGAACCCGAGAGACCTTTCTGTCCGGTAAGTCCCAGCAGGGCATAAGCTTTCACAAACACCTCATCTTTATTGAACTCAGGAGTGGACTGAGGGTCGATGGAGTCGATATCCAAGTCCTTCACGCAGGAGGTTGCCCCCAGCGCCAAACCTGCCATCAGTAGGGCAGGCAATATGTTTTTGACTAATTTTCTCATGACGTGATTCATTAATAGTTAGAACTGCAAGCTGACACCCATAAGGAACGACATTGCCCTCGGGTAAGGGTTCTTGTCGATGCCACCCTTTACTTCAGGGTCAAGCCCTTTGTACTTGGAGATGATAAACGGATTCTGCGCCGTGGCGTAGATGCGTCCGCCGATACCTCGGTACGAAGAAGTCTTTAGGAAGTTGGCGAACGACCATCCCAGCGTGATATTATCGCAACGTACAAAGGAAGCGTTGCGAACAAAGAAATCGCTCATGTAGCTATTCGTCTTCCCTACGAATCCCAGTTTGATAGCTTCCTTGGTAGTATTGCTGTAAGCTCCGTTGGTGTAGATGCCACTGGTACTCGTGTTGGAACGGTTGCTCAGGAAATCGTAGTACACATAGTTGTTCAGGTTGGACCGCAACGAGAAGCTGAAGTCCCAGTCCTTGTATTGGAACTTGGATGTAAGTCCCATCATCACATCGGGTGCAGGACTTTTGTAGATATAGCGGTCGGAACTGTTTACGATGCCGTCGCCGTTACGGTCTACAAACATGCCCTCAATGGGCTTGCCATCTTTGTCGTACACCTGTTGGTAGACGTAGAAGGAGTTGGAGGCGTATCCCACCTTATTGACCTGTATCTTGGTATTGGTTCCCTGTGAGATGGCATCACCTGTCTCCACGTAGTAGTCAGCGTCGCTTCCACCAGTCAACTTTGTGATTTCGTTGTGGTTCCACGTCACGTTGTAACTCAAGTCCCACTTGAAGTTGCGCGTCACAATAGGCTTGCCCGTCACCGAGAACTCTACACCATAGTTTTTCAGCGAGCCAATGTTCTGAAGCATCTGGGCGTTGAAGTTGACGCCTACGGGGATCTTCACGCTGTTGAGCAGGTCTTTCGTCGTACGGTAGTAGCCATCAATGGCACCGCTAATCCGTCCGTTGAGGAAGCCGTAGTCGAAGCCGGCATTCCACGTAGTGGTCTGTTCCCATTTCAATTTCTCGTTGTAAGCCTTGGGACGCAAGCTGTTGTAATAGACGTCGCCGAAAGGGTACTGCGCATAGCTGTCGTTGACGATATAGAGCGGGATATAAGCGAAGTCCTCACCTATATCCTGTTGTCCGGTGATACCCCAACCGAGGCGGAGTTTAAGTTCGGACAGCCAGCTTACATCCTTCAAGAACGCTTCTTCCTTCATCTTCCAGCCGAGGGCCAGCGAAGGGAACGTGCCCCATTTGTTATCTTTGAAAAAGCGGGAGGAGCCATCGAAGCGCATAGTGAAGGTCAGGAGATACTTGTCCATCAGTGTATAGTTCAAACGGCCGAAATAAGATACCAACGTGTTTCGGGTAGCATACGCCCGTTCTCCATGTGTTACCACTCCGTAAGGCTTATTTAGGTAGGAATCCCATCCTTGCCCTACGCCATCGGCTCCATTGCGGTGGAAATGCTGTTCCTCACCGCCAGCCATCACGTCAATATTGTGCACTCCCAAAGACTTGAGGTACTGCAGATATACATTATAGGAAAGGTTGTACTTGTACTGTGTGTTGCGCCCATCCCATCCGTAGTAGTTTACACTACTACCAAACGCATAAGGAGAGGTGACGGTATGCTGTGCACCTTCCGCATATTCACCTCCAAAACTTGCGTGCAGATGAAGGTCGGGCAAAAAGTGGAAGGCATAGTCCATATCAATGTTGCCTAAGAAATCATGGCTCTTGCTCTGGTCGTTTTTCAAGTTTAACGCAGCTACCGCATTCTGAGGCGTATTCGGGTTGGGAGTATAATTCCAGTTAGGGTCGCTGAACGCATTGTCGCCTGTCGCAGCTTGCATGTTCTGATAATACCCTCCGGCAAACTGGGCCGCAGGGTCGTTGCTATAGATAGGCCGTGTGGGATCCATGGAGAGCGCTCCGCCCAGTGCCGCGCCGGTATCGGCGTAGTGGTTTTTGCCATACATGTATTTGGCATTGACGTTGAACTTCAAATGGCCGTCCAGCAACGAGGGTGAGAGGTTTACCGACACGGTGTAGCGCTCCATCTTGGAGGTCTTGATGATACCGTTGTTGTCGTCGTAGCCGAAGGAGAGGCGATAGGGCACGTTCTTGAAGCCTCCGTTGACGGAGATGTAGTGGTTGGTGCTCACGGCCGTGCGGAATATCTGGTCTTGCCAGTCGGTGTCGGCATCGCCCAACGCCCCGGGCAGGTTGTCGCCCCAGAGGTTGTGGGCATAAGTGCGATACTCATCGCCGTTGAGCAGCTTGTAGCGTTTCTGCGTGATGGCCGCTGATACCGAGCCTGTATAGGTGATGCGGGGTGCCTGCCCACTCTTGCCCTTCTTGGTGGTGATAAGGATGACACCGTTGGAGGCACGCGAACCGTAGATGGCGGTAGCAGAGGCATCCTTCAGCACGGTGAAGGTCTCGATGTCCTCGGGGTTCACCATGGAGAGGCCGTTCTGCATACCTTTGATACCTTGGTTGTCGATAGTCAGCCCGTCGATAACGATAAGCGGGTCGTTGCTGGCGTTGAGCGAGGAGCCGCCGCGGATGCGGATGGTGGCTCCGGCACCCGGTTGCCCGTCGTTGGACATCACGTTCACGCCGGCTATCTTACCGGAGAGCATGTCCTGCGCATTGGTGGTGATGCCCTTGCTCAGCTCGTCGGGCTTCATGGCCGTCACCGAGCCGGTGGCATCGTTCTTCTTCACCGTGCCGTAGCCTATCACGACTACGTCGTTCAGCACTTGGCTGTCGTCTTGCAGGGTGACCACCATCGTCGGGCTGGCTTTCAGC
Source organism: Mediterranea sp. (in: CFB group bacteria) (assembly GCA_031261805.1). Taxonomy (GTDB): domain Bacteria; phylum Bacteroidota; class Bacteroidia; order Bacteroidales; family Bacteroidaceae; genus Bacteroides. The sequence goes on from JAISIX010000141.1 coordinate 6,282, forward strand.
TCCTGTGTTTTGTAACCTATATAGGATATGGAGATCGTGGCACCTTGGCCAACGGAGAGCGTGAAGTTACCGTCTACGTCGGTGATGGTACCTGTGGTCGTTCCTTTCTCCAGCACATTGGCTCCTATCACCGGCTCGCCGGTGGCATCTTTCACATGTCCCTTGACGGTGACTTGCTGGGCCGAGGCGCCTAATGCCAGGAACATCCCCATCAAGAGGGGTAGGATCCGTCGGGGGATCCTGAACTTAAACTGTTTCATGCATTTGCTATTATTAAAGTTAACTATTGGATTACTCTTTCACAGCCTTGATGCTGATGGCGTAGCCGCCACCGCTCACGGCGTGCAGGTTGAGCTTGCTCTTCGAGGTGAGCTGGAGCTGCTTGATGGTATAGGCCTGCGGGTTGGTCTGCCAGTTGGCATCCTTGGCATCGGCATAGACCGTGGCCACGTACTTACGGCCCGGGTCGAGGAAGTCGAAAGTGAGGCGTGAGTCGTGCCCGGCCTCGCCGGCGGTGCAACCCACGTACCAGTCGTCCGTCCCCTTCGCCTTGCGGGCGATGGTGATGTACTCTCCCGGCTCAGCCTCGAGGTAGCGACTCTCGTCCCAGTCCACGGCCACATCTTTGATAAACTGGAAGGCATCCATGAAGCGCTCGTAGTTCTCGGGCACGTCGGCAGCCATCTGCAAGGGGCTGTACATGGTGACGTAGAGCGCCAGCTGGCGGGCCAGGGTAGAGCGCACATGCGAGTGGTTGTCGGGATTCATCTTGCTGCAGTCCATCTCGAAGATACCGGGGGTATAGTCCATCGGGCCACCCAGCAGGCGGGTGAAGGGCAGGATGGTGGTGTGGTTCACGTGGTTTCCGCCAAAGGCCTCGTACTCCGTGCCGCGGGCCGACTCATTGCCGATAAGGTTGGGATAGGTACGGCAGAGACCGGTGGGGCGTACGGCCTCGTGGGCGTTCACCATAATCTTATAGTCGGCAGCCTTGGTCACGGCATAGAGGTAGTGGTTGTTCATCCACTGTCCGTAGTGATGTTCGCCGCGGGGGATGATGTTGCCCACGTAGCCGCTCTTCACGGCGTGGTAGCCATTGTCTACCATAAATTGGTAGGCGCGGTCGAGGTGGCGTTCGTAGTTGCGTGCCGAGGCGGAGGTCTCATGGTGCATAATCATCTGTATGCCCTTGCTGGCAGCATAACGGTGAATCTCCTGCACGTCGAAGTCGGGATAGGGCGTCACGAAGTCGAAGACATAGTCCTTGCTGTTGCCAAACCAGTCTTCCCAGCCTTCGTCCCAGCCCTCCACAAGCACAGCGTCGAAGCCATTGGCGGCGGCGAAGTCGATGTAACGCTTCACGTTGGCGGTGTTGGCGGAGTGGCGGCCGTTGGGCTTCACCTTGGTATAGTCCGTCACGCCCAGCTTCACGCTGGTCAGCTCGTCGGTGTAGGCCCAAGTACCCTTACCGGTAATCATGTCCCACCAGATGCCGATGTACTTGGTGGGCTTCACCCACTTCCCGGCGTCGGGTATCTTGCAGGGTTCGTTCAGGTTGAGTGTGATGCGTGAAGCGAGGATGTCGCGAGCGTCGTCGCTCACGATGACGGTGCGCCAAGGCGAATGGCAGGGTGTCTGCATATAGCCTTTGTTGCCTTGCGCGTCGGGGGTGAGCCACGACTCGAAGACGAAGTTCTTATCGTCCAGGTTGAGGCTCATGCACGAGTAGTCCACCAAGGCTGCCTCGTGCAGGTTGATGTACAGCCCGTCGTCGGTCTTCATCATCAGGGCCGTCTGCACGCCGGTAGGCGAGAAGGGCGTCTGCGAGGAGTTGGGCGTGATGGCTTGCTTCATCAGGCCGCGTATCTGCGAGAGGCGCGAGGTGGTGTAGTCGTACTCCTGCGTGTCGTAGTCGCCGGGAATCCAGAAGGCGGTGTGGTCGCCCGTCATGGCAAACTGCGTGTGCTCCTCCTTGATGACGAAGTAGTTGAGCGTCTTCTGCTGCGGGAACTCGTAGCGGAAGCCCAGCCCGTCGTCGAAGAGGCGGAAGCGGAGCACGATGCTGCGGTCGTTCATCGGCTGGTAGAGAGTGGCGGCCAGCTCGTTGTAATGGTTGCGGATAGCCTTCTCCTCGCCCCACACGGGGTGCCACGTCTCGTCGAAGGTAGTAGTTTGGGTATTTTTAAGCTCGAAGCCGTTGTATAGGTTGGTCTTGGAGTCGAGCTTGGTGAGGTCGCGACGGTCCACCCAGTCGAAGTCGGTCTTGGTGTTGTCTTCTTTCTTCAGCTCCAGCCCCAGGGTGCTGGGTTTGATGACGGGACGGCCCTTGTACGAGAGGTCGTACGTGGGGGCACCCCCCTTGTTCACTTGGAAGGTGAGCACCAGATTGCCGTTGGGCGAGGTCAGTTTCTGCTGGGCGCTTGCCCCCAGTGGGAGGGCGAGCAGGGCGAGCAGCGGGATGAGTTGCTTTCTGTTCATCTGAGTTCGATATTAAGATGGTTGTTATTTGATTGATTGGATAGTCGTTTCGGTACGGTTGCCTCTCTCCTTAGAAGCTGAGCACGTAGATGCCCCGTTTGGGGAATGCCAACGAGTCGCCGAGGGCGACGCTCTTCTCCGTCAGCACATCGGTGGCCGAGGGAGCGGGCAGCACCTCACGGTAGCCCGCCAGAGGTAGGGTCTGCTCCCGGTCGGTGCCGTTGAGGAAGACTACCACGGAGTGTCCGGCGTACTTACGTTCGTACACGTACACCCCATGCTGGGGGGCGAAGTGCTTGAGCGTGCCACGGGCTATCACCTCGTTGCCGCGCCGCCACTGTAGCAGCCGGCGAAGGAAGCCGAACGCCTCGTTCTGGTGTGCCGTGCGTCCGGCGGCCTCGAAGGCGTTGTGGGCATCGCCCGCCCATCCGCCGGGGAAGTCGGCACGCAGGGCGCCGTCACCGTCGGCCTTGTCGGCGGCCATCAGTATCTCCGTGCCATAGTACAGCTGCGGGATGCCGCGGGTGGTGAGCAGGAAGGTGAAGGCCTGGCGGAAGCGGTCGAGGTGCTCCGCGTCGGCGTCGGTATGGTAGAAGCGGGAGGTGTCGTGGTTGTCGGCAAAGACGAGCAGGTGCATGGGGTCGGCATAGACGAAGTCCTGCGAGAGGTAGTCGTAGAGGTTGAATAGTCCGCCGTTCCAGTCGGTGGTGTTCTGGTCGAAGACACGGTTCACGCCCTCCATCAGCGGGAAGTCCATCACTGTGGGCAGCTGGCTGTTGCGAGGTGCCGCCAGGCGGCTGTCCTTCTGCCAGTAGGACACCTGTACGTTGCTACCCAGCCACGTCTCGCCCACGATGTTGAAGCGCGGGTACTCGTCGGTCACCGCCTTGCACCAGCGGGCTATCATGTCGAAGTCGGTATACGGGTGCGTATCCTGGCGGATGCCGTTGATGCCGGCGTACTCTATCCACCAGAGGCTGTTCTGGATGAGGTAGGTGGCTACGTGAGGGTTGCGCTGGTTGAGGTCGGGCATGGAGCGGGTGAACCATCCGTCCACGGCGCTCTCACGGTCGGCCGTGGAGGCGTAGGGGTCGCTCTGGCTGGCGGTCTTGAAGTTGGTCTGCACGTAGGTGTTGCCGTGGTTGAACCAGTCGGGCGCGGGCATGTCCTTGAAGAGGTAGTTCTCCGAGCCGCAGTGGTTGAAGATCATGTCCATCACCACCTTCAGCCCCTTGGCGTGCGC
>JAISIX010000164.1 GCA_031261805.1 Mediterranea sp. (in: CFB group bacteria)
GAGGCTGTATCATAAGTCGGTAGTGGTAACGCCGGAGGCGTTGAATCTCGGTAACCCCCAGTGAAGCTGGGGGCTACCGACGAGCCTTTTTCTGCAACCCCGGAGCGGGTTGAACTCCCTGACTGTCGGCTGTTCAACCCCGTTCGGGGTTGAAGGATTTGACCCACCATATACCCCCGGTTGCACCGGGGGTTACCGAGATTCAACGCCTCCGGCGTTACCCGTACCGACTTATGATACAGCCTCACTTCAGTTACAACTGCCGTATCTATTTCTGTTACAACCGGTATACCTATATCTGTTACAACTGCCGTATCCATTTCAGTTACCACTGGCATACCTATATCTGCTACCATTAGCGTACCTATCTCAGTTTCTATTTACTTATTAATTTCAGTTACAACTGCCGTATCAGAATCGTGTACCGCTAATCCCTCATCACTCACCGCTAATCACTAACATAACCTCCAATTTATCAGCAAACCTAACCAGCGCAAAACCATCCCAATCCCCCCTTGCGCACGCAAAGCCCGATGAATAAAGGGTTGTAGAGGTGCGTAAGGGGGTGTTGCACAAACTCCCTGTAGGGGAGATAAAGGGCGTACCCCCAACAACCTGTAGCTTGCTTCCAATCTACGTGTACATGGGGGGGAGGTTATCATTCCTCATTTTTCTGTGTCAAAGAGAAAGGGGCGTGTACGTCAAGCCCGGCGTGGCGTACTTGTCGGACTCTACGGGGTGGCCGTCGGCATCGTACGTGTAGTACTTGAAGCGGATGGTGATGCTGCCTGCCGGACGGGGCAGGGAGGCGTACTGCGCCAGTGGCACGGAGAGGTAGGCTTGGCGGTTGTAGTACTCGGCGTCGCCGCCTTTGTCGTGGTAGAGGGAGAGGGTGATGATGCCTTGGGAGGCCAACTCCGAGGTGTCCTCGACCATGCCGAACACGTGGGTCCTGCCACTGTTCACCTTGAGATTGAGGATGAGGTTGAGGTAGTCGCGCCCCATCCAGATGCTGCGGACATTGACGGGGTCGTGCTTGATGCCCCCTTTGTAGGCCTCGTCGGTGGCGGGCTTGGGCAGGGGGACGATGAGCGACTGGAGGGAGTAGATATCCGCCGTGGCGGTAGCACCGCTGCCCACGGTCTCGTATTGGCTCAGCACCCGCTGGGTGGTGGAGGCACTAATCCGGGAGTTGGTGCGGTCCTTCGACACGGGTAGCGGGTCAGCATCGTCGGGGATAAGGGTGGCTATCCGCCCTTGGGCATCGGCTTGTACGGTGACAAACTCCAGCTTGACCGACGGGTAGTGGTACTCGTCGTCTTTGCAGGCGGTAAGGAGCAAGGCCATGAGCAGCAGGGTGCAGAGGCACAGGTGGCGGCGTGGCGGACGGGCGGATAGCGATGGTTTCATGGGCAGGCGGCTAAATAGTTGGTGAGCGGGTTGGCATACATCAGCAGCAGCTTCTGGCGCAGGAAGGGTTCGTCCTTGTCGGGGAGGTCTATCTTGGCGAGCTGCCGGTCGAGGTAGTCGGTGAACTGCTGCTTCTCCTGGGGCGTGTAGTGGGCGGCTTGCCCGGTGGAGGCGTAGAGCAGGTCGTGCGCCACGTAGTTGCCGGGGTAGAGGCGGTAGTTCTGGTGTATCTGCCGGTCGATGTGAGCGGCTATGGCGGCGTACAGTTCCTGCTTGGGCAGGGTGCGGTCCAGGGTGGCGAGGTAGCTGTTGAGGCAGGGCGCGGGCTGGAAGTGCACGCGTCCTTTCTCGCCGAAGATACCGGTCTGCATGTTCAGGAGGTCGTCCTGCATGGTCTTCTTATAGTCCTCGTTGTCACGCTTGAGCTGGAACTCGCGAGCCTTGAGGTAGTCGCACGGGTCGTACTCGTAGGAGATGGCCAAAGGGGCGATGTGCAGTTGCTCCAGGCGGTCGATGATGTCGCCCTCGCCTCCCATGGCAAGCATCTTGAGCACGCTCTCCTGGGTGCGGTCGTTGGCATCCTTGGCACGCCCTTCGCGCTGGGCCAGCCATACCGACTGGTTCTTCTGCCCGATGGCATAGTGAATGTAGCGCGACATGCGTGCCGAGGCTTCGAGCATCTGCCGCATGGGTAGGGAGCGCTGCACGATGAAGGACTTGTTGACGCGTACGAACTTCTGTATCCAAGGGTAGATGAGGAGGTTGTCGCCGATGGCTATCTCCACCGTGTCCATGCCTTGCTCCACGAGAAGGACGGAGAGGAAGCCGGAGTCGAGGGTGATGTCGCGGTGGTTGGAGAGGTAGAGGTAGGCCTGCTGCTTGTCGGGCAGGGCCGAGTGGTCGAGCGTCACACCTTGGGTGTGGCGGTCTTCGAGCTGGTGCAGGATGCCGTAGCAGAAGGTTTTCTGGAACTCGGTCTTGGTGCGGCACTGGCGCATCTGCTGCGCCAGCTGCTCGAAGGGCACGCCCGGCAATACCCCTTCTACGACCCGTCGGAAGGCGGGGTCGGCTATCAGCTCTTCGAAGATGGCGGGCAACTCATCGTCGTTGTAAGGACGGATGTCGGTAAACTCAGTAGGCTCCATAATCGGGTGGGATGTGTGCGTTAAAACTTGTCTTCTATGATGTCGGTCATCACCTCCTTGATGTCCAGTCCGGCGGCGCGTACCTGCTGGGGGATGAAGCTGGTGGCGGTCATGCCCGGGGTAGTGTTGACCTCGAGCAGGTTGACCTTGTCGCCGGCGGTGATGATATAGTCCACGCGGATGATACCCGAGCAGCCCAGTATGTCGTAGATGGCACCGGTGAGCGCCTGTATGCGCCGGGTCAGCTCGTCGGAGACGCGGGCGGGGGTGATTTCGTCGGAGGCACCGTTGTACTTGGCGTCGTAGTCGAAGAACTCGTGCTTGCTCACCACCTCGGTGAGGGGGAACATCACGAGGCCTTTCCGGCGTGTCTTGTAGCAACCGCAGGTCACCTCAATGCCGTCCATGAAGGACTCGATGATGACCTCCTCCCCTTGCTCGCCGAAGGCTCCCTCGATGGCGGGTTGTATCTGCGCGGGGGTTTTCACCTTGGTGGCGCCGAAGCTGGAGCCGCCTTGGTTGGGCTTGATGAAGCAGGGCAGGCCTATCTTTTGTGTCACCTCCTCGTCGGTCACCGTCTGCCCCTTGCGGAGCATCATGGACTCGGCGATGCGCAGTCCGAAGCCCTTGAGGTACTGGTTGCAAGCGAACTTGTTGAACGTGAGGGCGGCGGCAAACACGCCGCAGCAGGAATAGGGGATGCGAAGCATGTCGAAGTAGCCTTGCAGGCGCCCGTCTTCGCCCGGGGTGCCGTGTATAATGATGTAGGCGAAGTGGAACTTCCGGCTCTCGCCTCCATCAATGAAGCTGAAGTTATTTTTGTCTACCGGCAGGCGGCGGCCGTCGGCCAGCCACACCTCCCACTCCGACCCGCGCATGACGACGGTGTAGGCCTTATACTTCTCCTTGTCGAGGAAGGAGTAGATTCCCGCGGCGCTGCGCAGGGAGACTTCGTATTCGGAGGAGTCGCCTCCGCAGACAATGGCAATACGTTTCATACTGTGTATATATACTATAATCTATCTATTCTATCTCTGTTCTCTATATTTCTCTGTTGCCGATGTAGGCCCTCCACTTGTCGAGCAGGAGGCTCATGTCCTGGGGGAGTGGGGAGGTGAAGTCCATCTGCTCTCCGGTGACGGGGTGGACGAAGCCGAGCGTCATGGCGTGCAGCGCCTGGCGTGGGCAGATGTCGAAGCAGTTGCCCACGAACTGCTTGTACTTGCTGAAGTGCGTCCCCTTGAGTATCTCGTTGCCGCCGTAGCGGGCGTCGTTGAAGAGGGTGTGCCCGATGTGCTTCATGTGCACGCGTATCTGGTGGGTGCGGCCGGTCTCGAGGATACACTCCACGTAAGTGACGTATCCGAGGCGTTCCAGCACGCGGTAGTGGGTGACGGCGTGCTTGCCCACCGTCGGGTCGGCCATCACGGCCATCTGCATCCGGTCGCGCGGGTTGCGGGCGATGTTGCCCTCTATCGTCCCTTCGTCCTGCTCCATGTTGCCCCACACCAAGGCGCGGTATCGGCGTTTGGTGGTTTTGTTGAAGAACTGCCAGCCGAGGTTGGTCTTGGCGTCGGGGGTCTTGGCGATGACGAGCAGGCCGGAGGTGTCTTTGTCGATGCGGTGCACCAGCCCCACGTGTGGGTCGTTGGCATCGTAGCCGGGCACGTCCTTCATGTGCCAGGCCAGGGCGTTGACCAGCGTGCCATGGTAGTTGCCATGGCCGGGGTGCACCACCAGTCCGGCGGGTTTGTTCACCACCATCACGTAGTCGTCTTCGTACACGATGTTGAGGGGTATATCTTCGGGGATGACGTCGTTCTCGTAGCGGGGACGGTCCATCATCAGGGTGAGGATGTCGAGGGGCTTCACCTTGTAGCTGCTCTTCACCGGCTTGCCGCCCACCTGCACGAAGCCCGCGTCGGCTGCTTGCTGGATGCGGTTGCGCGAGGCGCTGGCAATGCGTTCGAACAGGTATTTGTCGATGCGCACAGGAGCCTGCCCTTTGTCTACCACCACGCGGAAGTGCTCGTAGAGCTGGGCCTCGTCGCCTACCGGTTCCATGTCGTCCCAGTTGTCGAGGTCGTCATTGTCCGCCGGTTCTTCCATCCATTTATGGGTAAGTTCTTCTTCTGTCATTGGGTGTGTTTGTCTGTCCTTTCAGAACCAGCTGTCGTCCACCCGTCCGGTGGAGTCGGCCGCTTGTTCGGCGTCGGTGTCCGTCAGGGAGTCGAGTTCCAGCGTGTCGGCCTCGCCGTTGCCTACCATCAGTGTGAGGGCGGCACCTTGGGGGGCCTTGTCGCCGGCTATGAGGGGGCGTCCCTGGTATTTCACTCCGTACACCCAGTCTCTCTCCCCACTGATATATTCTACCTCATCAAGTCGGAAGCCCGCGGCCAGCACTTTGGCTTGCGCTTCGCGCAGGGAGCTGTTGTCGGCCAGGTCGGGCACTTCGCGTAGGGGGATGTTGAGGGTGTTGATGGTGAGGTAGATGGTACGTCCTTCTTTTACCTTCTCGCCCACGGCAGGTTTCAGCTCGAGGATAATGCCGGCGGGCTGGTCCTTCACGTAGCTGGAGTCTACCACGATGCCTTGCAGCTTGCTGTTGCGCAGGGTTTGGGTGGCCTGTGCCACGCTCATCCCTTTGAGGTCGGGCACCATCACCGAGTCTCCGTGATGGGTGTACACGTCCAGCCCCTTTAGCGTGGCGAAGAGTATCGCCACCACTACTATCACCATGGCGAGGAGGTTCAGCCAAAGGCTTTTGTTCGCTTTCAAAGAAAAGAATTCCTTCAGATTCATACACTTCTTGCTGTTAATCTGCGCCAAAGATACTACATTTTGGCGGGATTGGGATGGAGGGGGCGGGATTATTGGTCGTAATGGCCATAAACGGAGAGCACCAATACCTCGACTACATTATCATAGATACGATACACGAGCCTGTGCTCTCTGTTTATCCTTCTCGACCACGTCTCCTCGTCGTAATGCTTCAATTGTTCAATCTGTCCGCTACCTGTTTTAGGGTGTTCCTCCAATTCACGCAAGAGCACGTTTAGTTTCTTGATTGCCGCAGGAGCCTTCTTCTGGAGCTTGATTAGTCCTTTTTGTGCGTCCTTGGTGAATACTATTCGGTACATAGGAGTCTGTTTACGAAGTCGTCGACCGATTCTCCATCGTGCTGTTTTAGGACTTTCCCTTCCTTTGCCTGCTGTATAGAATGGTCTATTTCAGTATAAAACTCCTCTTCACTCATAAGGGCATCGTCCTTATGAATCGGAGTAAGCCTAAAGCTACCCCTTCCACGCGACTTTAGTACGATGTCCTGTCCATCGTTCGCCATATCAAGGTATTTACCTTGATTCTCACGGAATTCTCTGCTACTTACTACAATCATACCTTATTTTATTGGTTCTATATGCAAATGTAGTTCTTTTAATTTGCTCAGCCAAATAGGTACTCGTTTATTGTATCCTGCCGCTGGCTCTCTTTCTTCCTACAAAAAGAACGCTTCCATCGAAGGGTATCACCTTTCGCGGAAGCGTTCTCTTTGTATATCAATGCCTCTGTTTGCGGCACCCGGCTATCAGCCTTTCAGCAGCGCCATAGTGTCCGAGGCGATGAGCATCTCCTCGTCCGTAGGAATGACGACGACTGTCACCTTTGAGTCGGGGGTGGAGATGATGGTCTCCTTGCTGCGCGTCTTCAGGTTGATGTCCTCGTCAATCTTGATACCCATGTACTCCATGTCGTGGCATACGGCGGTACGCATCTCGAATTGGTTCTCGCCCACGCCGCCGGTGAAGAGCAGGATGTCCACGCCTCCCAAGACAGCGGCATAAGCGCCGATGTATTTCTTGATGCGGTAGTAGTACATCTTCTCGGCCAGAATGGCTTTCTCGTTACCGGCCTCACAGGCTGCCAGCAACTCGCGCATATCGCTCGACACGCCCGAGATGCCCAGCACGCCGCTCTTCTTGTTGAGCAGGTTGGACACGCCGGTGGTGTTCAGCCCCTCCTTGTCCATGATGAACGTCACGGCGCCGGCGTCGATGTCGCCACTGCGCGTGCCCATCATCAGTCCTTCCAGCGGGGTGAGGCCCATGGTGGTGTCGATGCACTTGCCGTCCTTGATGGCTGCGATGGAGCCGCCGTTGCCGATGTGGCAGGTGATGATACGCTTGCCTGCGGGGTCAATGTTCAGGAACTCGCATACACGGTGCGACACGTAGCGGTGCGAGGTGCCGTGGAAGCCATAGCGGCGCACGCCATACTTCTCGTACAGCTCATAGGGGATGGCGTAGAGGTAGGCATAGTCGGGCATGGTCTGGTGGAAGGCGGTGTCGAACACGCCCACCTGCGGGATGTTGGGCAGGATGGCCGAGACGGCGTTCACGCCTTTCAGGTTGGCGGGGTTGTGGAGTGGGGCCAGGTCGTTGCAGGCCGCGAAGGCGTCGAGCACCTCCTTGTTGAGCACTACCGACTGGCTGAAACGCTCGCCGCCGTGCACCATGCGGTGTCCTACGGCCCCTATCTCGTCGAGCGAGCGGATGGCGCCATACTTCTGGTCGACCAGCGTGTGGAGGATAAACTCCACGCCTACGGTATGTTCGGGGATGTCTTTTTCGAGCACCACCTTCTGCCCGTCGGGCAAGGTGAGCTTCAGGAACGAGTCCTTCAGGCCTATTTTCTCGATGCCGCCTTGCGCGATGACCTCTTTCGTGGTCATGTCGAACAGCTTGTATTTGATGGACGAACTGCCGCAGTTCAATACTAAGATTTTCATATTGTTTCTTGTTAAAAAGTCAATGAATAGAGGAGGGAACGAAGCCTTGCCGGCTTGTTCCCTCGTTAGCTTGTTTCCTTATTATTTATTCTTTTTCTCGCCGATGGCTTGGTTGGCGGTGATGGCTATCATGCGATATACATCCTCGATGGAGCAGCCGCGCGAGAGGTCGTTCACCGGGGCGGCCATACCTTGGAGGATGGGGCCGATGGCGTCGGCGTGTCCCAGGCGTTGTACCAGTTTGTAGGAGATGTTGCCCACCTCAAGGCTGGGCACGATGAGCACGTTGGCTTGTCCGGCTACGATAGAACCCGGCGCTTTCTTGGCGCCTACCTCGGGCACGAGGGCAGCGTCGGCCTGCAGCTCGCCGTCGAGGTCGATGTCGGGCGCCAAGGCTTTGGCTTTCTGGGTGGCCTCTACCACCTTGTCCACTACCTCGTGCGCGGCGGAACCTTTGGTAGAAAAGCTGAGGAGGGCTACTTTCGGTTTCTCGATGCCGGCCACCACGTGCGCGGTGTATGCGGTGCAGACGGCAATCTGTGCCAGCTGGTCGGCGTCGGGGACAGGGGTCACGGCCACGTCGCCCATCACCAGCAACCCGTTCTGTCCGAACTCGGGGGCGTGGGTAAGCATCAACATGGCTCCCGATACGGTGGCGATGCCGGGCTTGGTCTTGATGATTTGCAGGGCGGGGCGCAGCACGTTGCCGGTAGTGTTGCGGGCACCTGCCAGCTGGCCGTCGGCGTCGCCACTCTTAATCATTAGGCAGCCGTAGTAGAGCGGGTCGTTCACCAGTTCGCGGGCTTGCTCGATGGTCATCCCTTTTTTCTTGCGCAGCTCGCACAGCAACTCGGCATACGCCTCGTGTTTGGGCGAGGTCTCGGGGTCGATGATGGTGGCTTTGCTAATGTTTCCCAGCCCCCACTTGGCGGCCATTTCGTTAATCTCGGCAGGTTTTCCCAGCAAGATGAGGTCGGCTACTTCGTCTGTCAATATCATATTGGCAGCCTTGAGCGTGCGTTCTTCTGTCCCCTCGGGCAGAACAATCCGTTGGCGGTCTGCTTTGGCGCGCGCAACGATTTGATTTATCAGATTCAGCATGTACGTTTTATAATTTGCCGCAAAAGTAGTCAATTCTGCAATATGCACATTACAATCTAGGGCCTTTTTTAGGGGTACCCTCCATTTATTTGAATCTTTAACAAAGAGTCCTTTGTTTTCCGTAACTACCCTTAGAGATTGGTGCGTCCGCGAGGCGTTCTGTTAGTCAGTCACAAATAAAAAGCTTCACTATTTCATTGAAAGACAAAAAGAATACCTAATTTATAGGCAATAATAGCTATATTTGGCCTGGTGGCCTGAAAGGCCCAAGGTGGCTGAAAGCCTTTGCCTGAAAGGCTCCTATCCTAGCCCATCGCAAAGTGAGGAACGAACGACGCGTTGGGTTAACGTCATATTGTCCCTACGTAGTCGCCCTTTTAAGGGCAGCTTAACTACCTGACATTAAGCTGCCCTTAAAAGGGCGATTCGTCACACA
>JAISIX010000065.1 GCA_031261805.1 Mediterranea sp. (in: CFB group bacteria)
GAGGCGGCGTACAGCATCCAGCCTCCCGCTCCACCCCGTCCAGTCATCCACGCCCACAGCCACGAAGAAGCGTTGCTGCAGATGTACAACCCGCTGGACGACAGCGCCCGGCTGAAGAGCCACCCCGAACACTTCGAGAAACTGCGAGAGGAGTACCCGCTACGGCGAGAGGAGAGAGCCTACACGGTGGAGTTGCTGTAAGCTTACTCCACCAGCAACCGCCCGTCCTGATAGTGGAAGTGGGCAATGCCTACCTCCGGAACCCCAGCATAAAGCTGCTGCCGTGCCCCACCTCGGAGCGGACGGTGATGACGCCTCCATGCAGGCTCATCACTTGCTTGCAGAGGCTCAGGCCAATACCGGAGCCGGTGGGCTTGGTGGTGAAGAGAGGGATGAAAATCTTCTCCTGCACCTCGGGCGGGATGCCGGAGCCGTTGTCGGTTACGCTGAGCACACAGTAGTAGACAGCGAAAGGGGAGGGCGAGAAGGCGGCCTTTACTTCGATGTCGGGCGCAGGGAGGGCGGCAGTGGCTTCGAGGGCGTTCTTCAACAGGTTGATAAGCACCTGTTCTATCTGTCCACGGTCCACGTGCAGGAGTGCGTCGGGTGGGGGAGGGAGGAAGCGTATGCACTCTTGGGGGAAGAGTTTCCGCAGGTCGGAGAAGAGCTGGACGACAGATACATCCGTCAGTTGGGGGGAGGGCAGGCGGGTGAGGCGGCGGTAGTTCTCCACGAAGTTGAGCAGCCCTTTGCTGCGGCGGTGAATCACTTGGACGGCTTGCAACATCACGTTGTACTCCTTGCCTCCCTCGCTGAGGGTCTCGGAGAGGGAGAGGATGGGCGTAATGGAGTTCATGATTTCGTGCGTGAGCACGCTGATGAGCTTCTGCCAAGCCTCCAGCTCGTTGCGTTGCAGCACGGTGTGTATATTCTTCAGACTGATGAGGCGACGCTCTACCCGCAGGGCGACGAAGAGGGAGCTGCCGGCTACCATCTCTTGCTGGGTGCCGTCGCGCTCGAAACGCACCAATTGCGTCTCGCCGGCAGGGAGTTGGAGCAGTTGCGGGGGTAGGAGGGGTTGATGTCCCAGCAGGTTGGTAGCTGTCCGGTTCATCCATTCGATGCGTCCCTCCATGTCGGCCACCAGCAGGGCGGTGTCGACCTTATCCAGTAGGTTCTCGTAGTATTGGCGCTTCACCTCTTCCTCCAGCCGTCGTGCCTGCTGTGCCTGCTCCTCCTTCTGCAGCCGCTGGAGCAGTAGCCACGGACGGCGTTGCAAGTGGTAGAGGTGCCAAGTGGCGACAACCGTGAGCAAGGTCGTGAGCAGGGCGCTGAACCACAAGTCGGCCTGCGCCAACAGGAACGTGGCGGCAAGCAAGGCGGCTATCAGGCAGAAGTGGAGTGCCTGCGCCACCAACTGGCGGGAAGGGTTTCGGCTTATCATTTCAGGTGGAGTGGCGTGGTTAACTTCAGTCCGCTCTGTGCCAACCTCTTGCTTTCTTTCGACGAAGGCAGTATTTTCACGCTTCCCGAGGCTATCCAAATATAAGGATGCCTTTCGGCCCTCAGCTTCGCTATCTCGGGAGCTTTCGCTTTCAACCAGCTTTTCAGCCAAGCCAACTTATTCAAGACGGTAGTCACCTCGCTTGTATCGGCAGCGTGGACTTCGACGAAATAAGTCGACTCTGCATAGTCGAAAGCGTAGTCCCACCGTGAACTCTCTGGATAGAGGCTTTTGGTAGATTGGTCTATATCAATGCTACCCCCCAGCTGTTTGGAGTCCCCTACTTTTACCTTCGAAGAATAGTTGCCCAATGCTTGCAGGCCAGGTTTACAATTCCCGGCAACCTCCGGAGTAGCCTGTATGGCCTTCTGGAACCTGTTTAGTCGTGGAGCGGTTGCCTTTTTTGTCTGCCTACTCATGGCTAAAGCGACTTACGAGGTCGGACGTTTGGGTGGCAAAGACGGAGAGGCCTCCCCACTCCGATATGTCTATGTTCTCGTCGAAAGCGTCCAACGAGGATATATCCTCGGAATAAACTTTCGCATCTTCCTTGCGGGCAAAGTAGTAAGTCCTTATCTGCTTCTCCATCATGCCTGCGAAGATGCTTTCGACAGCGCCCCTGCTCGTTCCACAGAAGAGTTCCAATAGTGCTTTCTCCTTTTCGTGCGCAGGAGCATCGGACTCCTGGAGCCGCTGGAAGGTCCATGCGAACTCCAGAAACAGGGAGGAGTGCGTAGACAAGATAACCCGATACCCTGACTGTACGAGTTCCAGCATCTGCAACAGTACGGACTTGACGGCTTGTGGGTGTAGCCCCATCTCAGGCTCCTCTATAATCACGTATTGATAGCTCTCCTTTCGGATGACCGACGTAGGAGGCCCCGACAAGCAATAGAAGCCCATAAGCAACGGGAGGAATTCCTTTTGACCGGCACTCCACGTCATGAACGGGATATCCATGCCATCTATCTGCATTCGCATCTTCCTTTGACCCGTCTTGGTGTCAATCACCACTTTCCCATCGTGAAAGATGGTGCTGTTGAATGAGTTGCATAGCTCCTTCCTCAGACGGGTGGAGAGGGGGAAAAGGGTGTTGCTGCCGCCCAAGCCTGCCTGCATGAACACACGTAATGTTTCACTGAAGTTGCGCAACACGTAAGGGGTAGAGAGGTCCAACTCCATAAAGTTCTTAGGCCGTCCATCGGAGATGCTTAGGATGCGTTGCGCCGGGATATAGAATATGGTCTCGGAACGTTCGGCATCCGCAGGGCTGACATGCTTATCGGTGCGAACACTCTTTTCCTTTCCGTCAATATGGACGCTTGTCTCTTTGCTCCAGGCGTTCGACATTCCTTCGCCAAAATACAAGTCCAACAGATTGGCCGGATGCTTCTCTTTCCCTATGATGTAGTTGTACTTCTTTAGCGTGGATATAATCTGCTCCTTGTCGGCTACCAGCTTGAACAGTTCCAGGAAAAGGCTTTTCCCGGTAGCCTGTGCCCCTATCAGGATGGTCAGGTCCCCCAACTGCACGTCAGCGGACTTGATAGGGCCAAAATTCTTGACTTGTATTCTTTCCATCATCGGCTATGAGTTTACGTTGGCTACAAATGTACAACAAAAACAAAAGCAGGGCACTCTCGCCACCCTATTTTTATCCGTTCACCGCACGACTTGCTTCGGGCACTCGTACAACCCTCCGTCGATAGTTGTACTGCCTCCAGTCGATAGTCGTACAACTCTCCGCTGATAGTCGTACGACTTTCGGCTGATAGTTGTGCAACTTTCCAAGGATAGTCGTACGACTTTCACACCCATAGTTGTACGACTTTCAGGAACAGGTTGCTCAACCCCTCGCCAACCTTCGATGTCGCGCTGTCACGCCAGCCCCCACCGTTGCAACTTGCGGTAGAGTGCGAAGCGGGTGATGCCCAGGTACTCGGCCGCGCGAGTGAGGTTGCCGTCGGCCCGCTTCAGGGCACGCTCCACGGCTTGCCGCTCCAGCTGTTCGAGGTTCAGCAGCTCCTCCTTCTCCCGACGAGAGGGGGAGGACGCAGCTTGGAAGACGAAGTGCTCGGGGCGTAGTGGACGGCCGTCGCCCAATATCACGGCGCGCTCCATGGCGTTCTGCAGCTCGCGCACGTTGCCGGGCCAAGGGTAGCGCAGAAGCTTCTCGCGAGCCTCGCGGGTGAGCGTCTGCACCGGCTTGCGGTACTTGCGGGCATAGCGGGCGAGAAAGTGCTCGGCCAGCAGCAGGATGTCGTTGCCCCGCTCGCGTAGCGGGGGTATGCGCAGCTCGATGGTGTTGATGCGGTAGAGCAGGTCCTGCCGGAACTGCCCCTCCTCTACCAGCCGGTAGATGTCGGCGTTGGTGGCGCAGAGCAGGCGCACGTCGATGGCGATGGGCCGCACGCCTCCCAAACGGCTGATTTGCCGTTTCTCGATGGCCGTGAGCAGCTTGGCTTGCATGGGCAGCGAGAGGTTGCCTATCTCGTCGAGGAAGAGGGTGCCGCCGGTGGCCGCCTCCATGCGCCCGGCCTTAGCCTTGCGGGCATCGGTGAAGGCGCCTTTCTCGTAACCGAACAACTCGCTCTCGAACAGTGTCTCGGGGATACTGCCGAGGTCGATGCTGACAAACGGCTGTCCGTGGCGGGTGGAGTGGCGGTAGATGAGGCGGGCTATCACATCCTTTCCCGTGCCGTTCTCGCCGAGGATGAGGATGTTGGCATCGGCGGTGCCCAGCTTCTCCACGGTGCTGAATACCTCCTGCATGGGGGCCGATTGCCCAATGACCGTCTCTTCGCCGCCATTGTCGCTCAGCGCCTCCACTTGTTCCTTCAGGCGGCTCACCTCACTGCGCGAACGGCGCAGGCGGATGCCGGCCGAGAGGGTGGCGAGTAGCTTCTCGCGCTCCCAAGGCTTGGGGATGAAGTCGGTGGCGCCCGCCTTGATGGCGCGCACGGCCTTCTCGGTGTCGGCGTAGGCCGTCATGAAGATGACCACCGCCTGTGGGTCGATGGCGAGTATCTGTTCCAGCATCTCGAAGCCCTCCTGCCCGCTCACCACGTCGCGGGTGAAGTTCATGTCGAGCAGGATGAGGTCGGGCTGGAAGGTGCGTACGAAGCCTTCCACCCGGTCGGGGCAGGTGGCTACCTTTATCTTCTCGGCGTAGGGTTCGAGCAGCAGGTTGAGGGCGAAGAGCACGTCTTCGTTATCGTCTACTATGAGTATCTTTCCAAGTTGTTCCATAAGGCTGTATGAGAAGGCAAAGATACACTTTTCTAAATTAGCGGCCGCACTTATGCCCTCGCAATCAAGTTTTGGAGTATCTTTGTGCCGACAAACAACGATGTATCACCTAAATCATAAAGAAATGACCATCATATATCCTTCACCCATATTCGGCCCCGTTCATTCTCGCCGGTTGGGAGTGTCTTTGGGCATCAACCTATTGCCGGACGACGGCAAGTTCTGTTCGTTCGACTGCATCTACTGCGAGTGTGGCTACAATGCCAACCGCCGCCCCCGCTCACCCTTGCCTACCCGCGAGGAGGTGCGTACGGCGCTCGAGAAACGGCTGAAACAGATGAAGACCGACGGGCCTACGCCCGACGTGCTCACCTTTGCCGGCAACGGCGAGCCGACCTCCCACCCGCACTTCGCCGAGATTATCGACGACACGCTGGCGCTACGCGACACCTATTTCCCCGACGCCAAGGTGAGCGTGCTGAGCAATGCCGCGCACATCGACCGCCCTGCTGTGTTTGCCGCGCTGAACAAGGTGGACAACAACATCCTGAAGCTCGACACAGTGAGCGAGGAATACATCCGGCTGCTCAACCGGCCCAACCCCAACTACTCCGTGGCAAAGACCCTCGTGGGGATGAAAGCCTTCAAGGGGCGTTGCATCATCCAGACGATGTTCCTCAAAGGCACCTTCCTGGGCAAAGGCGTCAACAATACCTCCGACCACTTTGTGCTCCCCTGGCTCGAAGCCGTCAAGGACATCGCCCCCCGGCAAGTGATGATTTACACCGTCGACCGCGAAACACCCGACCACGACCTGCTGAAAGCCTCGCACGACGAATTGGACCGCATCGCCGCCTTGGTAAGGGAAGCCGGCCTGGAGGTCTCCGTGTCGTATTGAGAGGGCTTGGCCTTCGTAGAAAAGAAAAAGAGGAGAGGCTGTGTCGACGTTACGTCAACACAGCCTCCCTCACTATTCCAAACCTTATTTGGTTGGCCGCTTGAAAATGATTGGTGCCGTGAATTTGACGGCTGTTTTCTTGCCGTTCACTTCACCGGGCCTCCACTTCGGCATGGCGTTGATAATCCTCAAAGCCTCTTTGTCCAAGTCAGGATGGACGCCACGCATTACTTTGGCGTGGGTGATGCTACCGTCGGCCTCTACCAGAAACTGGACAATCACTCTGCCTTGAGGGTAGTTGACCTTGTCCAAAGGCGATAGGAAACTGACAACGCAACTGTCGATGTACTTCATCAGTTTAGTCTGCCCACCTAGAAACTCGGGCATTCTTTCATAGTAATATCTATCGAAAATAGTGCCATCGTCGGGCTTCTCTTTTCCTTTGGGTGCTACCGAGTCGATGGTACAAAGCGCGTTCCTGTTTTCCTGCATGGCATAGCTTCCTTGCGACATAAAAGTAAGCATAAGAGCCATACCCACCAATACCCACAAACTTATTCTTTCTCTGTTTGCTATCGTTTCTTTCTTCTTGTTTTCCATAAAAATAGGATTCTAAAATGTTTTCATAAAATAGGGGTGACCTCCCTATAAAGAAGCCACCCCTCTCATTCACGTATTCCAGTTATTCTACTGTAGCCTGAAAGATACAGGTACGGTATATTTCACTCGGACTTTCTTACCGTTTTGCTCGCCGGGTATCCATCGGGGCATGGAGCTGACTACTCGAATCGCCTCTTTGTCCAGATAGGGGTCTGCACCCCTCAGCACCACCGGATTGGTAATCGCGCCGTCCCTGTCGACCACGAACTGTACAATCACCTTTCCTTGGGAGCCGGTCTCCAACGAGATGGTAGGATACTTGATGTGGCTGCTCAAGAACTTCATCATCGCAGCCTCGCCACCGGGAAATTGAGGCATCTTTTCGGCGAAGACGCAAATCTCGTCTTCCACCACCTCTTTCTCCTCTATAGGCGGTACCCAAACAACATTTGGCACAATCGCATCTTCCGGTACGGTGGTCACTTGGTCCACTATGTCCGCGTCGTTGCCCACTATCGTCAGCTGTTCAGCTATCGCAGGTAGCGGCGGTGGAGGCGGCACCGGTTTCTCTTCGGGAAATGTAATCGGAGGCAATTCCGACACAAAGATGGATTCATCTCTCGACGACATTGCCGCAACCTTGATGTCATGCTGTGTCCATTCGAACGAAACAAACATGAAAGCAAGCGCGACAACTGCGCCCATCAACAACCAAGAACCTCTTTGGTTCTCGATTGCAGCCTTTTTTGTTTTCTTGGCTTCCATAAAACAATGTGTTTAAGTAATTAATAAATAGAAACATATATAGTATAAGCATACTATTCTTCATTACTTAACGCGAGCGCTCTCGCTGTTCCGAAAGGTAGCGATTATCGGCAGACGTTGTCCCGTGCGCCTCTGTTTATTTCATTCTTTTGAGCTTCGTTGGTTAAAATTAAGAGAAAACAAGGGGGATATAAGGCCCGCTACAAATGGGTAGGATACAATTCCGGCACGAATTGCACAGATTCCACCGCTTATGTATATGCCGACATAAGCGGTGAATCCTGTGCAATCCGTGCCGGAAAGGGTGGGGGAGAAGCGCTTAGCTTACTGCTGCTGATGGTTGCGCGAGCCACGGTTCATGCCGCCGCGTCTATTAGCCATCTGCTGCTTGCGCAGGTCCTGGTACTTCTTATACTGGTCGGCAGTCAAGATAGTCTTTATCTTGGCTTCGCCGGCCGCACGCTGTTTCTGCATCTCTTCCCGACTGGGACGCGTGCCGTCGGTGGTGCGTTTGGGCATCATGCTCTCCAAGGCCGCCTTGAAGTCGGTAGCCTGTTGGTCTTTCAGGCCGAGGTCAGTCACCATCTGCTCTACCCTTTTCTCTCTGTTGGCCTGCCACTGCCCATTTTTTGGTTGCTGGGCCAAACATACAGTCGAGCCAATCATCAGCGCAACTGCTACACTCAAAATTTGCTTTTTCATCGTTCTATCCCTATTTATCAATTAAACTTATGCCCTTTAGACCAACCGGCGAGCCAAAGGTTAATCTCTTAGAGCATGAAAAACGCCCCTTTTCACATTATTTGTCTCACCTGTTATCGAAAGCAAACGCAGGGAGGAGAGAGTTACCAAGCCAACCGCATCAAAATCCATTGCCTACACAGAATGTTACGTTGGGTGGTTTCATTGGTTTGACCATCTCCTGAAACGCCTTGCAGAACGGCGATGGGCATGCGCCCAAACCTTCCCACAGAGGATGTTTGCAAGACACAGAGTAAGCAGCCTGTAGCTCATTCCCAATCTACTGGTACATTCCCCCCAGCACGTTTTTTTTCGTGTTTTACCATCATACCCTCACTATTCTTAACCAAAAGACTACGAATCAACGCGTTACACCGTGATGGTAACCGTGATGGTAACTGTGAGGGTAAAGTTACTCTCACATTATGTCGAATGAACGCTTCTTCCCCCTAAGCACACTTTTTGTCCCATTCGGTGGGACTTTTTTCCCAACGCAATGGGACTTCTTTCCCACGGCGTTGGGACTTTCTTCCCAAGCCGTTGGGACTTTTTTCCCAACACCGTGGGACTTTCTTCCCAAGGCGGTGGGACTTCTTTCCCAACGCGTTGGGACCTTTTTCCCAGCATGGTGGGAAAAATGGGTCATCACAAAAATGCGTAGGTGCCTGCATGAATTGAGAGTACTTTGAGATCAAAGAATCTTTCATCCCTATACCCATAGGCCTTCCTTTTCATTGTCTTGATTTTGTTGTTGAT
>JAISIX010000026.1 GCA_031261805.1 Mediterranea sp. (in: CFB group bacteria)
GGACCTCCCCGTCAGCGAGCTACAGAAGTTCTTCGACGACCTCACCCTAAGCGAGCACGACGCCGACGTGGCACGCCGCATCCTCACGGAAATCAACAGCCGTATCCGTTTCCTCATCGACGTGGGGCTGGGATATCTTACCCTCAACCGCCTCAGCAACTCCCTCTCCGGCGGCGAGAGCCAACGCATCAACCTCGCCACCTCGCTGGGCAGTAGCCTTGTGGGCAGCCTCTATATACTCGACGAGCCAAGCATCGGGCTGCACAGCCGCGACACCGACCGCCTGATACACGTGCTGCGGCAGCTGCAACAGCTGGGCAACACCGTGGTGGTGGTGGAGCACGACGAGGAGATTATCCGTGCCGCCGACTACATCATCGACATAGGCCCCAATGCCGGACGGCTGGGAGGCGAGATAGTGTACCAAGGCGACATGAAAGACCTGAAGACCGGTAGCCGGAGCTACACCGTGCGCTACCTGCTGGGCGAAGATGAAATCCCCGTGCCCGAGCACCGCCGCCCATGGAACAACTACATAGAGCTGAAAGGCGCCCGCGAGAATAACCTCAAGGGTGTCGACGTACGCTTCCCGCTCAACGTGATGACCGTCGTCACCGGCGTGTCAGGCTCGGGCAAGAGTACCTTGGTGCGCGACATCTTCTACCGCGCCCTGAAACGGGAGCTGGACGAGTGCAGCGAGCGTCCCGGCGAGTTTGCCTCGATAGGCGGCAGCCTGCGTGACCTCCGAGGTGTGGAGTTCGTCGACCAAAACCCCATTGGCAAGTCGTCGCGCTCCAACCCCGTGACCTACATCAAAGCCTACGACGAGATACGCAAACTATGGGCCGACCAACCCTTGGCCAAGCAGATGGGCTATACGCCCGGCTACTTCAGCTTCAACAGCGAGGGAGGACGGTGTGAGGAGTGCAAAGGTGAAGGGACCATCACGGTGGAGATGCAGTTCATGGCCGACCTCGTGCTGGAGTGCGAATCGTGCCACGGCAAGCGTTTCAAGAGCGACACGCTGGAGGTGAAGTTCCACGACAAGAACATCTACGACGTGCTGGAGATGACGGTGAACCAAGCCATCGAATTCTTCGGCCAGTACGGGCAGAAGCGCATCGTGAAGAAGCTCACCCCGTTGCAGGACGTAGGGCTGGGATACATCAAGCTGGGGCAGTCGTCGTCCACCCTCTCCGGTGGCGAGAACCAACGCGTGAAGCTGGCCTACTACCTCAGCCAGGAGAAGGCCGACCCTACCCTGTTCATCTTCGACGAGCCTACCACCGGCTTGCACTTCCACGACATCCGCAAGCTGCTTGATGCGTTCGACGCATTAATCCTGCGTGGCCATAGCATCCTCATCATCGAGCATAACTTAGACGTGGTGAAATGCGCCGACTACGTCATCGACCTTGGCCCCGAAGGAGGCGAGCAAGGAGGTCGCATCGTAGCTGTCGGCACGCCCGAAGAGGTAGCTGCCTGCGAGGCAAGCTACACGGGGCGGTTCCTTAGGCAAAAGTTGGGCTGACGTTTCTATCGAGGATATGTGGGAATACTCCCACCCGCTGACAGGACACTATATCGGCCGCCCATGGACACCTGCGTAAGTTGTCTCGTCCTGATTTTGGTTGACTGGTTTAACTTTTTAATCCTACTATTGGCTGTCCAATATTGCTCTTTAGCATTGGGAGGGAGCTTAGTCCCGGGCTTGCGGCGGCAAAGATTGTCTCGTCCTGCAAAAGCATATAAAGCGGCCACCCTATTGTCTCATCTTTCCCACCATGTTGGGAAAAAGGTCCCAACGTGTTGGGAAAGAAGTCCCACCGCCTTGGGAAAAAAGTTCCACCGCGTTGGGAAGAAAGTTCCACCGCCTTGGGAAGAAAGTCCCACCGTGTTGGGAAGAAAGTCCCACCGTGTTGGGAAGAAAGTCCCAACGCGTTGGGAAAAAGGTCCCACTGCGTTGGGAAAAAAGCCCCAACGTGCTGAGAAAGAATTCACACAGAATGGAGTAAAATGTTTGCTTAGGACAGACCATGATAGTAGCTCCTAATATCATGCTAATATCATGGCTATTATCATAGTCTTAATTGGTTGATTAACAGCGAGTAACAGGAAGTAATGAGAGTAGTGAGAGTAGAAATGCAAAAAAACACGTAGGGGGGAGAGCTGAAACACACCCGAAAGTGTGGAAGAAAGCGAGCCTTTTCGGCTTTTGCCACCCTGCTCCACCCCATTTTCGGGTGTATACGATTGGTTATCAATACGCTATTATACTGTACTTGGGATGGCTTTGTACAATCTGGTTCACTTATAAATTGGAGGTTATGTTAGTGATTAGCGGCTAATCACTTATCCCTCACCGCTAATCACTAACATAACCTCCAATTTATCGGCGAACCGACCCGGTACAAAACAGTTCCAAGTACAGTAAGCACAAGGCGTTTCCAGTACCTCCTTTTTATTTGAAGTAGAAGCCGAAGCCTATCTTGATGCCGAAGCGGGAATTGTCGGAGTTGTCGAAACGCCATTTGTAGTACACGGCCGGCTCTATGGTCACCGTACGCGAGAGGAAGAAGGCATATCCAGCTTCGAGGCCAAGGCCCCAGTCGCTATCGTGCAAGCCTCCTTTGTAGCGGTAGCGTTCCCAGTCGATGCCTCCACCGAGGTAGATACCCGTCGAATTAAAATAGTAGCGCACACCCGTACCAAGGCCGTAGTTGTTTACCGGTCTCGACCAACTGGCTTCGGCATTGACCATCAACGCAAAGCCGTCGGAGAGGAAAGCACCCGCTTGTCCGCCGAGGCCAAAAGCCGCCTTGCTGTTCTTACTGTACGAGAAGTCCAGTCCCGTGAGCGAAGGGTTGACAATCATCGTCCCCTTCTCAAACTGTGCTTGCGCTGCCACGGAAGCCAGCAGCAAGCTGAATAGTAATACAAACTTTCTCATCTTAATCAATTGTGGTTGTTTCTATTTAATGTCGGTAGTCGAATCGTTATCCTCCTCCCAATGACGGCGGTTGCGCATCTGTTCCTTCTTGCGAAGCACCAGCCATAACAGCAACACGATGGCGTAAGAGCCGGCTACGGTAACCCACTTCTCTATGTTGCCAATCTCGGTATTGCGTGGCAACAAGTAGGCCGCCGTCACCGAGATGTAGAGGAAGAACGCTAAGGCTATCTTCGTTGATTTCCTAATCTTTTTCATACTGACAGTTTTCTTGTTTCTTTTCCCTCCGTTGCCTTACGCCTGTTCTGCCATACGAAGAACCAAACACAGGCCACCACCACACTGGCTATTCCGATTACATAGGATACGATGTGCGGCAACCGCAAACCTTCGGGAGCAATGCAGATGTAAGTGACGCTAACGCTCGTCATAAACAGGGCGGGCAGTAGCGTGATGATATAAGGTCTCTTGGTCACGACCAGGAAGACAGTGATGGTCCACAGGGTGAAGACCGCCAACACTTGGTTGGACCAAGAGAAATAACGCCAAATCATGTTGAATCCCTCCGCATCCTCAAAGCTATAGAGCAAGAGGCCGATAGCTGCGGCAAACATAGGCACGCTGATGTAAAGACGACGCTTCATGCTCTTCTGATTGAGGTGCAGAAAGTCCGCCACAATGAGGCGTGCCGACCGGAAAGCCGTATCGCCGGAGGTGATGGGCGCGGCTATCACGCCAAGGATGGCCAGCACTCCCCCTACCTTGCCGAGCCACCCACGAGTGATGGAGTCGACAATGACGGCAGCGTTATTCTCATGGATGCCGTCGGGCGTGCTCTGGAAGAAATAGGTGGCGGCAGCCGCCCACACCAAGGCTACGATGCCCTCGGTAATCATCGCCCCGTAGAACACCGGACGGCCGTGCCGTTCGGAAGTCATGCAACGAGCCATCATCGGGCTTTGCGTGGCATGGAAACCAGAGATGGCCCCGCAGGCAATGCTCACGAACATGATGGGAAAGATAGGGAGCGCGTCGCCAGCGGGATTCGTATTCTGGAGGCCATCCCACAGCTCGGGCAGGGCCGGATGGTGCACGTAGAGCATCACCAAGATACCTACTGCCATAAAGAGCAAGGCGAAGGCGAAAAGGGGATAAATCTTACCAATGATTTTATCGACGGGAAGGAGCGTGGCCAACACGTAATAGGCAAACACCACTATCAGCCAAAAGGTGGCATCCAGGCTGTCGGGCGTCAGCTTGGCCAACAAGCCCGCCGGACCGGCGGCAAACACCGAGCCTACCAGAATGAGCAGCAAGACGGAGAAGCCACGCATCACCTGCATGGTGTTCAGGCCGAGGTAACGTCCCACGGTCTCGGGCAGGCTCTCACCGCCATTCCGCATCGAGAGCATCCCCGCGAAGTAGTCGTGCACGGCACCGGCAAAGATGCTACCCAACACAATCCACAGGTAGGAGGAGGTCCCAAACTTAGCCCCCATGATAGCCCCAAAGATAGGTCCCAGTCCCGCGATGTTGAGGAACTGAATCATAAAGACCCGCCACGTAGGCAGAGGGATAAAGTCCACGCCATCTGTCTTCGTGAGCGCTGGTGTCTTCCGGTCGTCAGGACCGAAAACACGCTCCATCAGCCATCCATAAGTGAAATAGCCGACGATGAGCGCCAGCAGGCACAACGTAAATGAAATCATATAGGCAACTCTTTTTAATGAGGCAAAAGTAACATAATCCTACGAAACGGCCCAACAATCCTCTCTTTTTTACTATTTTTGTACCCGTCATATATACAAACGAAAAAGCGATGCCCCGATTCATTACATTCCTGCTATTGCTTCTATCCCTCCCCTACTCCCTCGACGCACAACCCAAATACGAGGTACGCGCGGCATGGATTAGCACGGCTTATGGGCTTGACTGGCCCTCCCATTATGCCCTTTCGGCTACAAGTATCCAACGCCAGAAGGAGGAGTTGACCACCTATCTCGACCAGCTACAGGCAGCCCACTTCAACACCGTGCTCTTCCAGGTACGACTACGCAGCGACGTACTCTACCCCTCCGCTATCGAGCCTTTCAGCAGCGTGCTCACCGGCAAGGCAGGCCGAACCCCCGGTTACGACCCGTTGGCCTTTGCCGTGGCCGAGTGCCACAAGAGGGGTATGGAGTGCCATGCTTGGATGGTAGCCATCCCGTTGGGTAGCAAGAAGCAGGTGGCCTCGCTGGGCAAACAGTCGGTAGTACAGCGGCATAAGTCCTTGTGCGTAGCCTACAAGAACGAATACTTCCTCAACCCCGGACAGCCACGAACGAAGGAGTACCTGTTCAGCCTGGTGAAGGAGGTGGTGAGCCGCTACGATGTGGACGGCGTGCAGTTCGACTACCTGCGTTACCCCGAACATGCCACCGCTTTCCCCGACCGGAAAGAGTTCCGGCACTACGGCAAGGGACGCAACCTGGAGCAATGGCGACGCGACAATATCACAGACATTCTCCGCTATATATATAAAGGTATAAAGACACTGAAGCCGTGGGTAAAGGTAACCGTCTGCCCCGTGGGCAAGTACAACGACACCTCCCGCTACCCATCCCGTGGCTGGAACGCCTTCGCCACCGTACACCAAGACACCAAGGTGTGGCTTGCCGAGGGCATCGTGGACCAGCTATACCCCATGATGTACTTCCAAGGCAACAACTTCTATCCCTTTGTACTCGACTGGCAGGAGCAGGCAGGCGGACGCCACATCATCCCCGGCCTTGGCATCTATTTCCTCCATGCCCAGGAGGGCAACTGGAAACTCGACGAGGTGGTGCGCCAGTTGCACTACCTCCGCCATCACCGCCTACCGGGCGAAGCCTTCTACCGCATGAAATTCCTGGCCGACGATAGCCAAGGCATCTACACCGAGCTGGCCGAACACTTCTACACCCAACCCGCCCTCCAGCCACCCATGCCGTGGCTGGACCATATCGCCCCCACGCCTCCCACCAACCTACAGGTCAAAAAAATAGCGGAGGGTTACACCAAGCTCACTTGGCAACCCTCCGCCGATAACGATTCACTCAATACTCCGATGTACGTGGTCTATGCCTCCGACACCTACCCTGTGGACACCGCTCTTCCTCAAAACATCGTGGCTCAAGGCGTGCGTGACACCAGTTACATCTATTCCCCATCTTACCCTTGGCAACGGAAAGAGTACTTCGCCGTCACGGCGGTAGACAGGTACGGGAACGAGAGTAAGTAGCTAACTGCTGTTCGTTTCTATTCCGCCATAATCGTCAGTTCCGCGCCAGAAGCGTAATCCTGTCCGTCCTGCGAGCTGAGGGCGGTAAAGCGGAAGTAGCGGGCCTTCATCGGCTTGCGAAAGAGTACCTTCTTCTCGCGGGCATCGTTCGTGAATGCCCCTACGACTACCGGGTCGCCCCACTCTTTGCCGTCCATGCTTAACTGTATGGAGTACGACTTGATGTTGCCGTTGGAGCCTTCCTGCCGGGGCAGGTAGCTGAAACCCTTGATGGTCTTCACCTCGCCCACGTCCAAGTCCACCCAATGCGGATACTTGGCTACGGTAACCGAATACATGGTATGCCAAATGGTGCTTGCGTCGCCATCCGTGAGATGGGAGGCATCGCCCTCGCCCACCTCTTGACTGCTGGCGTACACCACCTGGGCGCGTACCGCCTGCTTCTCGCAGTTGATAAAGGCCGGAGCCTTGGCAGCCGGAGCCACACGGGCTGCTTCGGAGATATTACCGTCCATAACGGGACGGATGATGAAACCGAAGGCATGCTGGCGGGCAAAGACACGGTCGGGCACCAGCGGGCCACCCTGTCCGCAACTGTTGCCACCCAGTCCGGTGACGGCACAGTCCAAGTGCAGGTAGGTGTCGCCTGCCGGAGGCAGCTGGTAGGGATGCGGGGCCAAGGTGAGGTCGAGTGCCGAATAGAACAAGGCCGATGCCGACATCTTATCGGCAGCGACAAAAGCCACCCCGTTGCCCGTTGCGTCAACCAGCCCGCACCAGCGTACCTCCTCATGGTTTCCCATCTCCTGCGGCTTGGGGAAGTCGACAAACTGAGCGGCCACGTTGCCACTGTACTGTTCGATGAACTGCCCCGTCTTCCGGTCGGCATAGTTGCCCACGGGACCACGACCGTAGTAGCCGAACTCCCCATAGCGAGCCGGTACCTGCATCACATAGCCTAAGCGGGGAAGTACCAAGCTCGACTTATTGGAGCTGATGGCCGCCTCCAGCTCGATGGAGCCGTCGGGGTAGATGGTCCACGTCTGGTTGGTGACAAACTTAAAGTCGTCCGGCCCGAAAGGTTGGTCGGTCAGCTCCTCGATGTGGTTGTGCCCCGAGCTGGTGCCTCCCAGTATGCGGGCGGCGTTGGGCGCTTGCGACTCCACGGTGAAGGTCAGCGCGAGGCTGCCCGGTGTAGGTCCGTCGGTCGTCTTCACGGCCGTGGCGCGGTGGCGCAGGTTGTGCAGCCCGTTCTCGAACCACGACTTATAGAACCAGTTGTCGTTGTTGGTAAAGGCTCGGAAAGCATCCAGTTTAGGCCCCTTGCCGTCGGCTATCACCTGTTGTCCGTTATAGGCAAGGCTATAGAGGCTCCCGTCGGCTCCGTCGAACACGGCATCGAAGTGCGGCCCCTTCACGCTATACCTATTATTATCAATCTTTTTCAGCAACGGCTTCGCCGCCTGTCCGGTCAAGGCGGCGGCATCGCTCACCAACGGGAGGACCACAGGCTTCTGGAGCAGTAGCTGCTCTTCGGCCATCACATAGCCCTTCTTGCCCCAAGGCATGTCTTGCTTCAGCACGAACTGCACCTTGGCGAAGTACTCGGACTCCTTATCGAAAGAGGTGGGATTGTACTCCAGCGTCATCTGCCTACGGCTACGGGGGGCAAGGCTAAAGTCCACCGGACCGACAGCCTCTATCTGCTTGCCGTCCTTCCAGAGTGACCATAGCAGCTGATAGTCGTCGCCCAAGTCCTTGAAATAGTACTTATTAAAGACCTCGCACAGGCCCTTGGTAACATCCACCGCCTTGATGTCGATGTTCTGGTACACCTTCTTCACCTCGAAGTACTGGGGCTTGGGCGTGAGGTCGCCAAACATGATGCCGTTCATCACAAACTGTCCGTCGTTGGGCGTGTCGCCGAAGTCGCCTCCGTAGGCCAGATAGCGGATACCCGTCTTGGGGTCATAGTTGTACATCGACTGGTCCACCCAGTCCCAGATAGCACCTCCACAGAAGAAGTTGGTGGACTCGATGGCCTCCCAATAGTCGACAAGGTTGCCGCAGGCATTGCCCATGGAGTGCGCGTACTCCGATATGTGGAAGGGGTATTTAATGTCGTACGTGCCCTTCACCGCGCCACGCACCCAGCCGATGGAAGGATACTGGTTGCTACCCATGTCCACGATGCCGTTATTGCGCTCGTACTGCACGGGGCGGGAGGCGTCGAAAGCCTTCAGCGCCTCGTAGGCGGCCACGAAATTATTGCCCGGTCCGGCCTCGTTGCCCAACGACCAAATGACGATGGCAGGGTTGTTCACGTTGGCGTGCGCCATCTCCATCACACGTGCCACATGGGCGGCACGCCACTCTACGGGGTGCGACAGGGAGGCTTTGCCGTAGTAGTACTCGTGCGACTCGATGTTGGCCTCGTCTTCGAGGTAGATGCCATATTTGTTGCACAGGTAGTACCAGTAGGGATTGTCGGGGTAGTGCGAGTTGCGCACATGGTTGATGTTGGCCGCTTTCATCAGGCGCACCTCCTTCTCCATCTGTTCATGGGTGATGGCATGTCCCACGGCGGGGTTGCTCTCGTGGCGGTTCACCCCTTTCAGCTTCACGGGCTTGCCGTTGATGTAGTAGTAACGCCCCGCCAAGTGGAACTCATCAGCTTCGGCCGGAGTATCCTTGATTTCTACCTTGCGGAAGCCGGTGATGGTAGATACGGTCTCCACCACCTTGCCTTTCTTGTCGAGTAGCTCGGCAATCAGCGTGTAGCGGTAAGGAGCCTCGGCCGACCACAAACGGGGAGCTTTCAGGGCGAACGTAGTCTCTATCTTCCCCGTCGTACCGGGGTTGAGCTGTTCCAACTCCTCGGACAGGCAGGTGCCCACCAGACTATTCTCGTCGGAATAGAGTTTGTTGGCATAGAGCGAATAGCGGAGCTTGTACTGACGGGCAGCCTTCTTGTCGAGGTTGCGCAACTCGGCGGCGATGCGCAGCGTACCATCGGTATAGGAAGCATCGAGGTCGGGCACCACCACGAGGTCGCGCAGGTGTACCTTCGGCACAGCGCAGAGCGCTACGGTGCGGAAGATACCAGGTAGGCGGAACATATCCTGCGACTCCAGGAAGGAGCCGTCAGAACTGCGGTAGACCTCAGCCGCGAGGGTGTTGTGTCCCTTCTGCAAATAGGGGGTGATGTTGAAGCTTGCCACGTTGCGTGAGTTTTTGGAGAAGCCCACGTAGTGTCCGTTCACCCAGAGGTAGAAGAAAGAGTCTACGCCGTCGAAGTTGACAAAAACTTCCCGGCCGTCCCACGAGGCAGGGAGGGTGAAGTCGCGGCGAAAGGAACCTACCTCATTGCGTGTCTTGTAGGTGGTCCAGTTGGTGGGCGGGGTGCGCATCACACCGCCTCGCCAGTCGTCCACGGCCACCTTGTGTTGGAAGATGACCGGCTGGTTGACATAGATGGGTGTACCATACTTCAGGCTCCCGTCCTTCTGGATACCGTAGATGTTCCAGCTGGAAGGCACGGGAATGAGGTCCCAGGCACTCACGTCGTAGTCGGGCCGGTAGAAGTCGGCCGGACGGCTATCGGGGTCGGGCGACCAATGGAAATGCCAGTCGCCATCCAGCGACTGCCAATAGGAGCTACCTTCGGGCAGTACGCCACGGGCAGCTTCCGCGTTCTGAAACGGAAAGAACCAAGCATGGGGCTGCTCTTTGTTCAGCGCGAGGTTCTCGGGAGATTCCCACTCCTTTCCGGTAGGTGCCGCCTCCGTGGCGTACGTGTAACCGGTCAGTATCTGGGC
>JAISIX010000052.1 GCA_031261805.1 Mediterranea sp. (in: CFB group bacteria)
TTTCGGCCAGCGAAGTGGAGATGGAGGCCAGCACCGCGGTGCCGAGGATGGGGCGCGACACCCACTTGGGGGTGTATTGCGTAGCTGCCTCGGAGAGGCATAGGCCGGTGACGATGCCCAGGTGCGCCACGTTGTGCTGCAGCACGATGAGCATGATTGTGGAGAGCGTTACCACCCACAGCAAGGCGTAGCCAAACTCGGAGCCGGCGGCGAAGTTGGACGCCCAGTTGCCCGGGTCGATAAACCCGACCGTCACCAACAGTCCCGGCCCGATATGGCGAAAGATGTCCAAGCCCCCCAAGTACCGCTTGTGGTTCTTGCTTTTGAAGTCCTTATAGAGATTCTTCATCTAAATTAAAAATTGAGAATTAAAAATTAAAAAATGAATGCTCAGTGGGCGGCATGGGGCACACGTATGCGTTGCCACCGTTTCCACAACGGCAAAGATACGCTATTTATAACGAGCAAAGAAGGCCTTTGGTTTTGGGTGAATTAAAAATTGAGAATTAAAAATTAAAAAATGATAGCTCGCCTTATGAGGAATGTAGTATGAATACCTCCCGCCAGCCAAGCTATCATTTTTTAATTTTTAATTCTCAATTTACCATTTCCCCTTAGTATCCCATCTTGTGCAGAGCTTTGCACAGCTGGTCGGGGCAGGAGGTCTCTTTCCGTCCGCAGCGGATGCCCTCCAGGCGTTGGATGACGTCGGCCGCCTTCATGCCCTTCACCAAGTGGGAGATGCCTTGCAGGTTGCCGTTGCAGCCGTTCCAAAAGGCGACATTGCACACAATGCCGTCTTCCACCTCCAGCTCGATGTGGGTACTGCAGGTGCCTTGGGTCTGATACGTGTACGTCATGACTCTCTTTGCCAGGGTGGATTACTCCTCGCCTTCTTCGGGCTTCATGTTGGTGTACACGGTCTGCACGTCGTCAAACTCCTCGAGACGGTCGGTCATCTTGTCCAGTGTCTCGCGCTGTTCGGGCGTCACATCCTTCAGGTCGTTGGGGATGTAGGTGAAGTCGCCACCCACGTCCTCGAAGCCTTGTTCCTCCAGGTGTTTCTGGATGGCGGCGTAGCTCTTGGGGTCGCCATAGATGGTGATGGTACCCTCCTCTTCGTCCTCGTCGTACTCGTCGTCCACATTGTAGTCGATGAGGTCGAGAATCAGCTCTTCCATGTCCACGCCCTCTTTCTTCTTGAAGGTGAACACGCATTTGTGGTCGAAGAGGAACGCCAGCGAACCCATGGTGCCGAGGTTGCCACCAAATTTATTGAAGACGGAGCGTACGTCGGCCACCGTGCGGGTGGGGTTGTCGGTCAGTGTGTCGACAAACACCGCTACGCCGTGGGGGCCGTAGCCCTCGTACGTCATGCTCTTGTATTCGCTTTGGTCCTTGCCCATCGCATTCTTGATAGCCCGTTCGATGTTGTCCTTGGGCATGTTCTCACGCTTGCAGGTAGCGATGACCGAACGCAGTGTAGGATTGTTTTCTATCTCCGGGCCGCCTGCCTTTACGGCGATGGCAATCTGTTTGCCCAGTTTTGTGAATGTCTTTGCCATGTGGCCCCATCTTTTCAGCTTGGTGGCCTTTCTATATTCAAAAGCTCTTCCCATTGGAATAATTGTTTATTTAGTTGATTCTTCTTTTATCTCAGTTTCGCACCCAGGCGTTCTTCGAGGTTCTTCACCAGCTTCGACATAATCTTGTCGATGGTCTTTTCCTGCAATGTCTGGTTCTCGTCTTGCAGCAGGAAGCTGACGGCGTACGACTTCTTGCCGGCCTCGAGGTTCTTGCCTTCGTACACGTCGAAGAGTTCCACCTCTTTCAGTAGCTTCTTCTCCGTTTCGTAGGCTATCTTCTCTATCTCGCCGAAGGGCACGTCTTTGTCGAGCAGCAGGGCCAGGTCACGCTTCACGGCGGGAAACTTCGTCAGCTCCTTGTAGCTCACCTTATTGCCTCGTACGGCACGCATCAGTTCCTTCCAGTTCAGCTCGGCGAAGAACACTTCGTTGTCGATGTCGAACTCTTTTTGCAGCTTACGTGCCACTACGCCAAAGGCAGCCAGTCGCTTGCCTCCGCGGGTGTTGAGGGTGAGTGCGGAGCCGAAAAGGTCGTCGGTGAGGTTGCCCGTCACCAGTCCGTGCAGCTCTACGCCGAGGCGCTTGAGGATGTTCTCCACGCAGGCCTTCAGCTCGTACACCGTGCTCTCCTCGTCGGGGTGTGCCCACGAGTTGGTCACCCGCTTGCCGGTGAGCCACAAGCCGAGGTGGTATTCCTCGGAGTAGGCGGCCAGTATCTTCTCGGGGTTTTTGCGGTCGGCGTCGAAGAAGTAGCAGTTGCCGAACTCGAAGAAGCGCAGGTCGGCGTTCTTGCGGTTGGCATTGTGGGCGATGCTCTCCAGCCCGCCGAAGAGGAGTGTCTGCCGCAGGACGTTGAGGTCGGCGCTCAAGGGATTGAGCACCCTTACCAAGCGGCTGGGCGGATAGCTCTCCATGCCGTCGTAGTAGGCGGCACGGGTGAGGGAGTTGTTCAGTATCTCGTTGAACCCGCAGCCCACCAGTTGCTCGGCCACGAGGTTTTGTTGTTTGTTCGACTTGTCGTTCTCGCCTTTCGTGGTGAGGCTCGACTTCAGCGTGGTGGGTATCTCCACGTTGTTGTATCCGTAGATGCGGAGGATGTCTTCCACCACGTCGCAGTCGCGCTGCACGTCTACCCGATAGGGAGGCACGGCGAGTGTCAGCCCGTCGGCGGTCTCATTGAGTATCTTCATCTCAAGGCTCGTCACGATGCCCTTGATGGTCTCCACGGGGATGTCCTTGCCTACCAGCGAGTGCACCTTGGCGTATGCCAGCTCCACGATGAAGTCGTGCGGTTCTGCAGCGCATACGTCTTTTATCTCCGACGAGATGGTACCGCCAGCCAACTCCTTCACCATCAGTGCCGCCAGTTTGAGGCAGTAGATAACGCCGTTGGGGTCGATACCCCGCTCGAAGCGGAAGGAGGCATCGGTGTTGAGTCCGTGGCGGCGGGCCGTCTTACGCACCCAGGTAGGATGGAAGTAGGCGCTCTCCAGGAAGACGTCGGTGGTCTGCTCCGTAGAGCCGGAGTCCAGTCCGCCAAACACGCCGGCGATGCACATCGGTTGTTCCTTGTTGCATATCATCAGGTCGCGCTCGTCGAGCTTGCGTTCCACGCCGTCGAGGGTGGTGAAGGGGGTGCCCGC
Organism: Mediterranea sp. (in: CFB group bacteria); assembly: GCA_031261805.1. Classification (GTDB taxonomy): domain Bacteria; phylum Bacteroidota; class Bacteroidia; order Bacteroidales; family Bacteroidaceae; genus Bacteroides. The sequence goes on from JAISIX010000052.1 coordinate 3,230, forward strand.
GGGCAGTGTCTTCACGATGACCTCGTGCCCCGTTATCCGGTCGGCATCGAAGCAGTGCAGGGGTTGCCCGAAGGCGTGCACAATGTAGTTGGTGATGTCCACCACGTTGTTGATGGGGCGCAGACCGATGATGCGCAGTTTGTTCTGTAGCCATTCGGGGCTTTCTTTCACCGTCACGCCCTTCACCGTCACGCCGGCGTAGTGGGGGCAGGCTTCGGTGTTCTCCACCGTCACGGGGATGTCGAGGTCGTGGTTCTCCACCTTGAAGGCCTCTACCGAGGGGCGGCGCAGGGTAGCCTGCCGACCGTGGCGGAGGAGATAGGCATAGAGGTCGCGTGCCACGCCGTAGTGCGAGCAGGCGTCGGCGCGGTTGGGGGTGATGTCCACCTCGAGCACGTAGTCACTCTTGATGTTGTAGTACTCCTTGGCCGGAGTACCCACCACGGCTTCGGGGGGCAGCACGATGATACCAGCATGGTCGGTGCCGATGCCTATCTCGTCTTCGGCGCAAATCATGCCGAGCGACTCCACGCCGCGAATCTTCGACCGCTTGATGGTGAAGCTCTCGTCGCCGTTGTAGAGGATGGTGCCCACGGTGGCCACCACGACCTTCTGCCCGGCGGCCACGTTGGGCGCTCCGCATACTATCTGCGAGGGTTCGCCTTGCCCCAGGTCCACGGTGGTGATGTGCAGGTGGTCGGAGTTGGGATGGTCCACGCAGGTCAGCACCTCGCCGATGACCAGCCCTTCCAGTCCTCCCTTGATGGTTTGTACTTCTTCCACCCCGCCGGTCTCCAACCCTATGGAGGTCAGCGCGTCGGCCGTTTCTTCAGGCGTAAGGTCGAAATCGACATACTCTTTCAGCCAGTTATAAGAGATATTCATATCTTTATGCTTTTATTATTGCTCAAAAAAAGACCCGCAAAGGTAATAAGAAAATCACAGAAATGAAGAATTAGGAATGAAGAATTAAGAATCAGCACATTGGCCGGTTACATTGCAACCATTCTTCATTCATCATTCTTCATTCTTCGTTTTCAGAACGGCAACGGTCCGCTATCCACCTCTCCAAAGGGGTTTCCGCCGCCTCCCGCTCCGGCTGGCACGGGTTCGGGCAGTGGCACGGGGGTGGACGTTGCGGAGCCGTTCATCTTCGACCCCAACATAGGTCCCGACTCCTCGCCCGGCATGGGCACTATCAGGTCATCTTCGGGGTTGGAGAAGCGGGTGAACTCGCCCTTGAAGCGGAGCAGCACCTCGCCTACGGCACCGTTACGGTGCTTGGCTATCACAATCTCGGCCATGCCGCGGAGGTCGTTGCCACGGTCGTCCTGGTATATCTTGTAGTACTCGGGGCGGTGGATGAAGCACACCATGTCGGCGTCCTGCTCGATGGCTCCCGACTCGCGGAGGTCGCTCAACTGCGGGCGTTTGCCGTCGATGCCCTCGCGGCTCTCCACGCCACGGTTGAGCTGCGACAACGCCACGATGGGGATGTTGAGTTCCTTGGCCAATCCCTTGAGGGAGCGCGAGATGGTACTCACCTCCTCCTGCCGGCTGCCGAAGGACATGCCACTGGCGTTCATCAGCTGCAGGTAGTCGATGATGATGATGCGCACGCCGTGCTCACGCACCAGCCGCCGCGCCTTGGTGCGCAGCTCGAAGACGGAGAGCGAGGGGGTATCGTCTACATAGAGCGGGGCGTTCATCAGCGTCTTGAGTTTGTAGTCCAGTTGCTGCCACTCGTAGGGGGCCAGCTGGCCACTCTTGATTTTCTCGCTCGGTATCTCGCAGACGTTGGCTATCAAGCGGTTCACCAGCTGCACGTTGCTCATCTCGAGCGAGAAGAGAGCCACGGGATTGCGGTAGTCCACGGCAATGTTCTTCGCCATGGAGAGCACGAAGGCCGTCTTACCCATGGCGGGTCGGGCGGCTATGATGATGAGGTCGGAGTTCTGCCAGCCGGCGGTCATCTTGTCGAGCTTGGTGAATCCGCTCTCCAAGCCGCTGAGGCCGTCGGTACGGGCTGCAGCCTTCTCCATGAGCTTATACGCCTCCTCAATCACAGGGTTGATTTGCGTATAGTCCTTCTTCATGTTCTGCTGCGATATCTCGAAGAGCTTGCCCTCGGCCTCCTGCATGAGGTCGGCCACGTCGATGCTTTCGTCGAAGGCCTTGCTCTGTATCTTGCTGGTGAAGCTAATCAGCTCGCGAGCCAGCGACTTCTGGGCGATGATGCGGGCATGATACTCAATGTGGGCCGACGATGCCACCTTACTGCTCAGCTGGGCGATGTAGAAGGCTCCGCCCACCTCGTCGAGCACGCCCATCTTGGCCAAAGCATCCTTCACCGTGAGGATGTCCACCGGCTGCTGGTTCATGGCCAGGTTGGTGATGGCGGTGTAGATGAGCTGGTGCCGGTGTTCGTAGAACGACTCCGGGCGCAGGATCTCGCTCACCATCGAGTAGGCATCCTTCTCGAGCATGAGGGCACCCAGCACCGCCTCCTCTACCTCGGTGGCTTGGGGCTGCACGCGTCCGTAGTCGGTGACAGGTTGCACTTTCGCGGCTTTGGTGCCACGACTGTTTTTTCGTTGTTGTTCGGCCATTTGGGGATTATTGATTAATGCCACAAAGATAGCGCATCGGTTTGAGGTTACGGTCAAAATTGGCGTAAATCGAAAAAAATTCCTCCTCCGGCGTCAGCCGTCCCTCCTCCGGCCGACGGGTCGGCCGCGTCAAGTTCTCCCTCCTCCATCCTTTCCGGCAGGTGGGGGGATTGAGGAGGGAGGTATTCTTTTCTATTCTATACTATACTATGTGTACCGTTGTCGACATTTTGGGGTGAATTGCGTACATTTTGGGGCAAATTGCATACATTAAGTACATTAAACTGCGATAGTTGTCTATATAACTTTCAAAAATGGTATAGCAATCCGCGGAGAAGATTGAGAGTAATCTACAGGAGAATTGGATACCAATTTACGGGAGAATTGGGTACCAATCTACGGGAGGATTGGGGGTCAACCTACGGGAAGATTGGGTACCAATCTACGGGTGAATTGGGGGGCAATCTACGAGAAGATTGGGGACAACTTACGAAAGTACTGCACCCCACCTTGTCACTCCCGGTGAGTCTATTTGCCCGGAGCGGCGAATCGCTTTGCAGAAAACGGAGAGACGCTTGCACGGAGGCCACTTTTTTGTGTATCTTTGCACCTATCATCCAAAAGAGCGACGCATGGAACGACTAAAAAGCATACCCTACGGGATATCGAACTTCGAGCAGATTATCAACCGAAACTATTACTACGTTGATAAGACGATGTACCTGCCGCTACTGGAGCGGGCAGCCAACAACCTCTTGCTCATCCGCCCGCGACGGTTCGGCAAGAGCCTCTTCATAGACATGATGAAAGCCTACTACGACATCTCGGAGAAGGATAAGTTTCAAGAGATGTTCGGCAACTTATGGATAGGAGGAAAGCCTACCGACGAACAAGGAATGTATCAGGTGCTCTACTTCGACTTTTCCAAGGCCAACCTTGGCGAAGGGACGCTGGAGCACAACTTCAACGTGTACTGCAATGAACAACTGGAACGATTCTTGCTTCGCTATGCCTCATTCTATCCCAAGGAAGAAATGGAACGAGTGCTGAAAAATGATAGTGCCGCCTCCAAACTTCACTGGATTGAGGCAGCCGCAAAGGCGATGGGTTACCCCCTTTACCTCATCATCGACGAGTACGACAACTTCACCAATGTGGTGCTTAGCGAGAGCGGCCCCGAGACGTTCTACAACCTCACGCACGCCAACGGCTTCTACCGTGAGTACTTCAAGCAGTTCAAAGGTATGTTCTACCGCATCTTCCTCACGGGTGTCAGCCCCATCACGCTCGACGACCTCACCAGCGGCTTCAACATCGACTGGAACATCTCCAACGAGCCACGCTTCAACGCCATGCTGGGCTTCGACGAGCAAGATGTACGCACCATGTTCCGGTATTACCAAGAGGGCGGGATACTGAAAGGAGACATTGATGCCATGATACAGGAGATGAAGCCGTGGTACGACAACTATTGCTTCTCGCGCAAGTCTCTGCAGGATCCTCGCTTATTCAATTGCGACACCGTGCTCTACTATCTTCAGCACCGAGTTGAGAGTGGAGAAGCCCCCGAGCAAATGCTCAGCAAGAACATCCGCACCGACTACAGCAAGCTCGAGATGCTCGTCAGGTTGGACAAGGACATCACCCTGCGAGGGCAGCGCATGAGCACCATCGAAGAGATAACGACGAAGGAGGAAATCCTTGTCGACCTGAAGACCTCCTTCCCCGCCAACGACATGGTGAAGGCGGAGAACTACCGCAGCCTGCTCTACTACTACGGCCTGCTCACCATCAGTGGTGTACGTGGCAATAGGCTGAAGATGTGCATCCCCAA
>JAISIX010000064.1 GCA_031261805.1 Mediterranea sp. (in: CFB group bacteria)
TTGATGTCGTAGTAGTACGCCAAGGTGGAGACCAGCAGGCTCTTGCCAAACCGGCGGGGACGCAGAAAGACCGGTGCTTTATATTTCTCCAGGAGGGGGATATACTTCGTCTTGTCCACATAGTAGAAGCCACGCTCACGCAACTCTGCAAAGTTGGCGATGGCATACGGGATGGTAATGGCTGCTTGCATTCTTTTCAACCTATTAAATGATTACTTCTACAAAGATAGGCAGCTTATGCTTGCCGTCCAAATAACTTTCTTCCTATTTCACTTCTCGCGCAGGTCAACACTTCTATGGTAAATACATCTTCTGGTTCAAATCTCACATAACGAGAACTGGCCTCTCGTATTTATGGCAATAAACGCGGGAGGCCAGTTCAGTAACGACTATCACAAAAGCCAGGTTTCCTATTTGTCGCCGTACATCTTACCGCGCAACTCTTTGATGTGGTCGGAAGTGATGTATTCGTCGTACTCCATCATCTTGTCGATGATGCCGTTGGGTGTCAGCTCGATGATGCGGTTGGCCACGGTTTGGATGAACTCATGGTCATGCGAGGAGAAGAGGACGTTGCCCTTATAGGTCTTCAGGTTGTTGTTGAAGGCCTGGATGGACTCGAGGTCGAGGTGGTTGGTGGGAGTGTCGAGAATAAGGCAGTTGGCACCACGCAGTTGCATACGTGCTATCATACAACGCATCTTCTCGCCTCCGGAGAGGACATTGACTTTCTTCAGCACCTCCTCGCCCGAGAAAAGCATACGTCCGAGGAAGCTCTTCATGTACACCTCGTTGCCTTCACCAAACTGGCTGAGCCAGTCTACCAAGTTGAGGTCGGAGTTGAAGTATTCCGTATTGTCGAGCGGCAGGTAGGCGGTGGTGATGGTCACGCCCCAGTTGAAGTGTCCGCTGTCGGGCTTCATCTTCTCGTTGATAATTTCGAAGAAGGCGGTCATGGCACGGGGGTCGCGCGAGAGGAAGACAACCTTGTCGCCCTTCTCCACGTTGAAGTTCACGTCGCTGAAAAGCACCATCCCGTCATCGGCTTTCTTGCTCAAGCCCGACACTTCGAGGATTTGGTTGCCCGGCTCACGCTCGGGGATGAAGATGATGCCCGGATACTTGCGCGAGGAGGGTTTGATTTCCTCTACATTGAGTTTCTCCAACATCTTCTTGCGGCTGGTGGTTTGCTTGCTCTTTGCCACGTTGGCGCTAAACCGACGAATAAACTCCTCCAGCTCTTTCTTCTTCTCCTCGGCCTTAGCCTTCTGATTCTGCTGCTGGCGGAGAGCGAGCTGGCTCGACTCGTACCAGAAGCTATAGTTGCCGGCGAAGAGGTTGATTTTCCCGTAGTCGATGTCGACAGTATGCGTGCAGACGGAGTCGAGGAAGTGACGGTCGTGGCTCACCACCAGCACGGTATGCTCGAAGTTGGAGAGATACTCCTCCAGCCAAGTCACCGTCTCCATATCGAGGTCATTGGTCGGCTCGTCGAGCAAGAGATTGTCAGGGTTGCCATAGAGTGCCTGTGCCAACATCACCCGCACCTTCTCCTTACCGCTCAAGTCGCCCATCAGGGTATGGTGTTTATCCTCTTTCACGCCCAAGCCGCTCAGCAAGGTGGCGGCATCGCTCTCGGCATTCCAGCCGTCCAGCTCGGCGAACTTCTCCTCCAGCTCGGACACCTTCATGCCGTCCTCGTCGGTAAAATCCTCCTTGGCGTAGAGCGCCTCACGCTGTTTCATAATGTCCCATAGCACAGAGTGTCCCATCATCACGGTGTCCATCACCGTATAAGCATCCCACTTGAAGTGGTCCTGGCTCAACACCGAGAGCCGCTCGCCCGGCCCCAAAGTGATGGTGCCGGTGGTGGGATCGAGGTCGCCATCGATGGTACGCAGGAAGGTGGACTTCCCCGCGCCGTTGGCGCCAATCACGCCATAGCAGTTGCCGTTGGTAAACTTCAGGTTGACATCGTTGAACAATACCCTTTTGCCAAACTGAACCGAAACATTTGAAACTGTAATCATCTTCGTCTTTTCTATTTAATATATGTATATCCTTTATTTCGAGGGGGCAAAGGTAGGCAATTCCAGCGAATAATGCACGTCGAGCGTATGCCAATCTGACATAAAAGCACTACCTTTGCGGCGTTTTAGGCTAAAACCGCCATTATGGCAAAGTTTTTGCTAACGGGAAAGATAAGAATGAATAAAACAGAATCAAGATATGGATCCAAAAGAAAAGAAAGCCCAAGAAGAGGAAACTGAGATGAAAGTAGACTCTGCACAAGAGAGCACCGAAGAGGTACAGGCCGAGCAGCCAGCCGAAGAGGCTGAGGCACAAGCCCCACTCACCCGCGAGGAAGAGCTGGAAAAAACGTTGGAGGAGGCACAGGCCACCATCGAAGAGCAAAAAGACAAGTACCTGCGCCTCTCTGCCGAGTTCGACAACTATCGCAAACGCACCATGAAGGAGAAAGCGGAACTGATCCTGAATGGAGGCGAGAAGACCATCAACAGCATACTGCCGGTGGTAGACGACTTCGAGCGTGCCGTAAAGACGATGGAGACGGCCACGGACGTAAACGCCGTAAAAGAAGGCATCGAACTTATATACAACAAGTTTATAGCCGCCTTGGCACAGAACGGCGTGAAGGCCATCGAGACTGAAGCGCAACCCTTGAACACTGACTATCACGAGGCCATCGCTGTCATCCCCGCCCCTACCGAGGAACAGAAGGGAAAGATACTGGACTGCGTGCAGACCGGCTATACACTGAACGAGAAAGTAATCCGCCATGCCAAAGTGGTGGTAGGCGAATAACCCGGAAAGGAGAAGACCGACTATGGCTGAGAAAAGAGATTACTACGAAGTGCTGGAGGTGGCAAAGAACGCCACAGCCGACGAGATAAAGAAGGCGTACCGGAAGAAAGCCATCCAGTACCACCCCGACAAGAACCCGGGCGACAAAGAGGCTGAAGAGAAGTTCAAAGAGGCCGCCGAGGCTTACGAGGTGCTGAGCAACCCCGACAAACGTGCCCGCTACGACCAGTTCGGACATGCGGGCGTGAGCGGCGCGGCTGGCAATGGCGGACCGTTCGGCGGATTCGAAGGTGGAGGCATGTCGATGGATGACATCTTCTCTATGTTCGGCGACATCTTCGGCGGACATCGCGGCGGAGGTTTTGGCGGATTCAGCGGATTTGGTGGAGGTGGCGGAGGCGCACAGCAACGCCGCTTTCGCGGTAGCGACCTGCGTGTAAAAGTAAAGCTGACACTGAAAGAAATATCCACCGGTGTAGAGAAAAAGTTCAAGCTGAAGAAGTACGTGGCTTGCGACCATTGCCATGGCACGGGAGCCGAAGGAAGTGGCGGTTCGGAAACCTGCCCCACCTGCAAGGGTAGCGGCACGGTGATCAGGAACCAGCAAACCATCCTCGGCACCATGCAGACACGCACCACCTGCCCCACCTGCGATGGCGACGGAAAAATCATCAAGAACCAATGTTCCAAATGTGGTGGCGACGGCATCGTGTACGGCGAAGAGGTGGTGACGGTAAAGATACCTGCCGGTGTGGCCGAAGGGATGCAACTCTCCATGAGCGGCAAAGGGAACGCCGGCAAGCGCAATGGCATACCGGGTGACTTGCTCATCCTCGTGGAAGAGGAGCAACACCCCGAACTGATTCGCGACGAGAACGACCTCATCTACAACCTGCTGCTTAGCTTCCCCACCGCAGCCCTTGGCGGAGCGGTAGAGATACCCACCATCGACGGCAGGGTAAAGGTTAAGATTGATCCGGGCACACAACCTGGCAAGGTACTACGCCTCCGTGGAAAAGGCTTGCCCAACGTCAACGGATACGGTACCGGCGACCTGCTCGTCAACGTCAGCGTCTACATCCCCGAGGCACTGAACAAGGAAGAGAAGAATACGATAGAGAAGCTGGAGACGTCGGACAACTTCAAGCCGAACAGCTCGGTGAAGGAGAAAATCTTCAAGAAGTTCAAAAGCTTCTTCGACTAAAGAGACATCGCATAAAAAGAGTAATCCCCGGGATGTTTGTCCGTGACAAACGTTCCGGGGATTACTCTTTATGCCGACTTGCTCATTCGTTGTGTAAGTCCTTCAGCCACTTCCTTCCGGCCTTCGTGTATGACATCCACCACAAGAAGCCGAGGCAGTAGACACATACGCTTCCAAAAATGACAGCTAACATCATACTTATTCCTCCTTCGTCTTTAAAAGTTTATTCCCAGTATAGGCAGCCAAACAGGTACCAACTATTCCAAGTCCCATGATTAGCCAATTCACACTTACCGCAGTACCTGTATAAAGAGGACTAAATCCTCCCACTACAAGCGCAGCAAATACCAACTTCGACAAATCGAAAAAGTACTTCGCAAGGTTTTCCACCCTCACGTTTTCCCTATCTATTGCCGTGTTTCGACTCTTAGATTGCTTAGTATTCTTTTCCATTTATAGTTTAATTTGTTTCTGCAAAGATAGGGATAAATATTAGAAGGACAATAGAGCGGTTTAGCAAAACCGTATATTTATTAACTAAGCTTTCGCAAGTATGTAAAGTCCTTACCATAAGGAGATATATTCCCATTCAGTAGTCAAAGTCTATGCGGCAAATTGGAGTTTGTGATAGCAATTAGCGGTGGGTGATTAGTGATGAGCCAGATAGCACACCACCATCCCGAGTACGATATAAAACGGACTTAGAACCAGAAATCTTGGCCCGTTTTTAATCTCATTCTTATCAGAACCAATGGTTCCAAAGCCATTCGGTTTTCTGACAGATTAGAACCAGTAGTTCCAATGCCATTTGGTTTTCTGACAGATTAGAACCGGTGGTTCCAAAGCCATTCGGTTTTCTGACAGATTAGAACCAGTGGTTCCAATGCCATTCGGTTTTCTGACAGATTAGAACCAGTGGTTCCAATGCCATTTGGTTTTCTGACAGATTAGAACCGGTGGTTCCAAAGCCATTTGGTTTTCTGACAGATTAGAACCGATGGTTCCAAAGCCATTTGGTTTTCTGACAGATTAGAGCCAGTGGTGGTTCCAAAGCCATTTGGTTCAGGATGTTTTGTGCAATTGGGTTCGTTAACAAATTGGAGTTTAGCGGAATATCATAGTGCCTTTTTACTTACGAAAACTCAGTTATTAAGGGTTCATCGCTGCAACAGCCCAGCCATTACAGCGATGAACAACCCATAAATCAGCCTTTCACTTCTTCCAAAGCCGGCTCATGTCTTCCAGCGTTTTGTCTTTCGTCTCGGGCACCCAGCGCCATACGAAGATGGCGGCCAACACACAAACAGCTCCGTAAAGGCTATAGGCAAACATCGGGCTGAAGTCGTACAAAGCGGGGAAGGTGGACGATACAATGTAATTGAAAATCCACTGAAAGGCCACGGCAATGGCTACCGCCTTGCCACGAATGGTATTGGGGAATATCTCCGCGATGAGTACCCAGCAGATGGGTCCCCACGACATCATGAAGAAGGCAGCGTAGACGATGATAGAAAGTACCGGCATAAGCCCCTTCACACCCATGCTATCGCATCCGGCCACTGCGAAAGCGCCTATCGCCATACCGATGGAGCCGATGATGAGGAGCGGCTTGCGCCCGAAGCGGTCGACCGTAAAGATGGCTACCAGCGTAAAGACGATGTTGACAACACCCATTATCACCGTCTGCATCATGCCTCCACCTTCGGCGCCCGCGCTCTCGAAGATACGGGGAGCATAGTAGAGCACGGCGTTGATGCCAATGGCTTGCTGGAACACGGAGAGCAGGATGCCGATGACGATAACTGCCACGCCGTAGGTCAGCAGCTTCTCCGTCTTCTCGTGTGCCGTCGCCTTGATTTCAGCCAACGTCTCCTGCGCCTTGATGCGGCCATTTATCTTCTCGAGGATAGAGAACGCCTTCTCCTCCTGCTGTACCAACACCAAGTAGCGAGGTGTCTTGGGCACAAAGAAAAGCAACATGCCAAAAAGCGCCGCAGGGAAAGCTTCGGAGCCAAACATATAACGCCAGCCGGTCTGCACGGTCCACATATCAGAATCCGGACTAAGCGAGAGGAGACCGGAAGCGTCTTTCAGGACGATGGGATTCTGATGGTCGCCCATGATGAGGTAGTTGACGAAGTAGACCACCAACATACCGAAGATGATGGCAAACTGATTGCAAGAGACAAGCGTGCCACGTATGTTCGAAGGGGCTATCTCAGCGATGTACATGGGGCATACGGCCGATGCCAGTCCCACGCCAATGCCGCCCAAGATGCGGTATAGGTTAAAGGCGATGAGCAGGTTCCAGCTGGGCTTATCGTAGTCGAAGAACAGAAACTCCGGATAGTAAGAACCCAAGGCTGATAGGAAAAAGAGCACAGCTGCCAGCCGCAAGGAGTTTCGCCGTCCCAGCCGGGAAGCGAAGATGCCGGAGAACGCGCCTCCAAGCACACAACCCAAGAGGGCACTGGAGGAGGTGATGCCATGCATCACTTTATCATAATGGAAGTCGGTAGCCGAAAGGAAGAAGCCTTCAAGCCCTTTCTCGGCACCCGAGATGACAGCTGTGTCATAGCCGAACAGCAAGCCACCCAAAATAGCGACGGTAGTGATGGAATACAAGTAGAGCTTGCTCCCGTCAGAGGGGGATGTTTGATTCATAGTCTTTGAAAATTAAGAATGAATGAAGAACGGGGAAATGAAGAATGAAGAATGAAGGGGACCACGTAAGATGGCGCAGCCCATTCTTCATTCCTCATTCTTAATTCTTCGTTTTACACGTACATGTTCACGATAGCTTCGTACAGTTCTTGCTTACCACTGATTTGCTTCGGCTCACCATGAGTCTTGGCATAAGCCACCAGCTCTTCGAGGCTCATCCGTCCTTCTTCAAAAGACTTTCCATCACCAGCATCGAACGAGGCATAACGCTCCTTGAACATCTGACAGTAGGGCGACTCTCCCAGCAGGCGAGCTGCACTGAGCAGGGCACGTGCCATGGCATCCATACCGGCAATGTGTGCAATGGCGATGTCTTCCAAGTCGGTAGAGTTACGACGCGTCTTGGCATCGAAGTTAGTGCCACCGTTGCCCAGTCCGCCATTGCGGATGATCTGCATCATGGCCTGCGTCAGGTCGAAGGCATCGATGGGGAACTGGTCGGTATCCCATCCGTTCTGGTAATCACCACGGTTGGCATCGATGGAGCCTAACATACCATTGTCCACAGCCACGGCCAGCTCGTGCTCAAACGTATGTCCGGCCAAGGTAGCGTGATTCACTTCGATATTCACCTTGAAGTCCTTGTCCAACCCATGCGCTTTCAGGAAACCAATCACCGTTTCGGTATCC
>JAISIX010000119.1 GCA_031261805.1 Mediterranea sp. (in: CFB group bacteria)
GGGAGGCGACATCACCACCATGGGCACCAACCCCGCCGGCATCGGCATCTATCGGAGCAACGATGTGATGCTCTCTTTTGGCTTCGACAATACAAGGGCAAAGTCGGCCCTGGGGCAGAGCGTGAGTAAGTTCCACGGCTCGTTCGACAACGCCGGCTTCGTGTTTGCTGCCAAGGTGAGTAACAATGGTGCTTTGCGTTTCGCTAATTTCGGGTTCAACTACCGGAAGATTGGTTCGTTCGACCGGAGTATGCTGACGGGCGGAACGTTTGATGTCTCGCAGTTGGAACAAGCGGCCTACATGTTGAACATCGCTGACAATGGGGTGCCCATCGGCGAGGATGCTTTGATGGCGGATGGGGTGTTCAACAATCCCAACGTGCCTTGGCTGGGTGCGATGGGGTACAATGCAGGAACGACAACGGGCGGCCCTAACCATGACCAAAGCATAGGGTTGGTGAACCCGGTTTATGTGACCGATGCCGGTGGCAAGCAATACCTTGATCATTACGAGCCTTATACGCAAGTGGGCGATCAGATAGACCAAGTTTATCGTTCCAAGGAGAGCGGTGGCCTTCACTCGTTCGACCTGAACGGTGCACTGAACTTCTACGACCGTTTTTACGTAGGAGCTACGCTGGGCCTTTACAGCATCAACTATGACCGTAACAGCGCTTACGGCGAAAATTTTACCGGGACTGATGGAACGAATTATGGGGGATATACCCTCAGTAACCACTATTGGGCCGATGGTAGTGGCGTCGACTTTAAGTTGGGCTTTATCCTGCGCCCATTCGAGGACTCCTCGTTCCGCATCGGAGCGGCCGTGCACACGCCAACTTTCTTCAGCGTGACGGAGCATGGTAACGCCGTGCTTGATTACGACTTCGACGCAGGCATCAGCGGCTCTACCCGCCCGTATGATGATAATAAGAACGATATGGCCAGCGCTTATTCTTATAAAGTGGTTACGCCGTGGAAGGTCAACGTGAGCTTGGGTTATACGGTGGGAACGGCCGTCGCCTTGGGTGTGGAGTACGAGTACGCCAACCGGAGCGCCGGAACTTTGAAGGACCAGGATGGATACAAACTGGGACAAAGCATTAGCATGAACGATATGATGAAGGCTGTGCATACCCTTCGGGCCGGAGCCGAGATTAAGCTGGCCAAGGAGTTCTCGTTGCGCCTGGGTTACAACTACATTACCGCTCCCTTTAAGGACGATGCTTACAAGTACCTGCAGCCCAATTCCATGCGGACCGATACGGAGTATGCCAACATCGGTGCTATGAGCAACTACACTTGTGGCTTGGGTTATCGGGGCAAGAGTTTCTACGCTGACTTGGCCTATCGCTACAATACGTATAATGAGACTTTCTACTCCAGCAATGTGGTAGGCCTACCCGGCACCAAGATTTCCAACAATAACCACAAGGTGCTACTCACCCTTGGCATGCGCTTCTAAGCGAGCCGTATTACTACCGGACAGCTTTAATATCAATAATAACTTTTGTGTGTGAAAGAAGGAATCCCCGGAACGTCGAAGTGTCTAACGACGTTGCCGGGGATTTCCTATGTCAGTACTCCACCTTGTCGCTCATAGCTGCCCACTGCCGGAAGGTGGCGATGGCTTCGTCGCGTAGCATCGTCTCGGAAGGCAGGTGCCGGTCGGCAGGCTTCAGCTCCAGCTCGTCGTAGATGAAGGAGTCGTCGAATCCTATCTCTTTGGCGTCGGTTTTGTTGTTGGCATAGTATATCTTGTCCAAACGTGCCCAGTAGATGGCGCCGAGGCACATGGGGCATGGCTCGCACGAGGTATAAATCTCGTATCCGCTCAAGTTGAAAGTACCCAACTTGGCCGCCGCGGCGCGGATGGCGCTCACTTCAGCATGGGCGGTGGGGTCGCACGAGGCGGTCACTCGGTTGACACCTGTAGCCACTATCTCCCCCTCTTTAGTGGCGATAACGGCTCCGAAGGGGCCGCCGCCATTGGCTATGTTCTCGTTGGAAAGCGCAATGGCTTTCCGCATTAGTTGTTCTTTGATTTGATGATTGCTTGTTTCCATAATACTTCCTCTTTGTTTTTTATGTTTTATTTATAGCTTCCCCAGAATCTTGTCCATCACCCAGTTGGTGAGGGTGGCGCTTTCGCCGTCGCAAGTGCAGATGCCTTTTCCCAGCAAGTGGTCCACCACGGCTTGGATGAGGGGTTGCTGTACGTGGTCGGGGTTGGGCACCACGATCTCCTCACGTCCACGTTCGGTGTGGAGGGCGATGGGTTCGTAGGTATAGACGGAGAAGCAAATCATTCCTTTGTCACCGATAATCTCTATACGGTCTTCGCGAGAAGAATCGTGGGCTACGAAGCACCATGAGCCGCTACCTACTAAGCCTCCGTCAAACTGAAAGCTGGCGCTCAGCGTATCCTCGGCGGCATATAGCCCTCCTCGGTTGCTCTTATAGCCACTGGCTTCGAGGATGCAACCAAACATGTCTTGCAGCAAATCAATCTGGTGTGGGGCGAGGTCGTAGAAGTAGCCCCCGCCAGAGATGTCGGCCTGTACGCGCCAAGGCAGGTTGTTGCGGTTGTAGTCAAGGTCGCGAGGGGGTTGCGAGAATCGTATCTGTACGTTGAGCACATGGCCGATGGAGCCATTGTTCACCAACTCCTTCACCTTTTGGAAATAGGGCAGGTATCGGCGGTAGTAGGCTACGAAGCAGGGTACGCCCGTCTCTTTCGAGATGCGGTTGATGCGGGTGCACTCCTCGTACGTTTGTGCCATGGGTTTCTCTATGTAGGCGGCCTTACCGGCTTTCATCGCCATCACGGCGTAGGTGGCGTGTGAGGAGGGGGGCGTGGCGATGTAGACAGCGTTTACCTCAGGGTCGTCAATCAGCTCCTGCGCATCGTCGTACCAGCGGGGGATGCCCCGTTCCTCGGCATAAGTTTTGGCTTTTCCCAACTCACGGCTCATCACGGCCACCACTTCGGAGTGTTTCACTTTCTGGAAGGCGGGTCCACTCTTGGTTTTCGTCACTTCACCGCAGCCGATGAAGCCCCATTTAATCACATTCTCACTCATGTCTTTTATCTTTCTGTTTTATTTCTTCCGTAATATTTCTGGTAGATGCGCTTGTACTCCCGGCTTCGTTTGAAGCCTTCGAGCCAGCGGTCCAAGCTGTCGAGCAACACGGGCGACTGTTTGCTGACGGCCCACGAGTAAAACTGCGTGAAGCCGATGGCGAGGTGTATGTCGAGTTGTGGCAACGAGTCGAGCACGGCTCGTGCGATGCTCTCGTCGCACACTGCGTAGTCGATGTCGCCGTGAGCTACCATGTCTATGAGTTGTTCCGGTCCGTAGCGCCCTACCTCGTGCACGTAGATGGTGTCGCCTATCTCGTCGCTCAAGTTGCGGAGGCGTAGCAATGCCGGCGAGTCTTTCACTACGTTCACCCTCTTGCCGGCCAGTTGTAGCTGGTTGCTGATGTAGAGCGTGTCGTGCTCTCCGCCGGCCGCCTTACGTTGCACCAGCACTTGCCGGTTGAGGAGTAGGGGGGAGGTGAACAGGAGCGAGTCTTTCAGTTCGCTGGAGTTCAGTATGCCGTAAGCTATCACGTCGAAGCGTCCGTCGGCCAGTCCTTGCAGGCGTTCGTCCACGCTCATCAAGGGGGTGATGTCGGCTTTCAGCCCTTTGCTGTGGGCGAAGGCTTGTATCAGCTCGTAGTGGAAGCCGGCGATGGTATCACTGTCCACATAGAAACTGAGGGAATTGTATTCGGTAGTGGCGTGCAACACTCCTTGGCGGGCTATGTCGGCATAGTCGCGGGGGTGTGTAGTGGGTTTCCTCTGCCGTTCGCATTGGCGGATGGCGAAGAAAAGCACGACGGCGACAATCGGCAATGTATATTTGGAGAGCAGCTTAATCATAGAAGTTCCACGAAAGCCCGAATTTGAGTATGCGGGGATTGATGGGGTAGTGCGGTACGAGGAACGAGTTGGCGTTGCCCGAGCCGTTGTTGATGTGATACATCATGAGGTAGAAGCGGGTGCGTTTGAGGTGCAGGTTGGCATAGACGCTCACGATGGGGTATCCACCGAGTTGCACTGGTGCCTCGGGGTTCTGCAGGGTGAACTGTTGGATGGACGGTTCGTAGGCTGGAGCCTTATACTTGGAGAAGTAGCGCACGTCACCCCCTAACTCTAGGCTTAGCACCTTCTTGGCCATCTTGAATTTGAGGTAGAGGTTGTGGTAGAGTGAGAGAGAGGGCAGGGGCAGTACTGTTTGGTCGCCCGATTTCTGCCAAATGACCTCGTTGTCCAAGTGGAGGATGCCCAGTTTGAAGTCTTGGTTGAGGCAGGCCGAGAGCACCTGTACGCTTCCGCTCTTCTGGGTGGGCAAGGCCTGAGCGTTGAAGTAGGTGTAGTTCTTGATGTTGTCCACGGCGGCGCGTAGGCGGGTGCGCCAGCGTTCTATCTTCAACTCGCCCTCTATGTGACTGCGGAACTCCTTGCCGAGGTCGTTGTCCCACGACAAGTTACGCGAGTGGTAGTGCCGCATGTAGAAGGGCGCGAGCTTGTTGCTCACCTCGCCGCGGGCGATGAAGCTCACAGTGTCCTTCCAAAGGCGGAAGTTGAGGTCCACGTCGCCCCTTACCTCGAACTCGCCGATGGCGTTGCCTGCCAGCCCTACCTGTCCGATGGCATGGTAGTGCAGCGTGTGCCCGTGTCGTTTGGCCAGTTCGCCGCCCACGTACAACTGGCTCTCGTTGTAGGTGGTGCTGGGCAGGTCGTTGAGTCCCATCAGCGTGTACTTGCCGATATTGTAAGAGGCAAAGGCGGTGATGCCGGCCTTGGCGTATTTGTTGAAACCTTCGAGCAATGAGATGCCAATGGTATTTTTGATGCCTACGTACAGGGTGCTGTCGTGTACGTTAGGCAGTGGGTTTTGGGTGTTGACGTTGTGGGTGTAGATAGTGTCGGCAGAGTTGAATGAGTGGCGTGCCCGTTCCACTTGGAAGGTATGTATGAAGCTTGTTACCGGCACGTATTCTTCCTCCATATCCACCTTCGCAGTGTCGTTGGCAGCCACTTGCGGACGTGCTTGGGGGAGGCTGTCGTTGAGAATATGCGGTACACTGTCATTGAGTGCGATAGTTAGACTATCTGTGGTCAATGTCGTTGGCAGGCTGTCGCTTGAGGTCAGCCGGGGTTTCTCCTTTGGCTTGGGCATCTCACTCCTTCTTTTCGATGTCCCAGCCGTTTTGTCGGGTGTACCGGCTTTCGACTTAGGCACCTCGCGATAGAACCCCACGTTGTAGCGGTGTGTAAGGTAGAGGTAGAAGTCTTGGTTGCGGTTGGCACTCTGTGTCAGGTTGGTGGGTATGTTGATGGATTCAAATTTCCTTCCTTCTTGAGAGGCTTCTTCAGGATTGGTGATATATTCGTCTTTTTCGATGCCTCCGTTCTCATTGAACTTCATATAGGTGCTACTATAGATGGCTTGCATCTGGTAGCGATTGCCTATGTAGCTGGCGAAGACCTTGGCGTCGAAGTAGGCGGCATTCTGGTTTTGGTAGTACCCTCGGGCGTATAGGTAGTTGATGTCGAACCCGAAGGCGAGCCGTTTGTTGGCGTTTACGGAGAAGTAGGATTTGAACCACTCCTCACCGGTTACCTTGTTGCTGCCGGTCTTGTAGTAAGTGATGTTGGTGTAGGGCACGTTGCTGTTGGTGAACAGGAAGTCCATAGGCTCTGTATAGAAGCTGTTGAGTGGCTGTAGGAAGAGGGTGGGGGTGTTGGACTGCCTTTCCACGAAGATGCGTGACTGTCGGGGTGCCCCCATGTTACCCAAATAGTTGTAGTGTCCGTTCATTCCTTCGGTGAGTCCCGAGTTTTGGAACTGGTGGTGCAATGTGTCGGCCGGCACAATCTCTCGCTCGCCCAGCAAGTTCTTGATGCGCCACATGTATAGCTTGGGTGGCAAGCCTTTCACCTCCACGTTGGTACTGTCGAGGTTCTGGGGCATCATGGTGGGGTCCACCTGGTTGCCGTATTGGTCCCGTCCGTTGGCGTCCACCTGTTGGGGTGTGACGGGCACTTGCGCATGGAGGACGTTTCCACCTCCCACACCCGCCAGTACGCCCATCATTATATATATAAGTAGGAATCGTCTCATAATAGGGAGGCAAAGATACTTATTAAATTAAAGATTGAGAATTAAAAATTGAAAAATGCGCTGTGGGTGCAAGTTCGCGAGTTGCATTGTATATAAAGTGGCTATGCGTAACGGGGTATTCTTTTCAGCGCTCGCTTAGCGTGCGCGACGGTACCCGTCCATGCCCGTCAATTACGATGTGGTCGGCATAAAGCTCTACGACGGCAAAGGCGTTCTGGTTACGCGTTTCGACCACGCCTTCGATGTTCACGGAGGGGATAGTGCCGTACATGGCAAACCCGCCCGAGTGATGATGTCCGGCAAAGAGTGCCTTGACGCAAGTATAGTGTTTCACCACGTCCAGTATAGCCCGATTGTTCAGTGCCATCTCGCCCATCTCCGGGTATAGCGGATGGTGAGAGAAAAGCAATACCTTCTTCCCTTTCCGCTCCGCCTTCTTCAGCAAGCGGTTCAGCCAATCCAACTGTTTGGCGCTGATGCCCCCATTGTAGGACGCGCCTTGTGGCAGGTGGTTCTCCTTGACGAATTGGAATTGGGCGTGCAACTCCTGTTCCTTGGGTGTTCCGGCTACGTTGGCATACGAGGCTATCTCATTGGTGTTCAGCATGACAAACAACCATCCGTTCTTCTCGAAGGAATAGTATTCGGCGGGCATCCCCAGTTTGCGATACAGCACTCGGTTGTCCGTCACGTCTTTATAGTCGTGGTTGCCGGTCGTATTGTAAAGCTTGCCATTCAATGGCTTGAAACGCAGCAACACGGAGTCAATGTCGGCAAAATGCTTGTCGATGATGTCGCCCAGATTGATGGTAAACGCCACCTTTTGTTGGTTGAAACAGGCCACCGCCTCTTCCGTTTTGGGCAGTGAGTTTCGATAAAACCGCCTGCCAAGCGGTGGGGTGTCGGCATACTGGATGTCGGCAATCAGCCCGAAACGGACTGTCGGACTTTCCGGCTGCGCCAATGCGGTCAGCGGAGCCAGCCATGCGATGAGAAAGATTAAAAAGTTCTTCATACAGGATATGTTTTTGGGTGAATGACAAAGATAGAACGTTTCTGCGACGAATTTGTACGAACCTTATAAGAAAATGGTTGAACGCAGGGATTTTCCAGTGGCCCCATTAGGAATGAAGAATGGGGGTGTTCGAGGGGGGGGATGGCGTTTACGATAGTGATGAAGTGATCATGGAACAGCGGCCTGTAAAACACAAGGTGGCTAAGAGTCTTATGGAACAAGACCTTCAGTCACCTTGTTTTTTCAGGCCTTCTTGCTGGAAGGCTTAGTGGAACGATTGAGAATTCCTCATTTTCATTTTTAATTCTCAATTTTAAGTTTCTTACGCTTCCCGTATCAGCTCCATACCCTTCTTGATGGCCTCTTCATTCATGGGGATGAGGTGATGATGGCGTTCGGGGAGGGTTTTCTTGAGTCCTTTCAGTACACTGTCGAGGGTGACGATGGGACGTAGCTTGAGCAGTCCGCCCAGCACAATCATGTTGAAGGCTTTGGCGTTGTTCATCTCGTTGGCGGCATCCATGGCATCAATGCGATACACCTTGATGTCCTTGCGGGTGGGTGGGTTGATGATGCCATATCCGTCGTAGATGAGGATTCCACCGGGCTTCACCTTGCTCTCAAACTTCTCCAGCGAGGGTTGGTTGAGGATAATGGCGGAGTCGTACCGGCTCAAGATGGGCGAGGATATCTTGTCGTCGCTCACAATCACTGTCACATTGGCCGTTCCGCCTCGTTGTTCCGGGCCGTAGGCCGGCATCCAAGTCACCTCTTTGCCTTCCATCAAGCCCGAGTAGGCCAGGATTTTGCCCATCGACAATACGCCTTGTCCACCGAAGCCTGCTATGATAATTTCTTCTTTCATTGTTCTGTAGATTTTCCTGTTAGCGTTATTCTTTATCTTTCAGGTCGCCCAGCGGGTAGTGGGGGAACATGTGTTGCTCCATCCACTTGTTGGATGCATCGGGTGTCATTTTCCAGCCGGAGCTGCAGGTCGACACAATTTCCACCAAGTTGGAACCCTTGCCGTTCATGGAGTTCTCGAAGGCCTTGCGGATGGCCTTCTTTGCCTTGCGGATAGCCGGTACGCTCTGTACGGACTGGCGGGTGACGTAGGCCGTACCTTCGAGGTGTGCGGCAATCTCGGTCATGTTGAGCGGGTAGCCATGCAGATGAATATCTCGTCCGTAGGGACTGGTCGAGGTCTTCATGCCCACCAGCGTGGTGGGGGCCATCTGTCCGCCCGTCATGCCGTAGATGGCGTTGTTGATGAAGATGATGGTGATGTTGTCGCCGCGGTTCAGGGCGTGTATGGTCTCGGCGGTGCCGATGCAG
>JAISIX010000135.1 GCA_031261805.1 Mediterranea sp. (in: CFB group bacteria)
ACCGACATGAACGTTCATTCCTGTCTGCTGCAAAGCCGCCAATGTGCCGGACAAAGTCAGTTCGTCACTACCTCTAAGCATAGCCCCTGTCCCGATGGATTTCAGCCAGCCACTGTTTCGGTAACGCTGTTGCAGTTCATACGAATAGCCCTCTGAACGCAACCACATGGAGAGTAGCACAAGCCCTTTAGGCACTTCCTGCATAAGCTTGTTTATCTTGCCTTTCTTTATTTCTTCTATTGCATCCATACTAATAGTATGATTATAACTGCAAATATAAAGAAAAAGATAGAATGTGTGCCGTTTGCTGTGTGAAAATCTGATTAGTCAGAATTGATAATCAGCGAATTAAAGAAGTGTGGAGTGAAAAGGGTAAGGCAAAGATAAGGATTAGTTTTGGGAATCGCTACTCAATTCCCAATAACCAATCTATCACATTCAGTTTGCGTATCCCGTCATATACGGGATTCAGATCATAATCCATCGTAAGCAGATACTTAGGATTGGAATCGTTTATGGCTTTCAGTGAAGCGAGTTCCCTGTCAAGGGTGGAGGGTTCCATTGTGGAATAGGCAACTTGGTAATACGAAATATAGCCTTTGATGTCTTCGACCACGAAGTCGACTTCTTTGTCTCGTACTTTACCGATATAGACACGTTCGTAGCGGCGGAGCAGTTCCAGATAGATGACGTTTTCCAATAGACGACCTATATCCACCTGCATACGTTTGGGCAAACGGGATTGGCGGAAGCCTGTATCAGACAGATAATACTTCTCAAATGTCCTTAGAAAGCCTTTGCCTTTGAGGTCGTAACGAGGCACTCGGAAGAGTAGAAAAGCGTCGCATAAGATATTCAAGTATCTGGATACAGTCTTGTTATCAATCAAGACCTTTTCACTTTTGAAAGTATTGACAATCGAGTTTGGAGAAATTGGTGCACCGATAGCATCAAAGAGGAAATCTATTATCTTGCTAAAAGCCGTTTTGTTATAGACCTCTTGTCTTGTGAAGACATCCTTCTCTATGATGGTGCTCAATATGGCTTTGAGAATTTTCTCCGGACGCTTATCCTCCTTATAACGCGAGGCAACGGCTTGCGGTATGCCACCCTCATGCAGATAATCATCGAATATAGTCCTTGCATAAGCCTTTATTTCAGATTGTTGAGCTAATGTTAGACCGCTTAAATTCCTAAAACTTTCATTTTGTGAGCTATCTTTGGAATTTACGGCATATTCCAAGTACTCTGCAAAGGAGAAAGGCAAGATGCTTATTTCAATATAACGCCCTGTAAGTAAGGTGGCTAACTCACCTGATAGCAGGTAGGCATTGGAGCCGGTGATGTACAAATCCACATTCTCTTTGATAAAGAGGCTATCCGCCATGCGTTCAAAGCTGGCGATGTTTTGAACCTCGTCCAAGAATATGTAGTTCATTTTGTCAGGCACTAACTTCCCATCAATGTGTAAGTATATTTGAACGTAATCCCCAATAGCAAGTGTCTTGATGTCCTCAAAGTTATAGAATTGGATTTGCGCTTCGTCCACATTCGGGCGTATCTCGTCCGCCAGCATCTTCAGCATGGTGGACTTTCCGCTACGGCGCATACCAGTCACAACCTTGATGATATGTTGGTCTTTCCATTCACGCAGTTGCTGCATGTAGGGCTTGCGCTCGATGAGAGAGGCGGGTATATTATTGCTTATTGCCATATTCTTCTGATTTATATCTTTGTTGATTTACCATAACCGATGAGTATTACAACAGCTAATATAATAGATAGAATCATCAAGATAACGGTTACAACAGAAATTATCCAAAACAATATGTATATCACATTTTCATTGTTGACTATATTTGCTACTATCCAGCTTATTATTGATGATAGAAATGATATAAGAGATACTAAAATCACCCACCAATTTACACGTTTTAGTCGTTTAATATAACCAATATATAATGATTCTTTGCACAATAGGGAAGTTCCTTTACCCTCTTTTTTTATCTTTTCAGAGACATCTTTCAATTCGCTATGTCTATTTAAGATAAAAGAGTAAATGACCGTGAATAAAGTTGTTGCTATACCAAATATAACTAAATGAAAATTTGAAATATCTGATAAAAACGAACGTATAACTACATCATTTAATTCATTCATATGACAGGTAATTAGAAACTATTGGTACTAACTTTGAAAAAACAAAATCTTCATCATGAACTTTATTATCAAGTTCTTCTTGAGTGATGGATGTTGTCATGTTGAAAATCTTTTCTCCAGCTTCTTTCAGAATTTCACCAGCCTCATTTATAAGTTCTTTTGTAATCTTATATTCTGCTTTACCAGAAATCATTTTTACTTCCTTTTTTTGATATTCATTTTCTGGTTCATTGATTAAATCCTCCAATTGTTCAACAGGAAGTTTCTCATAAGAACGCGTTCTTTGTTTGTTCAATTGACCTCCAATATAATATTCACTATACTTATTATCATCATTCTCACATTTATATATACCGCTGCACTTTATTTGCAGTTCTGGGATAGTTTTCCATTTTGATTTAATTTCATCTAATATGGTCGGGAGTTTAATATTTGCAGTAGGTTTATTTAATATTTGGTTCATTACTGTTTTGGCAATTTTAGAGATATCATCATTGTTCTTAGTTGGATCTTCATAAACTAAAACTAAAAAGTATCGCTTATATTTTGTGCTATTAACGCCATCTATTTGAGGATATAGCATTACAAAATTGGTATCACTACCAATTTTGGTATCCTTAGTTAAATCTTTTCTCTCGCCTGTATCGATAAATCCATCATGGTAATTGGTCGTATATGCAGATATTTTTAGTAATAGATAAGTATCTTCACCTTCTATTTTCTCACTAATTTTTATATCGTTAATTACAGTCAACTTAGTTTTGTTCTTATTTGCATAGCGCTTTTTGTCAGAATTGGGCAATAGTGAATACTCCTTTATCTTGTTCTTAACATAATTGAGCATATCAGAAATTGTAGGTCCGCCAAAAAGGTCATTGCAATTTCCTTCTACTATTTCTGTTGTATAGACAGGGACCTTGATGTTGTAAACATGGTCTTTATGTCCTGCATTTCCTTTTTTCTGTGCCATAATTGTAATTGATTCTATTCATATTTTACTTTGGGTAAATTCTTCACTATCTCCACTGTTTTCACGCTGATGACGATGACAGAGCGGAGCAAATCAAGGATATAACGAGGTTGATTGTGTTCGCACGCCCACTCATTGGGGGCGTTCACAATGCCGCTGTCCTTGTTGGTGGTGACTTGATAGCGCTCCATCACCCATTCGATGGCAGACTTGCCGTTGACTACATATTTGTAGGCTGCAGCAGGTATGTCGCTGATGGTGATGAACGGGTTATAGATGATGTGGCTCTTGTCTTCTTTTGAAGGGAAGCGCATCTTTGTCACCTCGTAGTTGGTGGTGCCGAACTCTACCGTGACAGGGGCTTCGTCGGCGTGGTCAAGCAGGGTGTTGAAATTCATCCGTCTCTTGTTTCTTATTTTTCAATTGTGCCCAACGCTTTAGTGGCTGGATATTGCAAAGATACTGATAATCATTAAAGAAAGAACAAAAGAGTTATAATTTCTTTGATAGAAAGCTGTGATCAATTTCGCATACCATTCTTGCTCGGATGTCCGCAGGAACGTTTATAGCTGCCTCCCGAACTTCTGTCTCTTCTTTTTTTGATATTCATCGTTCGGAACTGTTGTTGATGTCGTCGTAGTCTGATGGCTCTGGAGATAGTACGGAGAACAAACTGGGGGTAGTCTGAAAACCCGGTTGCAATGCCAGCGTTGGCCGCTCTTTTTAACGAGACGTATCTTGACAGCAAAACGAATAGTCGTAAAACACAACAATTTATCCAGCAGTACTCATATTCCTACCCTACTCTGCAAAGCGCGAGTATGCCACGACCATATTCCATCTAAATAGCTCTATTTCAATGTATATGAATTTTCGCAGTTTTTCTGCAGCGAGAATTTTTTTTCGCTTAGGCGAAAATTTATTTTCGCTGCAACGAAAACTTATTTTCGCTGCAACGAAAAAGTATTTTCGCTGTAGCGAAAAAGTAGTCCGTTTGATAAGTGCCGAAAGTAGGTGCCTAATACGCAGAAAAAACCTTATTGTTTACTTCTTGCTAAGGTAATTGTACATCTTCCAAGCCCCGATTATGGCCATCCGTAAATGGAACGAACGTCAAATCCACATCTACCAAGAGTCGCGGCATATCCAAATGGAATAGATTGATAGCCTGTATTCATCGGGCTTTACATGCGCAAGGGGGTAGTTGGGGTAGAAAATATCAGTCTGTGAGGGCGCTTGTGAGCGCCCTTTGAAGAGTGTGTGACCGGATGCCAAGGTAATGGCGTTGTAGAGGGCTTTAGTACTTAACTACCAGTGGTGTACGTACCTCTTGCGCATATTGGGCCATGTACTTGTTCCAGGAATTGGCAGTCTTGATGGCGCCTTTGCTCCAGGCCGACCCCCAATAGTAGGTGTACTGCGAACCGGGTTCGTAGCGGCTGATGGCCAATAGGTGACCGTCGGCTCCAGCTCGTTGCTTCTTCTCTTGTGCTGAGAAAAGGACGGGTTTGGCCTCCTGCACAGGGGCGGGGAAAGCGGCACCCATAAACATCTGGCCATTCTCGCCGTCCGGATGGTCGGTAGGCTCCACGTAGGTGATGTAGCCTTGGGGAGCATCGGCCACTACCGGGCCGTTGTCGTGCAGCACGATGCCGGTGACTATGGGCATATCGCCCTTCAGGTTGGTGTACGATACCACCGTCTTGTTGAGGTACGAGCCGGCATCAAGGGTGATGAGGCGTGTCTCCACGACGTTGGAGTCGCCCCGCACGGTGAGTGGGTTGAACTCCAGCTTCAGGGTGAAGCGTAGCGGGCCGTTGTCGAGGATTTCTTGCGTGCGGTAGCAATAAGGGTAGAGGATGGTGTCGCCTTCCATCAGGGCGGCAGTGCCTCCTCCCAGTGTGGGGCCTACGGAGTAGCAGTCCATGCCGTTGCCGTGGTCTATGTGATAGGAGATGGAGCGGAGCAAGGCTGAGGCGGCCTTGGGGTCGGTTTTGCGCAGTTCGGCGGCACGGGCGCGTTTCTCTTGGCTTAGCTCTTCGGCATAGCGGGCTTCGACCACCGGCTTGGAGGTGTTGTTTTTCGTGAACACGTCGTAGCCGAAGGCACGCTCGCCCCGCTTCTGCAAGGCAGGGCCGTAGGTACGGAAGGCGACGAGGTCGTTCTCCCATGCCACGTCGTCGAGACGCTCGGGATAGTACTTACCGCAGGCCAACACGTCGACCGGCTTGGGCTGTCCGGTGCGGAGGGTGTAGGCCGACTTGCCGCCAGCCGCTACCTGGACGGGGAAGATGACCAGCCCGTCGTATGTCACTTGATAGGGCACTTCGACGTCATCGGCGTTGAGGACTACGAACTCGGCGGTATCGGAGAGGTGCAACCGGGCGGTAACGACGTTCATCGGTACTTCTACCATCTCGCCCACACGTTCGATGGCGAGGGGGTTGGTGACCGTTACTTTCATGGACGACTTGCCGTTGGCGCAGGAAGAGAAGGTGGCCAAGGCCGCCCATAGCATGAATAATTGCTTCATTTTTCAACCAGAATTAGGGAGATTGGTGGGAGTTGATAAGGTGGAGATGGGTTGACGAACGGGCAAGGGGGCGAGGGAACAAGGCTTTTGCGTTTGCGATTTCGCAACGCTATCCCCTTGTCTCCTCGCCCCCTCTTTGTCTATTCGTCCATTTGTTCTTTTAGGGTTGCTTGCCGATGTAGGCCAAGATGCCTCCATCTACGTAGAGCACGTGCCCGTTGACGAAGTCTGAAGCCTCAGAAGCGAGGAATACGGCCGGGCCTTGCAGGTCGGCGGTGTTTCCCCAGCGGGCAGCCGGTGTCTTGGCGATGATGAATTGGTCGAACGGATGGCGTGATCCGTCGGGCTGGATTTCGCGCAGCGGAGCGGTCTGCGGGGTAGCGATGTATCCCGGGCCGATGCCGTTGCACTGGATGTTGAACTCGCCGTACTCGGAGGCGATGTTGCGGGTGAGCATCTTCAGCCCGCCCTTGGCAGCTGCGTAGGCCGATACTGTTTCGCGACCCAGCTCGCTCATCATGGAGCAGATGTTGATGATCTTTCCGTGCCCTTTCTTAATCATCGAAGGGATAACGGCTTTGGCTACGATGAAGGGTGCGTTGAGGTCGACGTCAATCACTTGGCGGAACTCGGTAGCCGTCATGTCGCACATCGGGATGCGCTTGATGATGCCGGCATTGTTCACCAAGATGTCTATCACGCCTACCTCTTTCTCTATCTGAGCTACCATGGCGTTGACTTGCTCTTCGCTTGTCACGTCGCATACGTATCCTTTTGCCTCAATGCCTTCGGCCTTATAGGAGGCCAAACCTTTGTCTACCAACTCTTGCTTGATGTCGTTGAACACAATCTTGGCACCTGCCTGCGCAAAAGCTGTGGCGATGGCAAAGCCAATGCCGTACGAAGCGCCTGTGACCAGCGCTACTTTGCCCTCTAATGAAAAGTTTACCATAATAATTAGTTTGTTAAATTATGAATTGAGGATGAGTCATCCTTCATTTTATTTCAGCTCGGTGATGGGCGAGAAGTCCTGGTCGCCATAGTCGAGGTTCTCGCCACCCATTCCCCAGATAAAGGTATAGCTGTGCGTGCCTGCCCCTGCGTGGATGGACCATTCGGGTGATAGCACCGCTTGGTCTCCTTTCATCCATACGTGGCGTGTCTCGTTTACCTCTCCCATGAAGTGGCAGATGGCTTGGTCGTCGGGAATCTCGAAATAGAAGTAGGCTTCCATACGCCGGCTGTGCACGTGTGCCGGCATGGTGTTCCACACGCTGCCGGGTGCCAGCTCGGTCATGCCCATCTGCAGCTGGCAGGTGGGGAGCACCTGGCTGACGAGCATCTTGTTGATGTGGCGGTGGTTGGAGCCTTCCAGCGTTCCCATCTCGGCCACTACGGCATCGGCTTTGGTCACCTTGCGGTCGGGGTATCCCTGATGGGCGGTGGTGGAGTTGAAGTAGAACTTGGCCGGGTTCATGGCATCCTTGCTCTCGAATGTCACTTGGCGATTGCCCGCCCCCAAGTAGAGGGCTTCCTTATAGTCCAGCTCGAACATGGCATCGCCCGCCTTTACCACACCGGGACCGCCCACATTGAAAATACCCATCTCCCTACGGGTGAGGAAGAAGGGAGCCTTCAGGGGGGCGATGGCTTCCAGCGTCAACACTTCGCCTACAGGCTGCGCACCGCCCACTATCATGCGGTCGTACATGGAGTAGACCATGTTCACTTCGTTGGGGGCAAACATACGTTCGATGAGGAAATCGCGGCGAATGCGCGCGGTGTCATAGCTCTTCGCATCTTCGGGATGCGCAGCGTATCTGAGTTCATAGTTCGTTGTCATACTACTATTGCTAATTATAACTCTGTTTTTACTTTCAATGGCACTCCGTTGGCGTGCACGGCACAAAAATAGGAAAAGAAAACGGGTTAACCTTGCAAACCCGGGCAAATAATCCGTCAAAAATATATAAAAGCATTGGGGGGAGCGGGCAAATAGTTTGTGTTTTGTGTAGTAATATCAATAAAAAGAGATATCTTTGCGGCCTAACCAATGAAGAAAGACAACCTATGCCTCATGACATTTCTTGCATGCAACACGATTGTACAAGATGCGCGACGATAGTAGATAGCCGCCTCTTATACAAGCATCTGTCTAAAGGAGAACACATTGCAAAAAGCAAGTGTGCACAGAACTATATGCTCTTTGTTCTAAAGGGCAAGTTGCTGGTCAACAGCGAAGAGTATCCTGGAACTACACTGGGTGATAAACAGTTTATGTTACAAGCCATGGACTCGAACTTGGAGTTGCTGGCCCTTACAAGCGTGGAATATGTGATGCTCTTGTTCAACGAACTTCCTTTGATTTGTGAAGATCGTTATCGGGAAATCATCGACGACCCCCACCCCCCGCTCACTTATATCCCACTCCTGATGAAAGGGGCTGTGTGGCGGTTCATGGAGGCATTGCCTACGTTTCTTACCAAGGAGCCTCGTTGCGTGCCCTATATCACGATGAAGTGCAAGGAGCTGGTGTTCCTCATCATGCACGGGTATCCGCTGGCTCAGCTACGGGCATTTTTCTACCCCATCAGTAGCTATAGGGAGAGCTTCCAGTATTTCGTGATGAAGAACTACAGCAAGGTGAAGAATGTGGAGGAGTTCGCGCACTTGGGCGGATATACGCTCACTACCTTCCGCCGCCTGTTTAAGAACCTATACGGCATACCGGTGTACGAATGGATTCTGGACCGGAAACGGGAAGGCATCCTTGACGACTTGCAACATACCAACCAGCGGATGACGGAGCTGTGCGAACGCTACGGTTTCGACTCGCTCTCGCACCTTGCCCATTTCTGCAAAGAGTCGTTCGGCGATACGCCCCGTGCGCTACGCAAGCGGGTGGCCAATGGCGAGAAGATAGAGATTATCCTTCAGAAGTATCAAGCTCAAGTCCCATGATGTAGTCGTTCATATAGTATCCGTTGCCGATGGGGAAGTCGCCTTCGCGCAGCTTCCTCATCCCCATGCGCTCGTAGAACAGGAGAGCCTTGTTGTGACGGTTCACGTTGAGTTCCACCCGGCAAGGCGACGGATGTACATCGCGGATATAACGGAGGGCTTCGCGAAACAGGAAACTGCCGCAATGCTTCCCTTGATAGGCGGGGAGCACATAGATTTTCTGCAAGTGAAAGAGGTCGGCTTCCTGCGGCTGCACGGAGACGTATCCGCAAGGAATCCCCTCGTTGTCGGAGGCGATGAAGTAGACATGCCCCTCCTCTTCCATCTGCCTCCGCAGGTTCTCGAGGGAGTACATCCACTCCATCATGTAGTCCAGTTGTTCGGGCGAAAGAATCTCCCGATAGGTGTCCGGAAACACTTTTTCAGCCAATGCGTGAATCAAGCCGCAATCGGCCGTAGTAGCTCTACGAATACGATACCCACTCATCGCTCATCACTAATAATTAATCACTAATCTTCATTCCTTTGGGGAGGAATTGGCTCACGTCTTTCCCATACGTCAGCAGCTCGCGCACGATGGTGGAGCTGATGCAGGTAAGTTCCGGCTCGGTGAAGAGCAGGATGGTCTCCACGCCCGACAGCTTACGGTTGATGTCGGCGTTGGTCTCTTCGTACTCGAAGTCCTTCACGGTGCGGATACCACGCACTATCAGCTGGGCGTCGACCTGCCGGGCGAAGTCAATCGTCAGGCAGTCGTACGCCATCACTTGCACGCGAGGGTTATCCTTATAGTACTCTTGCATCATCTCCAGCCGTCTCTCCACGTCGAAATAGGTGTTTTTGTTCTCGTTGACGCCGATGCCTATCACCACCTCGTCCATAAAGGTGAGCGTACGCTCCACGATGGAGGCGTGTCCGATGGTAAAGGGGTCGAACGTTCCCGGGAATATAGCTCTTCTCATGATGCTAAATCTTCTTCTATAACCAAGTTGTCGATAATGAAACTCTGCCGCTCCATGGTGTTCTTGCCCATGTAGAACTCAAGCAGTCCCTTCACGGCATCGGTCTTGCGGAGCGTCACTTGCTCCAACCGCATGTCTTTGCCGATGAAGTGCTTGAACTCATCGGGTGAAATCTCTCCCAGCCCTTTGAATCGGGTGATTTCGGGGTTGGGGCTTAGCTCTTCGATGGCACTCACGCGCTCCTCCTCACTGTAGCAGTAGAGGGTCTTCTTCTTGTTGCGTACCCGGAAGAGCGGTGTCTGCAGGATGTAGACGTGCCCTTTCTTTATCAGGTCAGGGAAGAACTGTAGGAAGAAGGTAATCATCAGCAGGCGGATGTGCATGCCGTCCACATCGGCATCGGTAGCTACGATGACTTTGTTGTAGCGCAGCCCGTCCAGCCCGTCTTCGATGTTGAGTGCCGCCTGCAGGAGGTTGAACTCCTCGTTCTCATACACCACTTTCTTGGTCAGCCCGAAGGAGTTGAGGGGCTTGCCCCGGAGGCTGAACACCGCCTGGGTGTTCACGTCGCGGCTCTTGGTGATGGAGCCGCTGGCCGAGTCGCCCTCGGTGATGAAGATGCACGAGTCTTCTTCCAGCCCCTTGCCTTTGGGGTCGTTGAAGTGGATGCGGCAGTCGCGTAGCTTGCGGTTGTGGAGGTTGGCTTTCTTGGCTCGCTCGCGTGCCAGCTTCGTGACGCCGGCGATGGCTTTGCGCTCCTTTTCAGACTCCTGTATCTTCTGTAGCATCACCTCGGCGATGTCGGCGTGCTTGTGGAGGAAGTTGTCCACCTCCAGCTTCACGAAGTCGCCCACGTACTTGTTCACCGTCACGCCGCCGGGGGCCATGTTGGTGGAGCCGAGCTTGGTCTTGGTCTGGCTCTCGAAGATAGGTTCTTCCACATTGATGGCGATGGCGGCTACCAGTCCGTTGCGGATGTCGGAGTAGTCCATGTTCTTGTTGTAGAACTCCTTGATGGTGCGTGCGATGTGCTCCTTGAAGGCACTCTGGTGCGTGCCGCCTTGTGTGGTATGCTGTCCGTTGACGAAGGAGTAGTACTCCTCGCCGTACTGGCTGGTATGGGTAAAGGCTATTTCGATGTCCTCGCCCTTCAGGTGAACGATGGGATAGAGGCCGGTAGTGGTCATGTTGTCGTTCAGCAGGTCCACCAGTCCGTTGCGCGAGAGGATGCGGTGCCCGTTGTAGAGGATGGAGAGTCCGGTGTTGAGGTAGGTGTAGTTGCGCAGCATCGTCTCGATGACGTCGGGGCGGAACGTGTATCCCACGAAGAGGGTGTTGTCCGGCTCAAAGAAGATGTAGGTACCGTTCTCTTCGGATGTCTCCTCGGTGCGGTCGGTCAGTAGGTCGCCTTTGGCGAAAGTGGCGATGCGTACCTTTCCGTCGCGGAAGCTACGTACCTCGAAACGTGAACTCAAGGCATTGACGGCCTTCACGCCCACGCCGTTGAGGCCGACGCTCTTCTTGAATGCCTTGCTGTCGTACTTGCCGCCGGTGTTGAGCATGCTCACCGCCTCGATGAGTTTCCCTTGCGGAATGCCACGGCCGTAGTCGCGCACGCTGACGCGCAGGTTCTCCTCCACGAGGATTTCTATCTTCTTGCCAGCCTGCATCTTGAACTCGTCGATGCTGTTGTCTATCACCTCCTTGAGCAAGACGTAGATGCCGTCTTCGGCATGGGAGCCGTCGCCCAGCCTCCCGATGTACATACCCGGGCGTGTGCGCACATGCTCCATGTCGCTTAGGTGGCGGATGTTGTCGTCGGTGTACTCCACCGGGTTGCCCGCATTGTCCATGGGCGTCAAAAGCTCTTCTTCCATAGTCGTTCTCCTCTACTTGATTTCTTTTATAAACGAGCGGCGGCGCTTATGCTGCTCCGTCTCGAAATACTCCCATTGGGCTTGCACTTTGTCGTTCAGCTCCAGCTCGGGGTTACTTTCCGCAAAGATAAAGCCTAATTTCTGATAAACGGGAATCAAATCGGAAAATAAAAGCGCGTTCACCCCTTTATTTTGGTATTCGGGCTTCACGGCCACGATGAGCAGGTCGAGAATCTTCGACCGCCGCTTCATGAAGAGGGCCTTGAGCAGGTAGTACCAGCCGAAGGGTAGCAGGCGTCCGTGCGACTTCTGCAATGCCTCGGCCAGCGAGGGCATGGAGATGCCGAATGCCACCAGCTTGTCGTCGGCATCGGTGACGAGGGTCACCATGCGCAGGTCGAGCATGGGGAGGTACATCTTCACATACTGGTTTATCTGTCGTTGCGTGAGGGGCGAGAAGCCATAGAGGGGGCTGTAGGCCTCGTTCATCAGCTCGAAGATGGCTTGTCCGTAGTCGTGGGCGATTTTCTTGCCCGATTTATATTTCTTTATCTTCAGGTTGTACTTCCGCTGGATGATGTCGGAGATGCGCTTATGCTTCTCGGGGATGGCATCGGGCACCCGCATCTTGAATTCCACCCAGTCGGCATCCTTTGTGAAGCCCAAGCGTTCCATGTGGCTCGCGTAGTAGGGGAAGTTGTAGATGGTAGCCATGGTGCTGAGTTGGTCGAACCCTTCTACGAGCATACCCTCGGCGTCGAGGTCGGTGAAGCCCAGTGGGCCTACGATGTGCGTCATGCTCCGCTCGCGTCCCCACTCCTCCACGGCATGGATTAGCGCTGCCGACACCTCGGGGTCGTCGATGTAGTCTATCCATCCAAAGCGCACGTTCCGGCTCTTCCAAATTTCATTGGCCCGCTTGTTGATGATAGCGGCCACGCGCCCCACCATCTTCCCGTCCTTATAAGCCAGGAAGTAGTCGGCCTCGCAGAACTCAAAGGCTGCGTTCTTCCGCTTATTGAACGTGTTGAGCATATCGTCGTACAAGTCGGGAACGGAATAGGGGTTCTCCTTGTACATTCGGTAGTTGAAGCGTATAAACCGCTTCAGTTCTCTCTTCGTCGAGACTTTCTTAATTGTTATGGCCATATTTCTAGTACTATTCTTATTTCTTAATGTGAGGGCAAAGGTACGGGAATATCTTGAAAAGAGGAAAAGTGCATACCTTGATTGCTCCTGTATCGTCCCATTATATTAATTGTTCTAAATGTGATAACTCCACCATGTTCTCGTATTGTTTGCCAATGTTTTCATAGCTGACAAATGTTACACGAGACCGTATCGGTTTAAAAATAGATTTGCTCATTACATCGTCAAATTGTCCCTTGCGTGACTCTTGGGCGACGATGCTAAAATCCGCATAATAATCTTGCAACTCGAAGAACTTGGTCAACGAGTTCTGAATGTCGGTAGAATGTTCTACTTCAAAGAAGGAACTTGGCATTCGACGTTCATTGAACCAAATTACATCGACCGTTTTTGCTCTACGAAGGATTTCCGGATAAGCAAAATTAGGTGGGATGGCTTCCAAAGAGACCATCTCCTTCAAAGGCCGATCTATAAATAGTCGATTCTTGTCTTGTGGGGGAACATAAGTCAGCATGCCCTTCATTCGACCTATCTCAATCAATAGACCCTGATAGTAAGAATGCGTGAATAGCTCCTCTTTCTTTTTATCTTTTCCTCTGAACTGGAATTTACTTAATACAGCTTTCTCATATTCTTTCAGCCCCCATAGCCCCGGTCTTACACGGAAGAAGAGGTCGTTTTTCTGAACGATTCGTCGAATTGAAGCTGCAGGAGTTTTAGTGTTCCATGTTGAAGTATCCACCAATTGGTTGAGCTGCCCAAATGTGGCGTAGCCTCCATGAGCCTTCATAGCCTCCACAACCTGTTCCCATTGTTTTTCTTTCATCTTATTCATGTTTATATGATTTCGTCTACACCTTCCCAAGTATCTCCATCATCGCCCGCCGATACTTATAAACCTGTCGATATTGTGCCAGCATCCCATCTACTACGGCGTTGCCGCCTTCTATCTTCCTCATCTTCTTCATCTGGCTTGCGATGGTTTTGTAGTAGTTCCGTCCGGTATTTGCGGCGGCATACTTGTCGATGGCGACACGGAACAGCTCCAAGGCTTTGTCCGGATAGAGAGAAGAGAATCCGGTATAGTACTGTCCGATAGACTCGGTGGTAAGATGATGCGCGACATAGTGCATCAGTTGTGGAGCTTTCTTTTCCTCATAGAGCACATCAGCCACGGAAGCGACGAACCATGGGCTATTTCCCTGATACCTCTTGATGAGTTCCTCCATTTCCGTCTCCCACTCTTCCGGCTTGGAGCAGAAGGTCGATTTGTAAACTCTGAAATATTCGGGGACATACCGTTCACGGATAAACCAAAAAGAAAGCGCACGTACGCTGGCAATATCGCCCTCCATCTGCGCTATTCTCAGCTTTAACTCATACCAGTCATTATTTCTACGGTCATTATTCCTACGGTCGGCATGACTGAGCAAGAACTCTTCAATCAGCCTTTTGGCTTCGGAGTACTCTTTCTCCTCCATAAGGTGCTGCACCCACTCCTTACGGTAAGACTCTATCTGGAGGTTCTGCTTGATGGTGTCCCATGCCTTTCCTGCTTGATTGTTATCCTGATAATAACGGATGGTACGGTCAAGTATGCGCTTGGCATCCCACGACGTTGGGTCGGCAATCTTGCGCAACTCTTGCTCTTGCTCTTTTAGGAAAGCTTCGGAGCCGACCTGCGAAGCCAAAGCGAGCATTACGTCCAGAAAGCCGTTACGCATATTGGAAGTATATAGGGATTTGGTCAATTCCTTCCGGCAATAGTCGAAAAGTTCTTTCGCGTCTACTGCTCTCCGCTCGGCCAGCTGTCCCAGTATCTCGAATGGGCGCGTCTCGTAATAGCCATCCATGCATCCTGCGGTATCCGACAACTGCCTCTTCAGCCAGAGTGAGAACTGTTCCATGCAGGCCTTGCAAACAAGGAGAGCTTCTCGCGACTGCCCACTATGGAGGTATTCTTGTGCTTTATACAACCAATCATCCAAGACTTCCAATCTTGGAGCATTGCTATAATAGTTGTCGTAATAGATATCATCTTCGTCAAAGTCTATCTTATCAAGCGCCTGCCCGATAATGTCCATATACCTGTTCGCATCTGTCGTTTGCGTCATTCGGGAGGCAAACGTCAGCAAGATGTCCTTTTGAAGATTTGAATTGCATTGCGTTTGGTTACAGACAAATTCAACCAACTCTTCTTGAGAAACATTCTTCAACAACGCACGAATGTCAATCTCTTTGGAACTTTTCGCCTCTTTCTTCATCCGCTCATTGATAGCCTCCTCTGCCATAGCGATATGCTTGCAGGGGTAGTAATCGCTGGGACAGCTACAGGAGTAATCCACGGCACGGCCACCGCTCATCGTCACTTGGATGGTGTACACACCGTAATTTCCCTCGTACTTGCAGCGCCACTTGTTGGGTGCGGTTTCTTTCAGTTCGATGAATCCCATAAATTATTCTGTTTATAGGCCCAAAGATACGTAGTTATTCAATAGCTTACGACATTATTCGGCTTTTTTTAGCGGCTCGCAATATGCCTTGTTCACCACCTTCGCCCGCATCATGGCCTTGTCACTAAAGCAACGTGAGATGTTTTTGATGATGTCGCTGTAATCGTCTTTCGTCTCGTCCTCTTTTTTGTATTGGTAATAAGGCAACCGCATCAAAACCATCCCTCCTGAAAGTTGCGTTTTCTTGCTTTCACTGCTTTTTCCCACTTGTATTACTCCGATTAACAGCTGTTTACGGTGAAGCCAAACACCATTTCTTGACTTCGTCCATGCGCCACTCCAATCATTTCCTTTGGTTTCTCCCTCCCAGAATGTTTTTTTTCGTCTTTTACCCTCATACCCTCACTGTGTATAGCGTAACACATTATAAACAAGATGGTTAGCCAGTGAGGGTAACCGTGATGGTAACCGTGAGGGTAAAGTTACTCTCACTGTGTGTCTCGTCCTGATTTTAGTTGACTGGTTTGACTTCTTAATCCTACTATTGGTTGTCCAATATTGTCCCTTAGCATTGGGAGGGAGCTTAGCCCCGGGCTTGCGACGGCAAAGATTGTCTCGTCCTGCAAAAGCATATAGAGCGGCCACC
>JAISIX010000153.1 GCA_031261805.1 Mediterranea sp. (in: CFB group bacteria)
GCCAAGCTCTACCTCACCTCCGGCGAGACAGAGATGGCGTGGACCAGCGGCAAGGTCATCTTCCGCAACACCCCGCTGAAGGAGGCGTTGCGCCTACTGGCCAGGCGCTACAACGTAGAGTTCGTCATCAAGAACCGAAAGTTGGAGAACTACTCCTTCACCGGCACCTTCACCCACCAGCGGCTGGAGCGCATACTGGAGTTCTTCCGCGCCTCGTCGCGCATCTACTGGCGCTATGTGGACTCGGACAAGGAGGACGACGAGAAGACTGTGATAGAGATATATTGATTAACCCCTAATTATATACTGAAAACGATATGAGAACCCACGATCCTTAGCAACAAAAAAACATGCAGGAAAGAGTGTTGGAGCACCCTGTCCCGCATGAAAACCGGCAATCCCGGAACGCTTGTTGGAGCAAGCGAGAGATTTACTTAGTTTATTAACTTTAAGTCATTACAAATTTATGCACAATTCTGTAACTATCCAAGCTTCTTGGATACTAAAATCGTTGCAACAAACCTCTAAAAGTTTCCCATTGCGTATGAGAGTACTGCTATTATGCCTGCTGTGCTCCATCGGACTGACCTATGCCGCCGATGGTCACGCGCAGCGGACGCTGGTTAGCGTAAACGTCGTCAACCAGCGAGTGGAAGATGTATTGAAACAGCTGGAGGAGCAGTCGGGCTACGGCTTCTTCTTCAACAACAAGCATGTGGACCTCAACCGCCGGGTGTCCGTGTCGGCCGACAAAAGCGACATCTTCGGCGTGCTTAACGAAGTATTCGCCGGTACCAACGTACGGTACTCGGTGATGGATAAGAAGATTGTCCTGACCGTAGCGAGCCAAGCCCCGCAGCAGGCCAAACCGGTAACGGTGTCGGGCGTGGTGCTCGATGAGCATGGCGACCCCATCATCGGTGCCAGCATCATCGAGAAGGGTGCCAATGGCGTAGGTACAGTGACCGACATCGACGGTAACTTCCACCTCACCGTAGGCTCGGACCGTGCCGTGCTGGAAGTGTCGTACGTGGGCTACCAGAAACGCGACCTGAAGGTAACCCCCGGCAAAGCCCTGAAGGTAACCTTGCAGGAAGACTCGAAGATGCTCGACGAGCTGGTAGTGGTAGGCTACGGCGTACAGAAGAAACGCGACCTGACGGGAGCGGTGGCTTCGGTGAAGATGAGCGATGAGCCGGTAGGAACATTTTCTACAGTGAGTCATGCCTTGGCAGGCAAAGCAGCGGGCTTACGCGTTACTCAAATCAGTGGACAGCCTGGAGCACAAGCCAAGTTCCGTATCCGTGGTGAAACTTCTATCAACGCAGGTAATGATCCGTTGATAATTATCGATGGCTTCCCCATCTCCTCGTCTAAAAATCAAGATGGTTTGAGCAGTCGATTCTCTGCTGGTGATATGGACAACGTGCTGGAGTCCATCAACCCCAACGACATTGAAAGCATTGAAGTATTGAAGGATGCCTCGGCCACAGCTATCTATGGTTCGAGAGCAGGACATGGCGTTATCATTGTCACAACGAAACGTGGTAAGAAGAACGACCGTCTAAGCGTGAGCTATTCAGGCAATGTCTCTGTACAAACCATCGCCAAGAACTACGAGGTGATGGATGGACCAGAATACCGTAAGTTCCGTAATGACAGAGCGTATGAGATTTGGATGAAAACTAATGCGCAAGGCATCTATAAAGATTATATTGCTCCTCCTGCAAAAGGCGTAGAACCGTATAAACCTCGCTATACTGATGCGGAGATGCAGAATATCCCTACTACCAACTGGGTGGATGAGGTAACCCGCACTGGTATCCAGCACTCACATAATCTCTCAATCTCTGGCGGCACGGAGAAGTTGCAGTTCCTCACGTCGCTGAACTACTTCAACCAAGACGGCGTGGTAAAGAATAACGGCGTAGAGCGTCTGACGGCCAAGATGAACATGGACTATACGGTGTCGCACTATGTAAAACTGGGTGTATCGTTGAATGCCAGCCGTAACAAGTATGATAACATGTCGTTAGGACAAGGTGCCAATGAGTATGCAGGGGTCTTGACATCGGCCGGCATGTTCGATCCCTCTATACCTGTGTATGATAAGAATGGAAAGTTCTCGGAATTTACAGATCAGGCGCAGTTGCCAAACCCGGTAAGTTTGCTTGATGTAAAAGATAACACAATCAAGGACCGTCTTTTAATGTCGGGTTATGCGCAAGTGGAGCCGACAAAGGGATTGATACTGAAAGCTACGTTAGGTTTTGACCGTCGTTCGGCCAAACGTAAGCAATACGTACCCAAGACTACGAAATATGGTGCTTCACAAGGAGGTTTGGCACAGCAATCGCAAGATGATGGGTTGGACTACTTGATGGACTTGACGGCTAATTACATGAAGACGTTTGGCAAGCATAGCATTACGGCGTTAGTAGGATACGAATATCAAAAGTTTACTACTGAGGGATTTTGGTTGAGCAACTATGACTTCCCGCTTGATGCCCCCACCTACAACAGTATGAATCAGGGTGCAGGAGTGAAGGGTGGTGATTCCTCTGCGAGTGTCAATTCTCTGGGTTCGTATTTCGCTCGTGTCAACTACTCGTACATGGATCGATACCTTCTCACCGCCAGTATTCGCTGGGATGGCGCTGCCAATTTTGACCCAAAATATCGTTGGGGATCGTTCCCTTCGGTATCGGCCGCTTGGCGTTTCAGCGATGAAGCCTTCTTAAAGGGAGCCTCCAATTGGCTCTCCAATGGTAAGTTGCGCATGGGATATGGACAAACTGGTAACTCCAACGTGGGTAACCGTACGCTGAACTATTTTGGTAGCGGTTCGAAGTATGCTTTTGGTGACAGCGGTTACAACGGAATGAAGCTTACCCAGTGGGGTAATCCCCATATAACTTGGGAGACCACCAGTGAGTTCAATATCGGCTTGGACCTTGGTTTCCTGAATAATCGCATCAACCTGACGGCTGAGTATTATCACCGTGTTATTTCCGACCTGCTCGTCACTAACAAGAAGATTCCTGCTTATAATGAGATTAACACCATTTCGGGCAACATCGGCAAGACGCAGGGACAGGGCATTGAGTTGACGCTGAACACGACCAACATCGCTACCAAGGACCTCACTTGGGAAAGCACGCTGACGTTCTACAAGTACGTAGACCGTTGGAAGGAGCGCGACCCCAATTGGAAGCCTTATGTATACGAGAAGACGGACGATTACATCCGCTCATACTTTGTATATAAGTCTAACGGATTGTTGCAGCCAGGCGAAAAGGCACCAGCATGGCAACCATCTCTGTTACCAGGACAAGTGAAACTACAGAACCTGTACGACCAAGAGGGTACGTCCAACGTGCTCGACCAATATGATAAGGTATTGCTGGGTTCTAAAGACCCTAATTTCTCTTTCGGCTTCAACAATACCTTGCGTTATAAGGAACTTGATTTTAATATTTACTTCTATGGAGAGGTCGGACGTTGGCGTGCAGGAAGCTACTACGACCAATGGATTCCGGCATTAGACAAGAATAACTATAACATGTCTAAGGCGGCCGTCAACAGCTGGAGTTCCGAGAACCTGAATACTACCATTCCAAGCATGATTAACTCTGATTATGATGCAGGCGATTACTTCTACAAGAAGATTTCCTATCTGCGTTGCCGCAACATCACTGTGGGTTATACCATACCGATGAAAGAAAAAAAGATTGCACAAAACATCCGTGTCTACGTGGATATCAACAATCCGTTTGTTATTACCAATTGGACGGGCTTGGATCCGGAGACCGACCGTGATCCGACCAACTATGCGACGCAGGAGAACTTCAGTTTGAGTAGCTACCCCAATGTAAGGAGCTTTAGCTTGGGATTGGAAATGCGTTTTTAACCTATAGATAAACAAATAAACAATATGAAGAGAAACATTATATATACCATGGGCTTGCTGGTCAGCTTGACGCTGGGCGTGCAAAGCTGCTCGCTTGATGCGGAGGTGTACGACAAGCTCAGTGACGAAGTATATCCAGAGAGTGAACGAGATGCCCGAGACTTGGTAACCGATGCCTATGGCATATTTGGTAACAACGGGTACGACGGAGCCTTTAACGTAGCCACTGGCGTGTTGTTGACTTCCGATATTGCTACTGATTTCGGATACTGTTCGTGGGGTGGTAAAGTATGGGGTGGGCTGGAGCAAGCCAATTTCGACAAGACCGAAGACAGGAATACTACCTATACGTGGACCCGCTTGAACGGCATCAGCAAGCTGACACTGGATATCGACCGCATTGAGAAACTCAAAATGGACGAGGACCTCAAAGAACAATATATTGCCCAATTGCGGTGCGGCCGAGGCTTGATGGCGTTCTTGGTGTACGACATGCATGGACCGATTCTTGTAGCCGACTTGGCTACCCTGAAAGAACCGTTTGCAGAGAAAATACTGCCCCGTCTCAGCGAAGAGGATACTCGTAATTATATCGTTACTGAGTTGACGGAGGCTGCCAAAGTATTGCCCAAGAACTATAAGAAAGGCGATACTGATTACGGACGTTTCACGGCGGGCTTGTGCCATACCGTATTGATGAAGTTCTACATGCAAACCAAGCAATGGAGCAAGGCTATCGAAGAGGGTCGAGAGCTAATGAAGCCTGAATATGGCTATGCGTTAGTCACCGACAAAGGAGATGAAACAACAGCGTATGCCAACATCTTCACTTTGGCCAATGAGAAGAATGCAGAAACCATCTGGGCCGTCAACTGCGAGGAAGGTTTCCAGTACCACCTTTGGTATCCACACGTGTTGCCCGGTACGTTGAAATCTTCCCCACAAGGATCTTTCTCAGGAGGATGGGGAGGCTACAAGATGATGTGGAGCTTCTTCGATACTTTTGAGCCGGGCGACGAACGTACCTCGGTGATTATTTCGGAGTACAGCGATGGCGAGCAGACCTATAATAGAGACAACAAAGGTCCGATGGCTGATGGTGTCTTCCCGTTGAAGTACAAGATTGAACCCTCCAACGTAGGCGACCACTGTACCACCGACTGGATTGTATATCGCTACGCCGACGTGCTCACTCTGTTGGCCGAGGCTATTGTACACGATGGAGGCAAGGTCACCGATGAAGCCATTGGACTGCTGAACCAAGTACGTACTCGCGCTGGACTGGCTGCTTACCAAGCAACGGATTTCGCAAACGCTGATGACTTCATCGACAAGCTGCTATGGGAACGTGCCCACGAGCTGTGGTACGAAGGCTGCCGCCGGCAAGACCTCATCCGCAACGACAAGTACACGGAGGTGATGGCCCAAAAGTGTAGAGATAACGGCTGGGTAGATGTCATCAGTGGAAAGGGCACTACATTCAACCTTTTCCCGCTACCAGCATCTGCTATTAATGAAGGCAAAGGCTTAATCGCGCAGAACCCGGGATATTAATCCCATATAAAGTTAAGGAGAGCTGCAAGAAAGCCACAAGAAAAGTGGGCTGCTTGCAGCTCTCCTTCAAACAATTCAGTACATTTGCCTATTAAAATCAAAGCAACCTGATGAAAAAACTCTTTTTACTCCTTTTACTGCTCTGCGGTAGCAGCCTCTGCGCCTCCGCACAAGCCACGCTGGACATCAGCTCCCGCTGGGACAGTCTGCGTACCCTGCTTAACCCCGACAAGGGATGGTACCACCACTACATGGACAACAGCGTGACGAGCTACAAGCTGCAAAGTGATGCCGAGCTGGACACCTTCCCCAACGTTCACCACCTCTTTGTCCGCATCGCCTGGGCGTACGTGGAACCCCAAGAGGGCAAGTTCAGCTGGCAAACCATCGATACCATCGTGGCACGCTACGTGCCGATGGGTTACAAGATTTCCTTGGACATCTCCTGCATGGAGACTTATGGCAAGCGGATGCCCTACGCCACTCCCCAATGGGTAGAGGAGGCCGGTGCCAAAGGGCAGATGGTGAGCGCCGACGGCGTGCCGGGCAACTGGGAACCACCCTACGACAACCCCATCTTCCTCGAGAAACTCAATAACTTCCATCGTGCCATGGCCGCACGCTACGACGGTGCCGAATGGCTGCAAGACGTCACCACCGGAAGCATCGGCCCATGGGGAGAGGGGCACTCGCCCCACAACGTACGGGCG
The DNA here is from genome assembly GCA_031261805.1 of Mediterranea sp. (in: CFB group bacteria). Lineage (GTDB taxonomy): Bacteria > Bacteroidota > Bacteroidia > Bacteroidales > Bacteroidaceae > Bacteroides. Next base: position 6,175 of record JAISIX010000153.1, read on the forward strand.
GGTGTCGTCATCAAGCACCTCAACATCCTGCTGGCCAACTGGAAGCATACGCAAATCAACATCGGCGACGACTACCTGCGTGCCGGGAAGACACGAGAGGAGACGTTGGAGATTCGGCAGTTCGTGAAAGCGCATAAGATAGGCTATCGTGACGACAGCATCTTCTGGGAAGGCGTGATGCGCTTCCCCGGCTCGGTGCAGAACCCCTCGTTCTTCGAGGATGTATATCGCGACGTACCTACCACGCTGGAGACCTGCCACTACAACTACACCCGCAAGCAAGGCTGCTGGAACCTGCCCGACGGGCAAGGAGGCGGCCTCGACACGTTGCGCTCGGCCATCCGCATCGAGCACTCCACCTTTGTGAGCATGCACGGACACCTGCGCGACATCCAGCGCGAGAACCCCAAAGCCGTGTGGGAGCTGCTCAACCTGATGGGCTACTGGCTCTTCCCGCAGACGCTCCAGGCACAGCTCGACGACCACAAGCTGAACATCGGCCTGACGTGGGTGAACAAAGGGGTAGCCCCCGCCTACACCCCCTATAAACTGAAGTTCGTACTCGTGGGCACGGACAACGTACGCCATGAGCTGCCCGCCGTGGAAGCCGGCAACCGTGCTTGGCTCCCCGGTACCTCGAAGGCTGCCTACACCCTGCACGCCAAGAGGCTGAAGCCCGGCAAGTACATCGTGGAGATGACGCTCTACAAGACCTTCCGCGACGGCCACACCCAGCCCATCCGCCTCGGGCTGAAGCAAGTGTACGAACGTTCCGACGGAGCCTATCGCTTAGGACGAATCAGCCTGTAACGTCTATACCTTATTATATATGGTAGCTCAGCGACTAATGTTCAAACCCCAATAAAGTATTGCCATGAATGCGAACCCTTCCAAACGCCTGCTCTCCCTCGACGTGCTGCGCGGTATCACCGTGGCCGGCATGATCCTGGTGAACACCCCCGGCTCGTGGAGCTACGTCTACGCGCCGCTAAAACATGCCCCGTGGATAGGGCTGACACCTACCGACCTGGTGTTTCCCTTCTTTATGTTCATGATGGGCATATCGACCTACATCTCCCTGCGGAAGTACCAGTTTCGGCTCACGGCCGAGGCGGGGCGCAAGCTGCTCCGGCGCACGCTGGTGCTCTTCGCCCTGGGCTTTCTCCTCAACCTCTACGGACAGGCCGTGTTTGGCGAGGGCAACCCGCTGGCGCACGTCCGCGTGCTGGGTGTGCTGCAACGCTTCGCCATCTGCTACGGCGTGGCGGCGCTGCTCGCCCTCACGCTGAAACACCGCTACCTGCCGTTCGTGGCCATTGGCTTGCTGGCAGGCTACTTCATCTTCCTCGTGCTGGGCAACGGCTTTGCCTACGGCCCCGACAACATCTTGTCGAAGGTGGACATGGCTGTGCTCGGCCCCAACCACCTGCTCAACGACCACGGCATCGACCCCGAAGGGGTGCTGAGCCAGCTACCCGCCATCGCCCACGTGCTGATAGGCTTCTGTTGCGGCAAGTGGCTGATGCAGGCGCCCGACATACGGCAGAAGATGCTGCGCCTCTTCCTTGTGGGCACCACCCTCGCCATCGGCGGCTACCTGCTGAGCTACGGTTGCCCCATCAGCAAAAAGGCCTGGTCGCCCACGTTCGTGCTCGTCACCTGCGGCATGGCGGCGGCCTTGCTGGCGTTGCTCATTGAGGTCATCGACGTGCAGGGACGTGTGCGCTGGAGCCGACCGTTCGATACATTCGGCGTCAACCCCCTCTTCCTGTATGTCTTCTCAGAGGCGCTGGCCATCACGCTCAATGGCATCACCCTGCCCTTCGGCGATGGAAGGGCCAGCCTGCACGACATCGCCTACCAAGCGGTGTTGCGCCCGTTGCTGGGCGACTATGGCGGCTCGCTGGCCTACGCCCTGCTTTTCGTCTTCGTCTGCTGGGCGGTGGGCTACGTATTGCATCGCAAACGAATCTACATCAAAATATAAACTGTTATTCTCTCCACCTCTTATGCGTACACGCTTTATCCTGTCACTCCTCCTGCTACTGGGCCTGCTCTCGGCCGGCCTGCTGCAGGCCGAGAACCCGATAGATGCCCTTGCGGCACGGGTGACCAACGGCACCTCTCGCGGAAAGATTGAGTTCCGCCTCCAACCCGCTTCGCCCACCGCCGACGACTATTTCCAGATAGAAGGCCGGCGGGGACGGGTACTCATCACCGGCAACTCCGACGTATCGTTGGCCACCGGTCTCAACTGGTACCTCAAGTACGTGGCACACGTGCACATTGCCTGGAACAACCTCTCGCAGGCGCTTCCACAGCCACTGCCGTTGCCCAAGCAGGCCATTCGCCGCACCACGTCGATGAAGGAGCGCTACTACCTCAACTACTGCACCTTCTCGTACTCCACCGCCTTCTGGGACTGGGAACGCTGGGAGAAGGAGATAGACTGGATGGCGCTGCACGGCGTCAACATGCCCTTGAGCGTCACCGGCATCGAGGTGGTGTGGTACAACCTCCTCAAGCGGGTGGGCTACACCACCGACGAGATTAACCAATTCGTCTCCGGCCCTGCCTTCATGGCGTGGTGGCAGATGAACAACCTCGAAGGGTGGGGTGGTCCGAACCCCGACAGCTGGTATCGCCAGCAGGAGGCGTTGCAGAAGAAGATTGTGGCTCGTATGCACCAGCTGGGCATCCAGCCCGTGTTGCCCGGCTACGCCGGCATGGTGCCGCGCAACATCGGGCAGAAGCTGGGCTACCACATCGCCGACCCCGGCACGTGGTGCGGCTTCCCCCGGCCCGCCTTTCTCTCGCCCGAGGATGAGCACTTCGAAAGCTTTGCCGCCATGTACTACGAGGAGCTGGAGAAGCTCTATGGCAAGTCGGACTACTACAGCATGGACCCCTTCCACGAGGGAGGAAGTACCAAAGGGGTGAACTTGGCGGAGGCCGGTAAGGCCATCATGCGCGCCATGAAGCGGGTGAACCCCAAGGCTGTGTGGGTGATGCAGGCTTGGCAGACCAACCCGCGCCAACCGATGATTGACGCCCTCGATGCCGGCGACCTGCTCGTGCTCGACCTTTACAGCGAGAAGTGCCCCATGTGGGGCGACCCCCACTCGGCCTGGTACAGGAAAGATGGCTTCGGTAAGCACGACTGGCTTTACTGCATGTTGCTCAACTTCGGCGGCAACGTAGGCTTGCACGGCCGGATGGACGAGGTGGTGAACGGCTACTACAACGCCCGGGAGGCCAAGGCCGGACGGACGCTTCGTGGCGTGGGTGCTACCCCCGAGGGAATAGAAAACAACCCCGTGATGTTCGAGTTGCTCTACGAGTTGCCGTGGCGCCCCGAGCGCTTCGCCCCCGACGAGTGGCTGCAGGGCTACCTCGAGGCTCGTTATGGCGGTCCCGTACCCGCGCCTGTCAGCGAGGCGTGGCGGGCACTGGAGCATACTGTCTACAATGCCCCCAAGGAGTACCCCGGCCAAGGCACGGTGGAGTCGCTGCTCTGCGCCCGCCCCGGCCTGCACCTCAAGAAAACCTCTACGTGGGGATGCTCCAAACTCTTCTATTCGCCGGACTCCACGGCGAAGGCTGCCCGCCTGATGCAGTCGGTTGCCGCCCGCTACACGGACAACAATAACTTCGACTATGATCGGGTAGACATCGTCCGCCAGCGCAACGCCGACCAAGCTAACCTCCTGCTCGAGCAACTCTCCGACAGTTACGACCGGAAGGACAAGGTCGGCTTCAGCCGTCAGTCGCAGCAGTTCTTGAACCTCATCCTCTCGCAGGACTCGTTGCTCGCTACCCGCCCGGAGTTCCGTGTCGACACGTGGCTCAACGAGGCTGTTGCCCTTGGCCACACCCTCGCCGAGAAGAAGCTCTACCGCTGGAACGCCGCCGCCCTCATCACCGTATGGGGCGACAGCATCGCCGCCAACCAAGGCGGCCTGCACGACTACTCCCACCGCGAATGGAGCGGCCTGCTCAAGCAACTCTACTACCAGCGCTGGAAAGCCTTCTTCGACTATAAGCAGAAGGAACTGGACGGTGCCACAGGCCTCAAAGCCCCCAACTTCTACGAGATGGAACGTCGCTGGGCGGAGAGAGGTGATTAGTGATTAGTGGTGAGTGATTAGCGGTGAGTGATTAGCCGTCTCAGTCAGCACCCCGTTAGGGGTGTTTGTTTCATAGCCCGGCAGCTTGCTACCGGGTTTTGTATGCGTCCTAACATGCGCCTCCGTAGGTTGCGCACAGGATTTGCTTTTATCCTTCCGATTCTTCGATTATTCCAGAATATCCTTTATCTTTGTGTGACTAATGAGTGCATTTACCATAAAACAACAATATAACTCACCATGGATTACCCCTTATTCTGGCTCATACCGGCCGCGTCGGTGTTGGCCCTCTGCTTCGCGGCATACTTCCACAAGCAGATGAAGCGGGAGAGTGAAGGCACTCCCCTTATGCAAAAAATCGCCGCCGCGGTGCGCCGTGGCGCCATGTCGTACCTCAAGCAGCAATACAAGATTGTGGGGTGCGTGTTCCTCGGACTCGTCGTCCTCTTCTCCATCATGGCCTACGGCTTCCACGTGCAGAACGAGTGGGTGCCTATCGCCTTCCTTACGGGCGGCTTCTTCTCGGGCTTCTCGGGCTTTCTGGGCATGAAGACTGCCACCTACGCCTCCGCCCGCACAGCACACGCCGCCCGGCAGTCGCTCAACGCCGGCCTGCGCATCGCTTTCCGTAGCGGCGCGGTGATGGGGCTGGTGGTGGTAGGGCTGGGGCTGCTCGACATCTCCTTCTGGTACCTCCTGCTCAACTACGTCATCCCTGCCGACGCGCTGACGCCCACGCATAAACTCTGTGTCATCACCACCACCATGCTCACCTTCGGCATGGGCGCTTCTACGCAGGCGCTCTTTGCCCGTGTGGGAGGTGGTATCTATACCAAGGCCGCCGATGTGGGGGCCGACCTGGTAGGTAAGGTAGAGGCGGGCATCCCCGAAGACGACCCGCGCAACCCTGCCACCATTGCCGACAACGTGGGTGACAACGTAGGCGACGTGGCCGGCATGGGTGCCGACCTCTACGAGTCGTACTGCGGCTCCATCCTCGCCACGGCGGCGCTGGGCGCAGCAGCCTTTATACATACGTCGGACACCGGGATGCAGTTCAAGGCCGTCATTGCCCCCATGCTGATAGCTGCCGTGGGCATCCTCCTCTCCATCATCGGCATCTTCAGCGTACGCACCAAGGAGAACGCCACGATGAAGGAGCTGCTGCGGGCACTCTCCTTCGGCACCAACCTCAGCTCGGCGCTTATCGTGGTGGCCACCTTCTTTATATTGTGGATGCTGGGCATCGACAACTGGGCTTACATCTCCTGCGCCGTGGTAGTAGGGCTGCTGGTGGGCATCGTCATCGGACGCTCCACGGAGTACTACACCTCCCAGTCGTACCGCCCCACCCAGCGCCTGAGCGAGAGTGGGCAGACCGGACCGGCCACGGTCATCATCTCCGGCATCGGGCTGGGGATGCTCTCCACCGCCATACCGGTCATCGCCGTGGTGGTAGGCATCATTGCCTCTTATCTCTTCGCCGCGGCGGGCGACTTCACGAACGTGGGCATGGGTCTCTATGGCATCGGCATTGCCGCCGTGGGGATGCTCTCCACGCTGGGCATCACGCTGGCCACCGATGCCTACGGACCCATAGCCGATAACGCCGGTGGCAACGCCGAGATGGCCGGCCTCGGCCCGGAGGTGCGCAAGCGTACCGATGCCCTCGACTCCTTGGGCAACACCACCGCCGCCACCGGCAAGGGCTTTGCCATCGGCTCCGCCGCACTTACCGGACTGGCGCTGCTGGCCTCCTACATCGAAGAGATACGCATCGGGCTGACACGCCTCGGGCAGGGCACGCTCGACTTCGTAGGCGGCGGCTCGGTAGAGGTGTCGAAAGCTACCTTCACCGACTTCATGAACTACTACGAGGTGAACCTGATGAACCCCAAGGTGCTCTCGGGCATGTTCATCGGCTC
>JAISIX010000157.1 GCA_031261805.1 Mediterranea sp. (in: CFB group bacteria)
ATGAAAGAAGCCAAAGCCTTCGGCGAAGTGGTAGAGGTAGCGTCGTCGGCAGAAGCCAACTTCACCTACATCCCCAAAGAGTATACCATCCCCACAGACGCTGACTATTTCCACATCACGACCAACAACACCATCTTCGGCACCGAGCTGAAGAAGGATTTGGACGCTCCCGTCCCCGTTGTGGCCGACATGTCCTCCGATATTTTCTCACGTCCTATCGACGTTTCCAAATACATCTGCATCTATGGCGGCGCACAGAAGAACCTGGCTCCGGCCGGTGTCACGTTCGTCATCGTGAAGAACGACGCCTTGGGCAAAGTATCGCACTACATCCCCACGATGCTGAACTACCAGACGCATATCGACAACGGCTCGATGTTCAACACACCGCCCGTTGTACCTATCTACTCGGCACTGCTCACGCTCCGCTGGCTCAAGGCACAAGGTGGCGTGAAGGAGATGGAACGTCGTGCCATCGAGAAGGCCGACATGCTATATGGCGAGATCGACCGCAACAAGCTCTTCGTAGGCACTGCCGCCACCGAAGACCGCTCACGCATGAACATCTGCTTCGTCATGAAGCCCGAATACAAAGAGCTGGAAGCCGACTTCCTGAAGTTCGCGACCGAAAGAGGCATGGTAGGCATCAAGGGACACCGCTCCGTGGGTGGCTTCCGCGCATCCTGCTACAATGCCCTGCCCAAAGAAAGCGTACAGGCACTGATTGACTGCATGCAGGAATTTGAGAAACTCCATTAAAAAATGAAGGATGAGGAATGAAGAATGGGCTGAACATGGCTACGGCTCCCGTGAGACATGCATCCACCCCCTTTCTTTATTCCTCATTCTTCATCCTCTATTCTTCATTCTTAATTTATGAAAGTACTGATTGCAACAGAGAAGCCGTTTGCCAAAGTAGCAGTAGACGGCATTCGCAAAGAGATAGAAGCAGCCGGATACGAACTGGCCCTGCTTGAGAAATACACAGAGAAGGCACAGCTGCTCGATGCAGTGAAAGATGCCCAAGCCCTGATTGTCCGCAGTGACATCGTCGATGCCGAAGTGCTCGATGCCGCCAAAGAGCTGAAGATTGTGGTTCGTGCCGGTGCCGGCTACGATAATGTAGACCTCGCCGCCGCCACTGCCCACAACGTCTGCGTGATGAACACCCCGGGACAGAACTCCAACGCCGTGGCCGAACTGGCCTTAGGGCTGATGGTCTATGCCGTTCGCCACTTCTACAACGGCACCTCGGGCACGGAGCTGATGGGCAAGAAACTGGGTATCCACGCCTTCGGCAACGTAGGCCACAACGTAGCCCGCATCGCCAAAGGGTTCGGCATGGAAGTGTACGCTTACGATGCCTATTGCCCCAAGACGGTGATGGAGAACGCCGGCGTGACAGCCCTCGACTCTGCCGAAGAGCTGTACCGTACCTGCCAGTTTGTCTCCATCCACATCCCTGCCACGGCCGAGACCAAAAACTCCATCAACTATGCCCTCCTCAAGGAGATGCCCAAAAACGCAGTGCTCATCAACACGGCACGCAAAGAGGTCATCAACGAGGCCGAGCTAATCAAGCTGATGGAAGAGCGTGCGGACTTCACCTACCTCACCGACATCATGCCAGCCGCCAATGCCGAGTTTGCCGAGAAGTTTGCCGGACGCTACTTCTCCACCCCCAAGAAGATGGGAGCACAAACGGCCGAGGCTAACATCAACGCCGGCATAGCCGCCGCCAAGCAAATCGTTGGCTTCCTGAAAGACGGCAACGAGAAATTCAGAGTCAATAAGTAAAGTAGCCATAGAAGTAGTTAAAAGGAAACGCCATGGCAACAATCAAACCCTTCAAGGGCATTCGCCCCCCACAGGCATTGGTGGAGCAAGTCGCTTCACGCCCTTATGACGTATTGAACTCCGAAGAAGCCCGCGCCGAAGCGGCAGGCAACGAGAAATCCCTCTACCACATCATCAAGCCCGAGATAGACTTCCCCGCCGGTACCGATGAGCACGACGAACGTGTGTACGCCAAGGCCGCCGAGAACTTTCAAAAGTTTCAGGACAACGGCTGGCTGGTGCAGGACAAGCAGGAGAACTACTACATCTACGCCCAGACCATGAACGGCAAGACACAGTACGGACTGGTGGTGGGTGCCTACGTGCCCGACTACATGAACGGCATCATCAAGAAGCACGAGCTGACCCGTCGCGACAAGGAAGAAGACCGCATGAAACATGTACGCGTGAACAACGCCAACATCGAACCGGTATTCTTCGCCTACCCCGACAACACCGCGCTCGATGCCATCGTAGCCCGCTATACGGCCCAGAAACCGGTGTACAACTTCATCGCCCCCGGCGACGGCTTTGGACACACGTTCTGGATTATCGATAAGCCCGAAGACATCCGCGCCATCACGGCCGAGTTTGCCAAGATGCCGGCACTCTACATTGCCGACGGGCATCACCGTTCGGCTGCCGCTGCCTTGGTAGGTGCCGAGAAAGCGAAACAGAACCCGCATCACCGCGGCGACGAGGAGTACAACTACTTCATGGCGGTCTGCTTCCCCGCAGGACAGCTCACCATCATCGACTACAACCGTGTGGTAAAAGACCTCAACGGGCTGACCAACGCCCAGTTCCTCGATGCCCTACGCAAGAACTTCGTGGTCGAAGAGAAAGGCACGGAAACCTACAAGCCCGAAGCGCTGCACACCTTCTCCCTCTACCTCGACGGACGATGGTATAAGCTCACCGCCAAGGCTGGCACGTACAACGACAACGACCCCATCGGCGTGCTTGATGTCACTATCTCCTCCAACCTTATTCTCGACGAGATTCTCGGCATCAAAGACCTCCGGTCCGACAAGCGCATCGACTTCGTAGGCGGTATCCGTGGCTTGGGCGAGCTGAAGAAACGGGTGGACAGCGGCGAAATGAAAGTAGCCTTGGCCCTCTACCCCGTCTCCATGAAGCAGTTGATGGACATTGCCGACACGGGCAACATCATGCCTCCCAAGACTACGTGGTTTGAACCAAAGCTACGTTCGGGACTGGTTATCCATAAGCTGGATTAACGCACCCCATATCTATACCGAAAGCCGGATCAGCGAACTACCGTCACTGTTCCGGCTTTTATCTTTTTCTCCCGCATCGGCACTTTCGGGTCGGCGTATCCCAATGCCACGCAGCCGTACACCTTATGGTTCTCGGGCACACCGATGGAGGTGAGGAAGGCACGCACCTCGGGGTCGTCGCAGGTGGTACCCAACTGGTTGATCCAGCAAGAGCCGATGCCCAGCGAGCAGGCGGCCAAGAACATATTCTCGATGGCGCAGGCACAGTCCAAGCCTGCCCACCATTGTGTCGTCTCGTTGGAGACAATCACCAAGGCCGGTGCATGGTAATAGCAATTGTAGGCCTTGTTGTGCCCACGCTCCTGTAGGTGCTTGTCGCCGCTCTTGGCGAAAGCCCCTTTGATACGTTCGTTCAACGCCACCAACTTATCGGCATTGGCAACGGCGGTGAAGTGCCATGTCTCCAAGTGCATGCCGCTGGGGGCATAAGTAGCGGCTTCGAGGATGGCGACCAACGCTTCTTCAGGCAAGGGTTGGTCGGTGTAGGCACGCACGCTACGGCGCGCCTTGATGTTTTCTAATACTTCATTTGTCATCATTGTCCTTTCACTTTATATCGTCCAAAAACTAATCTTGTTTCCTGTCCTTATAGCAAGTGAGGCAGCCCTGCGTCAGCGCCTCACCCACCCTATCCGTGCGTTCAATTTGAAGTAGTACGTACCATTCTCCCGTTCCAGGTAGCCGTACTTGTCTTTCTTCAGCGAGCCTTTCTCCAGGCGGGTGTTGCGTAGCAGGAACTCCCCCATCACCTCTTCTTCCTCTTTGTGGTAGCAGAGCAGCTCGCCATCGCCGTTCAGCAACAGCACGCCCTCCACGGCCGAGTTTTGGCCCGTATAGATCTTCGCCGGACGCATGCCCAACATCAGCGCCAGCAGGAACTGCTTCACCTTATATTCATAGAAGCGATGTTTCTGGATGAGTTCATCCTTTATCTTCAGCGGGTTGCGTTGCTTCATCACCTCCACCAGCTCACTCGTGCGGGTGATGCCTTCCAGGTGCATGGTACGCACCATCTCGGCCAGCAAGCGGGGGAAGTGCAGGTCCATCATCAGCAGGTTGCAGCGGAACACACGGTCGGCCACGTCCGCGTACTTCAACACGCCGCCCAGCCGTTCTATCAGTCCCATGCGGTCGGCCACCTCGTTGGGGCCTTCGGGCACGGCATTGATTTTGTTCACCGTGGGGTTGGCAAACTTGATGCCGCTCTGTTCCAGCTTCAAGTTGGCGGCACTACCCTCAAGCAATGGGTTCATCACACTCAAGCGAGAGCGCACCACCAGGCCGCACAATGGAGCCTCGGGATGCCAGAAGGCCACGCTCAAGTCTGTCCTATCGTCGGTCTGCGCCTCAAGGTCGTAAATCTTCGCCTCGTCCAAGAACTCCTCCACCCCATCGGGCGAAGCCACCTCGTTGTCAGTAGCCTCCTTCACGGCGGCGAGTATCAGTGTCGCGGCAGTAGCCACATCCTCCCGCAGGAGGCGGATGACCGTCCCATCCTCACTCTGCGCACGCACATACTCCTTTTCTATATAGTAGTTCCGTTTGCCGTCACGCTCGGTGCGTTGCACCATCGCCACGGGCCACACGGTATCGCCTGCCTTCGCGTCGGCCGTGCCAAGCGTCGCCTGTCCATCGGCCAGCAAGCGGAAAAATGCGTAAAGTTCGCACCACTCTTTTTTGGTTGCTGTAAACATTTGAATTAGTGATTAGTGGTTAGTGATTAGCGATTAGTGAGCTGTGATTAGTGAATAGTGATTAGCAGCGCCCATTCAGTACTAATCACTCATCGCTCATCACTAATCACTCCTCACAACTCTCGCCTTTTCTACTTTCCCGAGCTTGGCACGTAGCGTAGCCATCTCGGACTGTCGGATACGTAGCGTCATCGAGCAATCCATGTCGAACGACTGTCGCACAATCTCCGGTTCCATCTCTTTCACGATGCGCATCACGTCGTTCATAAAGGGGTATTCGAAGAGCACCGTCACCTCCTCGTCCACCGTCTTCTCCACGATGGTGGCAGCGGTCAATGCCTCGGCGGCAGCGGCCTTATAAGCCATTATCAGCCCGCTCGTGCCCAGCTTGATGCCACCAAAGTAGCGCACCACCAGCACCAGCACGTCCGTCAGTTCGTTCGAGTTGATTTGTCCGAGGATGGGCTTCCCCGCCGTGCCCGAAGGCTCTCCGTCGTCATTCGCCCTAAACTCCGTCCGTCCGGCACCCAGCATATAGGCATAACACACATGCCGGGCATCGTAATACTTCTTCCTATACGAAGCCAGATGCTCCTTCACCTCCTCTACCGTACTCACAGGCAGGGCGGTAGCCAGAAACTTGCTCCGTTTCTCCGTGTACATTCCTTCGGCCGGTGCCGTTATGGTTCGATACGTATCCATGGCCGCAAAGGTAAGCAAAAAGTAGCTTTCTTCGTCCACGGTACAATATTTTCCTCCATTCTCTTGCCATACCCAAAAATCCTTCCTATCTTTGCAGCGCTTTTTCAGGGGCGTGGCGGAGGCTTCCACTCTTCCTGCCCTGTTCGAAAAAGCACTTCGGGGCATAGCGCAGTCCGGTAGCGCACCTGCTTTGGGAGCAGGGGGTCGTGGGTTCGAATCCCGCTACCCCGACAGACGAGAATCAGCGACTTAGGAGTAACATCCGAAAGTCGCTGATTTTTTTTGTTTGCACACGATTTGCACGCGCGGAAGCCCCAAGGCGGCTGAGACAATTATCGGACACAAAAGACACGGCAAAAGTTCCTCCAATCAGCGTCTCATCTGTTAAATTGTACGGATGAGATAAAAATAACACGTATGAGACACCCATGCAGAGCCGTTCCCGTAAGTTTGCGGCACGAAAGCGGAAAGCACAGGCCGTGCGTACCGCCCGGAAGATAAAAGAGTCATTAATAGAAAATATGTTATGAAAGAAAAAGAAGACGAGAAAGGACGGGAACCGTACGAGGCACCAACGGTGGCCTTGCTGGAGATACAAATGGAGCAACCGTTGATGGCTG
>JAISIX010000142.1 GCA_031261805.1 Mediterranea sp. (in: CFB group bacteria)
CCGGAAAGACGACGCTCTTCCGCCTTATCATGGGCATGGAGAACGTGGACCGTGGCGAATTTGAGGTGGGCGAGACGGTGAAGGTGGCCTATGTGGACCAGCAGCACAAGGACATCGACCCGGCTAAGAGTGTCTATCAGGTCATCTCGGGCGGCAACGAGCTGCTCCGCATGGGTGGGCGCGACATCAACGCCCGGGCCTACCTCTCCCGTTTCAACTTCTCGGGAGCCGACCAAGAGAAACTCTGCGGCGTGCTCTCCGGTGGTGAACGCAACCGCCTGCACCTCGCCATGGCGCTGAAGGAAGAAGGCAACGTGCTGTTGCTCGACGAGCCGACCAACGATATCGACGTCAATACCTTGCGTGCCTTGGAGGAGGGGTTGGAGGACTTCGCGGGTTGTGCGGTAGTCATCTCGCACGACCGCTGGTTCCTCGACCGTATCTGTACGCACATCCTTGCCTTCGAGGGCGACTCCAACGTCTTCTACTTCGAAGGCTCCTATTCGGAGTACGAGGAGAACAAGCTGAAGCGACTGGGCAACGAAGAGCCGAAGCGCGTACGGTATCGGAAACTGACTTGAGAAATGGTGGTTAGTGATGAGTGATTAGCCGTGTCTGAACCATGTACGGCTAATCACTTATCACTTCCCTAAGTTTACGCCGTTGCGGCACTCTTGTCCACGAAGAGTTCCACGTCGGTCGTATGGTGCGCCACGTAGGCTGCCGGTCCGGCATCCTCGCTTTCGCGGATACCCTTCACTACAGAAGCCTTACTCTTGCCCGCTATGAGGAAGAACACGTGCTTGGCGTTGATGATGGGGCGTCCGGTGAGGGCGATGCGTTGCTGTCCGCTCACGGGTTGCGTGGCCACGGCATACAGTTTGTCGGTGGTGAGCAACTCCTCTTGTCCGGGGAAGATGGAAGAGGTGTGACCGTCGTACCCGGCTCCCAGCAGCACCACGTCGAACTGTGGCAGCCCGTCCTTCTCGGGCACTTGTCTCTTCACCAAGGCCGAGTAACGCTCGGCTTCCAGTTCGGGTGCCTCTTCGCCTTTGATGCGGAAGATGTTTTCGGCACGGAGCGGCACACGCTCGAGCAGTGTACGGTGGGTCATGCCGTAGTTGCTGTCTACGTCGTCGGGCGCTACGCAACGCTCGTCCACCCAGTAGAGGTGTATGCGTTCCCAGGGGGTGGAGCTTTTGTACTCTTTGGCCCAGAGGTCGAACATCAGGGCGGGGGTGTTCCCCCCGCTTAGCGCGATGTTGAACGTTTTGTCCGGTTCGGCTGTCGTGAGCTTTACGATGCGCAGTATCAGGGCGCGGGCGGAGTCGATGTCTGTGGTATAAACATTCTCTTTCATAATTCGCAATATTGATCGGTGTTGGTTAAGTTCTTGCAGGGATTGGTCCATTCGGCACCATGTTCGTGCATCATCGCCTCGCTCTCCTTCGGCCCCCAGGTACCTGCGGGGTATCCGTAGAGCGCTGTGTCGGGGTGTTCCTTCCAGTACTTCAGCACGGGGGTGAAGAAACGCCAGGAGGCTTCTACGGCATCGCCACGGGTGAAGAGGGTGGGGTCGCCCTGTATGCAGTCGTCTATCAGGCGGGCATAAGCGTCGCCGCTTGGCACACCCCCCAGTTGGTCGTAGGTGAAGTCGAGCGATACCTGCTTCACCTCGAAGCCGGCGCCGGGCATCTTCATGCCAATCTTCAGCACGCTGCCCTCGTTGGGCTGGATGCGGATGACCAGGCTGTTGGCTCCTGGCTCGCCCCCGCCGATGGCGTGAAACATCTGGTGGGGTGTCTGGCGGAAGTGCACCACGACCTCCGTCACCTTGGTAGGCATCTGCTTGCCGGTGCGGATGTAGAAGGGTACGCCTGCCCAGCGCCAGTTGCTGATGCCCAGCTTCATGGCGATGTAGGTCTCCGTGCGCGAGTCGGCGGCTACGCCTTTCTCCTCGCGGTATCCTTTGCGATGTTCGGAGGCGGTGTATTGGCCGCGTACGATGTGCTCGTTGAGGTCCTCCTCGGTGAGGGGGGTGAGCGACTCGTACACTTTCAGCACCTCGTTGCGGAAGCTGTCGGCGTTGAACACGGCGGGCGGCTCCATGGCGGTGAGGGCTACGAGTTGTATCAGGTGGTTCTGTACCATGTCGCGCAGGGCGCCGGAGGTGTCGTAGTAGCCACCGCGTTGTTCTATGCCGAGGTTCTCTACGGCGGTCACCTCTACGTAGTCGATGTAGTTGCGGTTCCACAGCGGCTCAAACACGCCGTTGGCGAAACGGAGTGCCAGCATGTTCTGTGCCGTCTCCTTGCCCAGGAAGTGGTCAATACGATATACCTGCCGCTCCTCGAACACGGAGCCATAAATCTGGTTGAGCTTCTGCGCCGATTCCAGGTCGTAGCCGAAAGGCTTCTCTACGATGATGCGTGCGTGGGGCGTATTGAGTCCCACCGCTTTGAGGTGAAGGGGTACTACGCCGTAGAGCGAGGGTGGGGTGGCGAGGTAGAAGAGCAGGTTGTCGGGCTGCTCCGTCCCGCATAGTTCCACCAGCCGTTTCTTCAGGGCGGGGTAGTGGTCTTCCTGTGAAGGGTCGAGGGGTAGGTAGCGCAGGTGCCCCACAAAATCGGTCATCGTCCTCTCGTCCTGTTCCTCGGCTTTAAGGAACTCCTTCAGCTCTTGCAGGATGTAGGTGGCATAGCCTTCGTCGGAATACTCCGTACGTGCGGTGCCCAGTATGTTGAAGTCGCCCTTGAGTCTCTTCTCGCGAAAGAGGGAGTAGAGGGCCGGCATCAGTTTGCGCTTCGTCAAGTCGCCCGAAGCGCCGAATATAACCATTACAAATTTGTCCATCGTTCTCCTTTCTCCTTATACATTATACGTGCCCGACTTGGTGGTGCCGCCGTGTCCGGTCCAGTTCTCGTGGAAGAATTTGCCGCGCTCCTCATCTTTGCGTTCGAAGGTGTGCGCCCCGAAGTAGTCGCGTTGTGCCTGTATCATGTTGGCGGGCAGGTTGGCCGACGACAGCGAGTAGTAGTAGTTGAGTGCCGAGGCGAAGGCCGGGACGGGCAGCTCCTCCTTGGTGGCTTCGGCCACGATGTTCTTCCACCCCTCAAGCATGGAGGCTATCTCGTTGCGGAAGAAGGGTGCCAGGAGCAGGTGTTCCGGTTTCTCGCTGGCCTCGAAGGCGGCGGCGATGTCGTTGAGGAATACGCTGCGGATGATGCAGCCTCCTCTCCACATACGGGCGATGGAGGCCAGGTCGAGGTTCCAGCCGAAGTTGTTGGAGGCCTTTTGCAGCACGGCGAAGCCTTGCGAGTAAGACACCAGCTTGGAGGCGTAGAGCGCCGAGGCAAGCTGTTTCAATATCTCCTCCTTGTGGTAAGTGACTGGCGTATGCGCTTTGCGCAGTAGCTTGGAGGCGTTCACACGCAGCTCTTTCTCGGCCGAGAGGCTACGTTCGAACACGGCCGTGGCGATAAGTTCCAGCGGCATGCCCAGCTCCATGGCGCCTATGACGGACCACTTGCCGGTGCCTTTCTGTCCGGCGGCGTCGAGGATGCTGTCAATCAGGTATCCACCTTTGGTCTCTTTATGGCTCAGTATCTGCGAGGTGATTTCGATGAGGTAGCTGCGCAGCTTGCCTTCGTCCCAGCGGGCGAACTCGGCGCTCATCTCCTCGTTGCTCATGCCCAACAGGTTTTTCATCACCCAGTAGGCTTCGGAGATGAGTTGCATGTCGCCGTACTCAATGCCGTTGTGAATCATCTTGACGAAGTGCCCCGCCCCTTGCGGGCCTACCCATTGGCAGCAGGGCGTGCCGTCGTCGGCCTTGGCGGCGATGCTCTGCAGGATGGGCTTCACCTCCGGCCAAGCCTGCTCCGACCCTCCGGGCATGATGGAGGCGCCGTTGAGTGCGCCCTCTTCGCCGCCCGACACACCGCTACCCACGAAGAGGAACCCTTTCTCCTCTGTCAGCTTCACGCGGCGGTTGGTATCTTCGTAGTTGGAGTTGCCACCGTCTATCAGGATGTCGCCGGCCGAGAGCAGCGGAAAGAGTTGCTCCATCAGCTGGTCCACGGCGCTACCGGCGCGTACCATCATCATTATTTTACGGGGAGTGGCGATGGACTCTACAAAATCCTTCAACTCCGTATATCCTTGGATGTTCTTGCCTTTGCCGCGGCCGCCTACGAAGCGGTCCACCACACCTTCTTCCACGCCCGGTACGGTGCGGTTCCATACCGACACGTGCCAGCCTTTGCTTTCCATGTTCAGTGCCAGGTTTTCACCCATCACGGCCAAGCCTATCAGGCCGACATCCGTTTTGTCTTGATTTGTCCTCATATTGTATGTTATTAATTAGTTAATCAATTAAGGAACGGACGGGCGCAGAAAATGTTCAGGAGAAAAGAAAGATTTAATGTTTTGTGATGTGGCGTCGTAGCCAGGCGATGGGTGTTGGCCGATGTTGCTAATGCTTTTTTTCTATCATCTTATTGTTCTTTTGGAAACAATGCGTACCTTTGTCATGCATAAGCCTTTTACCTTGTGCTTATACTATTGTGCTACGGACATTATTATAAACTCAATACGACAAACATTATGAGAGAACAAATGAATTTACGAACGTTTGCAGTAGCCCTTGCAGCACTGCCCGTCATCCTTCTCGCTTCCTGCTCGGACGACAAGAAGAACGAACCACCTGCTCCCGTAGTAGAAGTAGTAACCATACAGTTAAATCCTGCTACGGTGAATCTTGAGCCGGGCAAGGAGGCGACACTCACCGCCACCATTGCTCCCGACGATGCCACCGACAAGACCCTGAAATGGAGCAGTGCCGACGCCTCGGTAGCCGAGGTCGATGCCAAGGGCATAGTCCGTGCCAAGGCACAGGGCACAACGACCGTCACCGCCACCGCCTCCAATGGTGTGAAGGGCACCGCCACAGTGACGGTGTTCGACCCTACCGACATCCCCATTCCCGACGCGAAGTTGAAGGCCTCAATACTGAAGCAGATGGACCATGCACAACCCGACAAGATAAGCTTGGAAGAGGCCAAGGTGGTGAGGAACATTTACTGCGGCAATGAAGAGATTGAAAGCTTGGAAGGAATACAGTTCTTCGAGAATTTAACAGGACTCGGTTGCGGGAATAATGCGCTGACCAAGCTTGATGTAAGTAGCCTCACGAAGTTGACGTATCTGGATTGTCATGACAACCCTTTGCTGGCCGAACTTACGCTGGGTGATTTGCCAAACTTGGAAACCTTCCTATCTAACAACACCCTGTTGTCTAAACTTGATATAAGCCACTTTGCTAATTTGACAAGGCTGGACTGTGGAAGTAAGTCGCTGGCTGAACTGACCTTTGGGGAGATGCCAAATTTGACTGACTTCTTTTTATATGGGAGCGCATTCTCCAAACTCGACGTAAGCGGACTTACGGGATTGGAGGTGTTGGGGATTGAAGAAAATCACTCGCTGACCGAATTGACCTTGGGCAACTTGCCGAAGATAACAGATCTCTCTTTCGAAAATACAGTGTTCGCCAAACTCGACATAAGCGGTCTTACAGGATTGGAGGTGTTGAAGATTGAAGGAAATCACTCGCTGACCGAATTGAACTTGGATAACTCGCCGAAAATATCAACTCTCTCTCTCATAGATACAGTGCTCACCAAGCTCGACATAAGCGGTCTTACAGGATTGAATTTCTTGACCTGTCGAAACAACAGTTTGCTCACGGAGCTATGGTTCCAGGACAAAGCGCAGAGGGACAAAGTCTCGTTGAATATAGACTCCGAGGACATTATACGTTACCATAATGAGTGAGTAGCCGCTGCGAGCATAGCGCTACTCTCCATTTCGTCTGGCTAATGATAACGGCTTACGCCGATACAAGCATGACTATAAACTCTAAACAACAACCCTTATGAGAGATTAGACAAATCTACGAACGTTTGCAGTAGCCCTTGTGGCACTGCCAGTTATCCTTCTTGCTTCCTGCTCGGACGACAAGAAGAGCGAACCACCTGCTCCCGTAGTAGTAGAAGTGGCGACCGTGCAGCTAAGCCGTTCTACGGTGTATATTGAACAGGGCAAGAAGGCGACACTCGCCGCCACCATTGCCCCCGATAAGACCTTGGAGTGGAGCAGCGCCAACGCCTCGATAGCTGAGGTCGATGCCAAGGGCACGGTCAGCGCCAAGGCATTGGGCACAACGACCATCACCGCCACCGCCTCCAATGGCGTGAAGGGCACCGCCACAGTGACAGTGTTCGACCCTACCGACATCCCCATCCCCGACGCGAAGTTCAAGGCCTCGTTGTTGAATCAGATCACCCATGCACACCCCGACAAGATAAGCTTGGAAGAGGCCAAGGCGGTGCCGGGGATTAACTGTGCCAGTCAAGGCATCGAAAGCCTGGAAGGAATACAATTCTTCGAGAACTTAGAGATGCTCTATTGCGGGGATAATGTGCTGACCAATCTCGACGTAAGTAGTCTCACGAAGTTAAAATTACTCTATTGCGAGGATAATAAACTGACCAATCTCGACGTAAGTAGTCTCACGAACTTAGAAATACTCAATTGCCAGCATAATAGGCTGACCAGGCTTGATGTAAGTAGTCTCACGAAGTTGATGTTTCTGGCGTGCGGAGATAACTCGCTGGATGAAGTAATCTTTGGGGAGGCGTCCAATTTGATGCAATTCCAGATATATGGGGATGTATTCTCCAAGCTGGATATAAGTGGTCTTACGGAATTGAAGGGTCTGTTCATTTTAGAAAATCATTCGCTGACCGAACTTACCTTGGATAATTTGCCGAAGTTAGAATACCTCTCTTTCGAAAATACAGTGCTCGCCAAACTCGACCTAAGCGGTCTTACAGGATTGAATTTCTTGACCTGTCGAAACAACAGTTTGCTCACGGAGTTATGGTTCCAGGACAAAGCGCAGAGGGATAGAGTCTCGTTGAATATAGACTCCGAGGACATTATACGTTACCATAATGAGTGAGTAGCCGCTGCGAGCATAGCGCTACTCTCCATTTCGTCTGGCTAATGATAACGGCTTATGCCGAAACATGCATGACTATAAACTCTAAACAACAACCCTTATGAGAGATCAGACAAATCTACGAACGTTTGCAGTAGCCCTTGCGGCACTGCCAGTTATCCTTCTTGCTTCCTGCTCGGACGACAAGAAGAGCGAACCACCTACTCCCGTAGTAGAAGTAGTAACCATACAGTTAAGTCCTGCTACGGTGTCTCTTGAGCCGGGCAAGGAGGCGACACTCACCGCCACCATTGCCCCCGATGATGCCACCGACAAGACCTTGGAGTGGAGCAGCGCCAACGCCTCGATAGCCGAGGTCGATGCCAAGGGTGCGGTGAGCGCCAAGGCACAGGGCACAACGACCATCACCGCCACCGCCTCCAACGGCGTGAAGGGCACCGCCACAGTGACGGTGTTCGACCCTACCGACATCCCCATCCCCGACGCGAAGTTCAAAGCCTCGTTGCTGGATCAGATTACCCATGCACACCCCGACAAGATAAGTCTGGAAGAGGCCAAGGCGGTGCCGGGGATTAACTGCGAGGGTCAAGGCATCGAAAGCTTGGAGGGAATACAATTCTTCGAGAATTTGGCAAAACTTACTTGCAGGAATAATGCGCTGACCAATATCGACGTAAGTAGTCTCACGAACTTAGAAGATCTCAGTTGCGAGAATAATGCGTTGACCACGCTTGATGTAAGTAGCCTCACGAAGTTGGAGTCTCTGGATTGTAGTGACAACCTTTCGCTAACCGAACTTACGCTGGGTGATTTGCCGAACTTGGAATACATCATATGCGACGGCACTTCGTTGACTAAACTTGATATAAGCCACTTAGCTAAGTTGAAATATCTGTTCTGTGGGGGACAGTCGCTGGCTGAACTGACCTTGGGGGAGATGCCAAATTTGACTGAATTCAGTTTATATGAGAGCGCATTCTCAAAACTCGACGTAAGCAGACTTACGGGCTTGGAACTCTTGCGGATTGAAGACAATCACTCGCTGGTCGAGTTGACCTTGGGTAACTCACCGAAAATAGCAAAACTATCTTTCGAAAATACAGTGCTCACCAAGCTCGACGTAAGCGGTCTTGCCGAGTTGAGTCTCTTGATCTGCAGAAACAGCAGCTTGCTCACGGAGCTATGGTTTCAAGACAAAGCGCAGAAGGACAGAGTCAGGGTGATGCAGATAGACTCCAAGGACATTATACGTTACCATAATGAGTGAGTAGCGGGGGGATTTCCACACGCGAGCGCTAACATATAAAGAGGGCGGAGTAGGGGAGATTGTCCCCACTTCGCCCTCTTTGTTTCCGCTGGCTATGTTTGGTGGTTATTTCAACCAACCGGCCATCCGTCCTTTCCCGTAGAAGTAATAGAATAGCAGCCCAATCCAGCTGGTGAGTACTATCACTATAATCACTAAGAGTTTCTTAACGACATCCGCGTTTAGGCTCCAAATCTCAATGGCAGCCTTGATTGTCAGCACTAAGCCGATAATCCAAATGATGAATCCAATCATACTACTTACGTTGTTTAGGTTATTACGTTGCTGTGATAAACAAAAGAGGAGACGAAATGTTCCTCCTTACCAGATATTCCCCTCTTATTTATAGAACTTTATACTTTGTTCAGGGAGGATTCCTCCTGTACTCGGGGATGATTTGCTGGCTGGGTTCGCTGGCTGATTATAGTTTAGCGAGGAGGACAATGCGATAAATTGGAGGGGGTATGTTAGTGATTAGTGGTGAGTGATTAGTGATTAGCTGCACACGATTCTGACACGGCGGTGGTAACTGAAATCCTCCTCTCCCGCGGAGGGGAGGTGCCCGTAGGGCGGAGGGGAGGGACAAATAATGAACGTACACATTTATATTATATCATCTAAT
>JAISIX010000182.1 GCA_031261805.1 Mediterranea sp. (in: CFB group bacteria)
TCGATGACCCAGAGGACGATTTCCGCTTGGGCTACCTTTTGGAAAGTGCGTTCGATACCGAGTGTCTCGATGGTGTCAGTTGTCTCGCGGATGCCGGCGGTGTCGATGAAGCGGAAGGTGATGCCTCCGAGGTTGATGGTGTCTTCGATGACGTCGCGGGTAGTGCCGTGAATGTCGCTCACGATGGCGCGCTCTTCGCCTACCAGCGTGTTGAGGAGGGTGGACTTGCCGGCGTTGGTCTCGCCGATGATGGCCACGGGGATGCCGTTCTTGATGGCGTTGCCCACGCTGAAGGAGTGGGTGAGGCGGGCGAGCACCGTTTCAATCTCGTCGGCCAGGGCGTGGAGGGCGGAGCGGTCGGCGAACTCCACGTCTTCGTGGTCGCTGAAGTCCAGCTCCAGCTCGATGAGGGAGGTGAAGTGCAGCAGTTTGTCGCGCAACGCCGCTAACTCCTTGCTGAAGCCGCCTCGCATTTGGCTCATGGCAAGGCGATGGGTGGCGGCGGAGGTGGAGGCGATGAGGTCGGCCACGGCTTCGGCTTGGCTGAGGTCCATCTTGCCGTTGAGGAAGGCTCGCTGGGTATACTCGCCGGGGTGCGCCATGCGGCAACCGTCCTTGATGAGTAGTTGCGTGATCCGCTGCAGGATGTAGGCCGAGCCGTGGCAACTGATTTCTACGCTCTCTTCGCCCGTGTAGGAGTGAGGGGCGCGGAAGAGGCTGACGAGCACCTCGTCCACTACCTCCTCACCGTCGACGATGCGGCCGAAGGTGAGCGTGTAGGGTTTCTGTTTACTGAGCAGCTTGTTGGTTTGTGCCGGACGGAAGATGCGTTCGGTTATGCTGATAGCTTCCGGGCCGGAGACGCGGATAACGCCAATCGCCCCGCCTTGGGCGGTGGCGATGGCGCAGATGGTATCTGTCTGGTTCATTTATATACGGTCGAGAACAGTCTTTATCAGTGTGTCGATGGTGTTCTTGTAGCCAGTGTTGGTCCCCTTGTTCAAGCGGTCGGCGATGACCATGCAGACGGTGGTGGCTTTGTGCCCCATCAGCTTGCTGAGGCCGGCGAGGGCCGAACTTTCCATCTCGAAGTTAGTAATCTTGAACCCTTGGTACTCAAAGGCTTCTATTTTCTCGTTTTGCTTGGGGTCTGCCAGTGGAATGCGCAGTTCGCGTCCTTGCGGGCCGAAGAAGCCACCGGGGGAGATGGTGACACCGTGTACCATATCCTTCTGTGCGATGCGTTCCACCAGCTCTTCGTTGGCTGCCACTACGTAGGGGTAGGGGTTGCAAGTGTTGCCCGTCCAGCCCAAATGAGCCACGAGGGCACGTTCGAAGGGGAGGTCGCACACGGCGTTGCGTCCGGCGTAGAAGTTCAGCAGTCCGTCGAAGCCTACCGACTTCTCCGAGCAGATGAACGTGCCCACGGGCGTGTTGGGTTGCAGTCCGCCGCAGGTACCTATGCGTACCAGCTCCAACTGTCGGAAGGTATCCTTCTCTTGGCGGGTGCCGAAGTCTATGTTGGCCAAGGCGTCCAGCTCGTTGAGTACGATGTCGATGTTGTCGCAGCCAATGCCGGTCGATACTACTGTGATGCGTTTGCCTTTGTAGGAGCCGGTGATGGTCCTGAACTCACGGCTCTCCACCTCGCACTCTTTGTTTTCGAAATGGGAAGCTACCAATGCCACGCGTCCGGGGTCGCCTACGAGGATGACTTTATCGGCCAGCCATTCGGGTTTTACGTGGAGGTGGAATACCGAGCCGTCGTCGTTGATAATCAGCTCGGAGGGGGGGAAGTACTTTTTCATTGTCTCTAAGTATTGATAAGCCGACAAGGAGACAGAGGAGCGCGGCTTCTTAGCCTCGTGCCTCTTGTCTCCCTGTCCACTTCAGTTTGTTTACTTACTCAGCGGTTGGTTGCCCAGTCCGCTTGTGATGGGTTTGGCGATGTTCTCGCGCATGGAGGTGTCTGCCTCGATGTTCTTCATCCGGTAGTAGTCCATGATGCCAAGGTTGCCGCTGCGGAAGGCTTCGGCCATGGCCTTGGGCACTTCGGCTTCGGCCTCTATCACCTTGGCGCGTGCCTCTTGTGCCTTGGCTTTCATCTCCTGTTCGGATGCCACGGCCATGGCGCGTCGTTCTTCGGCCTTGGCCTGTGCGATGTTCTTGTCGGCGTTGGCTTGGTCTATCTGCAGGGCGGCACCGATGTTCTTACCTATATCTATGTCGGCAATGTCGATGGAGAGAATCTCGAAGGCGGTACCGGCATCCAAGCCTTTGCGCAGCACGAGCTTGGAGATGGAGTCGGGGTTTTCGAGCACCGACTTATGGTTCTCGGACGAGCCGATGGAGGAGACGATGCCTTCGCCTACACGGGCCAGGATGGTGTCTTCGCCGGCGCCACCCACCAGCTGGCGGATGTTGGCGCGCACCGTCACACGGGCTTTGGCGATGAGCTGGATACCGTCTTTGGCTACGGCCGTTACAGGCGGGGTGTCGATGACCTTGGGGTTGACGGACATCTGTACGGCTTCGAACACGTCGCGCCCTGCCAAGTCAATGGCAGTTGCCATTTGGAAGGAGAGTTCGATGTTGGCTTTCGAGGCCGACACCAAGGCGTGCACTACTTTCTCCACCCGTCCGCCGGCCAGGTAGTGTGCCTCCAGTTCGTCGCGGGTGATGCTTTTCAGTCCGGCTTTGTGAGCCTCAATCATGCCCGGTACGATGATGTAGGGGGGCACGTTACGGATGCGCATCAAGAAGAGCTGGATGAGCGAGATGTTGACACCCGACACTTTGGCCGATAGCCAGAGGAAGAAGGGGACGTAGTGGAAGAAGACTATCAGGAAGATGATGGCTCCCACTATCAAGGCGATAGGTAAGAATGGTGTGTCCATTAGCAAGTTGTTTTATTAAAGGGTTAATTAAATGATTATTTCAGTTTCTCTACCATGATGGTGCCGTCGTTGATGCGGCGCACCACCACCGGTGTCTTTTCGTCCACGAAACCGTCGATGGACCTTACCTCCACCACGTTTCCGTCGAATTCGGCCGAGCCTATCTGTGCCAGGCGGGTTACGCTGATGCCTTTGTCGCCCACCTTCACCCGACGCTCCGAGGCGCGTTCGGTGCCGATGGGGTTTACTTTCCAGTCCACGTCTTTCTGGAGCGCGAGCCTGTCCAGCATCTTGGAACGCATAAACCATACCAAGGCGCCGATGCAGACGATGCCCGAGATGATGAGGGTTACTACTCCGCCCGTTGTGCCCAAGTGGACAAACGCATAGTAGTTGGCATACACGGCGCATACCAAGGCGCCTATTCCGGCCAAGCTGATGCCCGGTACTATAAATAGCTCAATGAGGAACAGCAGTGCTGCGGCGATAATAAGAACGGCAATGATCAGTACATCCATAAGACTTTAATGTTTTTCGGGGGGTTATTTTTCTTTTTGTATCTCTGCGTTGCGTACGTGGGTGGCCAGTGCGTCCAGCTCGCCGGTCATTTGCAGCCCCCGTTTCTCCAGGTCGAGTATGGCGGGGGCGAGGGCGGCTTGTGCCTGTTTGCCTTTGGCGGCGGCGTATTGCGTGCGTAGTCCTGCCAGTTTCTCCTGCTGTTGCTGGTAGTCTTTCTGCATCCGTTGGTAGTTCTGGAAGAGCTGCTTGGCTTTGACCGATTGGAAGTCGGTGAGGTGCGAGTAGGTCCTTCGGTCGTCTACCACGAACTCAAAGTCGCCTTTGCGTTCCGTGGCTGGTTTCCGGCTTAGGGCCGTCTGTAGGCGTTGCTGCGCTGCCTCCACCGTGCTTTCGTCGCGTCCTTGCCACGTGTCTTTTAGTGAGCGTAGTTGCGCCAGGCTCACCAGCCGGTCAGTGTCCATGGCCTCATAGTTGTAGGGTTGGCGGGTGGCGTTGGGGATGAAGACGTAGATGCACACCTTTCCCGCGGGTTGATAGCGGTCGGAGGCAAACCAGCCGAGGTTGTTGAACTCGTCGATGGCGTACATATAGTCGTTGTAGGGCGAGTTGAAGGGCATCCCTACGTTCTCGGGCACGAGGTAGGTATCGTTGTTGGTGTTGTAGCGGGTCACGAAGATGTCGTACCCGCCCAGCCCGTCACCGTCGCTGGCGTAGTAGATGGTGATGCCGTCGGACATCACGTAGGGGTAGTTGGCGTTGCCCGCTTCGTTGATGCTTCCGGGCAGTGAAGTCCCTTTGCTCCAGTCGTTCAGCAGCTTGCTTTTCGAGAAGATGTCGAGCGTGCCTTTCGCCCCCTCCTCGCTATAGTATATCTTGTTGCCTATCTCTGTTTCGTACACTGTCCCGGGGTGGTCGCCCGTGGCGTGGAAGAAGTTGTTGTAGTCGAATAGTTTGCCCGACTCCTCGCTTAGCTTGTAGGTGGTTAGAAACCCTTCTTTGTCCACCACGAAGCTGTCCACCACGCATACGTTCTCCGTTCCTTTCAGCATCCGCAGGTGTACCCTGCACTTCTCCAGCCATTCGTTGGCCTCGTCGGTAGGCTTCTTGCGTTTCTCCAGCTCGGCGACGTATTCCGTCAGGCAGTCTACGGCGTCCTCAAAGCGGTACACGGCGTCGTACGCCTGCCCCAGGTATAGCTGGCCGCCGCTCACCCGCCGTCTTACGGCCAGTTCCAAGGGCTTCACGGCGTTGGCGGCATCGTCCGTTTTCAGGCAACACACGCCGTACCAATAGTTGTAGTTGGCGTTCGAGGGTTGCGACTTGCGGTACTTTTCGAACACGGGCTTGGCCTGTTCGTAGTCACCCTTGGCAAACATGGAGCGTGCCTGTTCCAGTGTTTGGGCCTGCAGCCCGGTGCACAGGAGTATCCCTGCGAGGATGGGTATATATCGTCTCTTCATTACTGTTACTTCTTTACAAGGGGTTTGAATCAACCGCTCAAAAATACAAATTAATTGTTTATTAGCGCTTCTTCGTTCATTCTATTATGTTAATTCTTCTTTAATTCGCTCTTTTGAGTTACTTTTGCAGCCTATTTTGGAAGAAAGGACATGGCACAGTTTACAGAAGAAGAGAAGACGCTCCGTCGTATTGAGCGTCGGTTTAGCAAGGGTGTGATGCAGTATGGGCTGATAGCTGAGGGGGATAAGATTCTCGTCGGGCTGTCGGGCGGCAAGGACTCGTTGGCGTTGGTAGAGCTGCTGGGGCGGCGGGCGCGCATCTATAAGCCCCGTTTTTCGGTGGTGGCGGCTCACGTGGTGATGCGAAACATCGCCTACCAGAGCGATACGGAGTACCTGCGCAGGCACTGCGAGGCTTATGGCATACCGTTTATCAGTTACGAGACCTCGTTCGACCCCGATACAGACCATCGCAAGTCGCCCTGTTTCCTCTGCTCGTGGAACCGCCGCAAGGCGCTCTTCACCATCGCCAAGGAGCAGGGGTGCAACAAGATTGCTTTGGGGCACCACATGGACGACATCCTTGCCACCTTATTGATGAACATCACCTATCAAGGCGCGTTTGGTACCATGCCGCCCCTTCTGCTGATGAAGAAGTTCGACATGACCCTCATCCGTCCGATGTGCCTCGTGCACGAGGCCGACTTGATAGAGATGGCCGCGCTCCGAGGCTACCGGAAACAGGTGAAGAACTGCCCTTATGAGTCGGGGTCGAGCCGTAGCGAGATGAGGGACATCCTCCGGCGGCTTGAGGCGATGAATCCCGAGGCACGCTATAGCCTGTGGGGCAGCATGACCAATGTGCAAACAGAATTATTACCCAACCACATACAAACAAGCTCATCGTTATGAAAGGTGTATATACCATCCTTTTGCTCATCGTATCCAATATCTTTATGACCTTCGCTTGGTACGGGCATCTCAAGCTTCAGGAGATGAAGGTCATCTCCAACTGGCCACTCTTTGCCGTCATCGTCTTTTCGTGGAGCATCGCCCTGTTGGAGTACACCTGCCAGGTGCCGGCCAACCGCATCGGCTTTGCCGGCAACGGTGGTCCCTTCTCGCTCATGCAACTCAAGGTGATACAGGAGGTTATCACCTTGGTTGTCTTCACCCTCTTCAGCGTATTGGCTTTCAAGGGCGAAGCGCTCCAGTGGAACCATCTGGCTGCCTTCGTCTGCTTGGTGGGAGCCGTCTACTTCGTGTTTATGAAGTAAGAGTAGGGTCGTTCAGGGTTAGTCACCCGGGTGGCTAACCCCGAACAACGCGGTCTCCAATCGTGAACGACACGGTGACGATACGAAAAGTACGGTAGAATTCAGCTTTATTTCAGAAATATCTCTTTACTTTGTAGCACTTTAACCCAAGAAAGGAGCAAAAGAAGCGATGAAGATATTGGTAGTAGAAGACGAACCCTCCTTGCGCGAACTGATACAATGCTCGCTGGAGAAA